>NZ_JAELTJ010000016.1 GCF_016428805.1 Achromobacter sp. ASV32
TTTTTCATGCGCGGTATCTGTACGCTGATTGCCTTCAAACGGACGGTGCTGAGCCCGAAGAATCGGCGTGATGAGATTAAAAGGTCCGCGAAAAAAAATAAGGTGCGTATCTATGTGGGAAACTTCTACGGACTCACATGCAAAGACCCGGAGGGACGCGAATACCTATCGGATCTGAAGCGTGTGTTGGATAAATTGGTGGCTATACGAAAAGACGAGGGCCTAGACGAAAGTGAGTTCCACGCGGAATTGAACTCGTCCGTACGCCGCATGGAATATTTTGACCAGAACACGGTTTGGCCGAAATTGCGAGATGTTTCCAAAAAAATAGACCTGGATGATAGTGTTAGCGCTGATCAAAAGATAATCTTAAAGATGATGAAGGATAGTATTGTGGATAGAGGGCATCCTCCTAGTGTTCCTGCCCATACTCCTCCTGTTAGTACTTCCGCCCCGGCACCTTCATTATCGAATGGTCTTTATGCTGCACCCAGCAGCTCTGCGCTGTTAAGTGACGGTGACTCCCCGCCAACGACGAGTCCCTCGGTGGAATCCGATCCCGAGATGGTTGATTCCTCCCGCTCGGAATCGTTGGTGCCAAATTATTCAAAAGCAGTCTCAACGGGCGAGTCGTCTACACAACAGTTGCAAGAGGATTCCATCGCGGTGGGGGCGAAATAAAAAAAGACCATACAGACGCCGACTCAAAATCCTGATGGAATATTCAAAACAAAAAATATGCTTAAGCTACCGGAACTCAAAGATCTCGAATCGAAATTGCTGCCCAATGAGAGTAAGCAATCCTTCCATAAAGAGTCCGCAAATTCCAGGCTTAATGGCGTCGATGATCGTTAGCGCTTCGAGGTCAGACGAAGCTTCAGGTAGTCGAGATAAAGCCCAGTCTTAATATAAGATCCGCAGGCTCCAAGGCATCCATGAACCTCGGCGTGTCATTCAAGAATGTGGAACTGACTATTCTGGCCGATCGAAACTATCGATTGGGGCCAATGGGAAAGATCGGCAATCTCAATTTGTACGCCACCGGATCCCGGCCGGCGCGGACGCCGCCGCTACGCGAACGAATGACCATCAAATTCCGGGCCTTGCTGTCAGTTGCATTCAGCTCCAGGACCCACCTGTCCTATGAAAATCTGCGAGGGCAGTGCCTTGCCGCGCGGAAATACCTGGGAGATGTTTGCGGAAAGATCGCGTTGGCCAAGCATGATGACGCTCACGTGAAGAGTATCCAGAAGACGTTGAACAAGTTGGCGGGCCTGGATATGAGAGTGCTCGGAACAGCCACGGCTTTGCAGGACTGCGTCGCTATGCATGTTGGACGTATGACCACCGATGATTGCAAGGCGGTTGTCTACGGTTTTCGTCATCTGCGTCGTATGACGACGCGGGAATCGATCCTGGGGCTGGCGCAAAGAGCTGTTTTGGCCGCGCTGATCAAAGCGGCCCAGGCGAAGGCGGAAGGCAGGCCAGCAGCCGCGGCGCCTTCCGGCCAGACGTATCCGTTGCCGGCCCAGGCCAGCGCTATGGCAACGGTCGATTCGCCATTGGCCTGTCCCAAGCCCAGTTCCCCCGATGTGTGGAAAGAGCAGGACAACGTCGCGGACCCGACAGGGACGAACAGCGGCTCGGACGCCGGTTTGCTATCCAATGAGTAAGGGTTCAAGGCCCTTCGATACGCAAGCGTATTGGCCATATTCCGCAATGAGAACAGGAGACATCCGTCATGACCGTCAACACACTCAGCCTCAACCGAGCGCAAATGCCGAACCTGGGCGACATTCTGGCCAGGCAGGAGGTCAAGTCCGGCTTGGGCACGGTGGGCAACCTGGCGTGCTCCCTTGGGCAGGCCGCAACGCCCAGGGTCAAGACGACATTCGGCGGCACTGTTTTTCGAGGTCTGACATTGCTGCGCGATGCCGTCATGCTCTCGCCGTCGGCGCGGGCGGAAAAGACTGCCAGAGAGCAGACGCGCAAGCTGACCTCGGACTTGGGTGATTTCCTGGGGATGTTGACGCGACCTCATGACGGGCCGCGGTTCCCGGCGGAGCTTTCAGGGCAGGCCAGGCGCGTGTTGGAGCGTGCCCAGACCTTGGCTGGCAATGGAGGAATGCAGCGGGGCGAGGTGATCGAAAAATTGCTGGCCCGAATAGCCGAGCCGCAATCCTACGGGTCCAGATCGATGGGCTTGCGCAACGATGAGTTCGAGGCGCTGGGCCAGGGCATGCTGCAGGCCAAGGACCTTGGAGGCATGCTGAGGCAAACGCTGCCGCAGCATTTGCACGGCGCAGCCGATCAGTTGCTCGGCCTTGTGACCCAGTGCGTCCAGGACCGGGCCAATGCGCAAATCGCACCCAGCCGCCTGGGAGAGGCGCTAGGCCTTTTTCCCAGGTCCCGCGAGGGGGGAGGGCCGAAAATCGTGGAGCACTTTAAAATAGAGCAGACCATCGAGAAGTTCGTGGCAGGGATGAGATCGAAGGTCGGCACCACGTCGGATGCGGACTTCATCAGGGCGGCGGTCAGGCAGGCCTCGTCGGAGACGAAGGCGGCATTGCGGACGTCCTTGCAGCTCAGGGAGGAACAGCGGCTCTCGCAGAGCCCGCAGCTGGCCAAACACCTCCAGTTCTTGTACGGCGAAGAGCACAGACAGGTGCATCAGATGCTTATGACACTGGAAGACGTGGTATTGGGAAAACGTCCGCAATCGTAGTGTTCGCCAATCTCCAGCATGCCGGCTTCCTGCCGGCGCATCGGGCGCCAGGCCATGAGAAAAGAGAAGCGCGCCGCAAGGCGCGCTTCTCCTGCGCTGGATGATCCGATCCCGATCAACCTGACTTCTGCACGACCGATTTGGCGGACTCGGCAAGCTGCTTGGTGATGGTGCTCTGGATGTCGATCATGATGCTCCATTGCTGCACCTGTTGCTGCATGGCCAGCATTTGCGTCGGCGTAAGATTGCCATCGCTGGCCGAGGCCATCGACGACATCGTGGTTTTCAGTTTGTCCTCCTGCTTCTGGATGCCTTGAAACACGGTTGAATTCAGAAAATCGTTGGTCAGGCCGCCCTGGCCCATGTCTATTGTCGCCATTGTTGTTCCTTGTGCTTGCAGAGTGGGAAAACCGCGGTTCAGTGCAAGAACCCGGCCGCGGGTGGTACATCGGTGCAGACCGGATACCGGCCGAGCACTGCTATTGCGCTGGCCGCCGCCTCGGCGGCGGCCAGGCAGAGCAACAGGTCGGCGCGGGACAGCCCCGTGGCTGCCAGGCGGCGGTAGGCGTCCTCCAGGACTTCCAGCTTTTTGACGAGCGCGTCGCGCAAGGTCTCCCCTTCGGCGCCGGCCAGGCGCTGCTCCAGTTCGGTGACGCGGGGCGGGGAGTGGCTCATGGAATCTCCGGGATGTGCGCGAAGTGGGGGATCTACCGGTGGGGTTCAGCGGCTGATTACCGCATAGGCGGGGCCGTCGAAGGTCACGGTGCCATTCTCGATGGACACCAGCTTGTACTGCTGATAGATGCCGCCCGGTGTGAGCTTGCTGCCGTCGCCCAGCACGATGAAGGGCTGCGCGCCGCCCATGACGCTGCGTATCTGGAACGGCACCGACGTGACAATGGCGCGCTTGGGGGCAGGCCGTTCCGGCCGGGCTTGCAGGAACGCGATCTGAAATCGGGCGGCGTTGAAGGCGTCGATGACCGCGGCCAGTTTTTTCGTTTGCCCGGCATCATCGGGTGGAGAGACTTCCAGGCGGACGCCGTTCCAGGCCATGTCCAGGCTGGGCAATCCGGCGTCGGCCGCGGCCGAGGCGAGGCGGGCGGCGGTCTCGTCAGCCAGCTCCACCTCGGTCAGATCGAAGCGCAGACCGGGCAAGGCGCCGCGCAGCGCATCGCCGACGCGCGCGCGCTGTTGCGCATCCGGCGCAACCCCGCGCACGGCAACCCGTCCATCGCCCTCGTAACGCGTCTGATAGCGCAGCGGATAGGCTTTGAGGACCTGTTCCGCCGTCGCCTGCATGTCGGCCTCGTTGGTGACGCGCAAGGCCGGCATGGGCCAGATTTTCGATAACGCCGCCGCCAGCGCGTCCTGTTCCGCGGCGTCGCGCAACCAGCCTGTCACGACGATGCTACGGTCAGGGCGGCGGGTCACGTTCAGCCGCTGGGACAGGCCCAGCCGCTCCAGGACGCGCATGATTTCCGGCAAGGAAGCGTCTATGGCCAGCTGCTGCGCATCGGCCTGCGCCAGCCGCTGCTGCTGCGGCGGCAGCAGAAAGGACAGGCCGGCCAGGCTGAGCATCAGCATGGAGACCATGCCGCCATAGACGTACAGCGCTTCCCGGGTCCGGCGTGCAGGCGCGGGAGCGGAGGGGGGCGGGCTGTCGGCCGCCGGCGCAACGATGCTATCGGGTTCCGCCTGCGCCGGCGGCGTATCGGGGTTGGCCCGCGGCTCGGCAACGGGCGCGTCGATCCAGGGCGCCTCGGGCGCGTCCAGCGCCAGCCAGACCGGACCCAGCAGCCCGGGTTCGCCGAAACGCCGCTCCGCGGCTGGGCCGCCGTCGCCGTCAGGCGCCACCGGCGCCAGCATCCAGGTGGTGGCATTGATGCGCACGCGCGCCATGTGCGACGCGATGCCGGCATCGGCCAGCACGATATCGCATTCGGGATCGGCGCCGATCAAGGCGCCGTCGGCGATGGGCGCGTGGGCGTGCTGGTGGATGCCGGAGAGCACACGTAGTTCCCAGGCGGGCATGTTCACAGGTCCACCCGCGCCAGAGGCTGTACATTGATTTCCGGGGTCAGCTCCTGGTAGGACAGCACCGGCAATTCATAGAGGTCCTGTTCGATCATCTTGCGCAGGTAGCGCCGGATGTCCATGGAGGTGAGCATGACCGGCTTTTGCACGGCGCTGGCCAGGTCGCCGGCGATATTCTTGATGTTCTCGACCAGTGACTTGCCGATGGCGGGATCCAGGGCCAGGTAGCTGCCGCCCGAGGTCTGGCGGATGGCGTTGCGCAGCGTTTCCTCGACATTGGGCGCCAGCAGGTAGGCCGGCAGGATGTTCTGGCCGTTTGAATACTTGTAGCTGATGTGGCGCTTGAGCGCGATGCGCACGTACTCGGTCAGCAGCACGGAGTCCTTCTCCTTTTGTCCCCACTCGATCAGCGCCTCCAGCACCGAACGCAGATTGCGCACCGAGATGTCCTCGGACACCAGGCGCTGCAAGACCTCGGCGACCTTCTGCACCGGCATGACGCGGCCGGCCTCCTTGACGAGCTCCGGGAAGCGTTCTTCCATGGCCGTCAGCAGAAAGCGGGTCTCCTGGATGCCGATGAAGTCCGAGGAGTACTTTTTCAGTACGAAAGCCAGGTGCCACGCCAGGATCTGGCCGCTGTCCAGCGTCGGCACGCCCGCGTCATGCAGGGTTTTCGCCAGCGACTGCTCCACCCACAAGGTGGCCAGATCCGGCAGGAAACGCTTCTGGGCGTCGTAGGGGACTTGCAGCGCCTGCAAGTGGGCTTCCGTGTCGCGGGCCAATACGTGGCCGGGGCGCAGCCGGCCCTCGGAGACGGGTACCTCCGCCAGCAAGATGGTGTAGCTGCCTTCCTCCAGCGTTTCGTTGAAGCGCAGTTGGATGCCGGGAAATGGCACACCCAGGTCGAAGTACAGCGCACGCCGGATTTTCATCAGTTCCTCGTCCAGCGTGCCGGCGTCAAAGCTCTGCTGCAAGCCGGCCTCCACGTCCAGCATCAATGGCACGGAAGGCGCGAATTCCGCGCTGCCGTCCTTGCGGGGCTTTTCCGCCGGCGGCCCGGCAGGCGCCAACGCGGAGATCTCGGTAATGGCGCCGGTCTTTTCGTCCACTACCTTGCGGGTGGAGCGCAGCAGCACGAAGCCGACGGTGCCCACGCCCAGCGCCAGGCCGCCGAATATCACGGTAGGCATGCCGGGAATCAGGCCCATGCCCACGGCGATCACGGCGGCGATGAGCAGCGCGCGCGGCTGGGCCAGGACCTGGGCGCCGATGTCCCGGCCGACGTTGGACGGACCGCCTTCGTCCGACTGCACGCGCGTGACAATGATGCCGGCGCAGATGGCGATGAACAGCGCCGGGATCTGCGCGATCAGGCCATCGCCGATGGTCAGAATGGAGTACACCTGCACCGCCTGGCCGGCGCTCATGCCGCGCTGCAGCGTGCCGATCATGATGCCGCCCAGCAGGTTCACCGCCACGATGATCAGGCCGGCGATGGCGTCCCCCTTGACGAACTTCATGGCGCCATCCATGGCGCCGTACAGCTGGCTTTCCTTTTCCACCAGGTTGCGGCGCTTGCGGGCCTGCTCCATGTCTATCGTGCCGGCGCGCAAGTCCGCGTCGATGGACATTTGTTTGCCGGGCATCGCGTCCAGGGAGAAACGCGCCGCGACTTCCGCCACGCGCTCCGCGCCCTTCGTGATGACCACGAACTGCACGATGGTGAGGATCAGGAACACCACCAGGCCGACGATGAGATTGCCGCCGACGACGAAATTGCCGAAGGTCTCGATGATATGGCCGGCATCGCCCTGCAGCAGGATCAGGCGGGTGGTAGCGATGGAAATGCCCAGGCGGAACAGGGTCGTTACCAGCAACACGGAGGGAAACGACGAGAACGCCAGCGGCGATGGCAGATACATGGCCACCATCAGCAAGATGGCGGACAGGGTCATGTTGACGCCGATCAGCGCATCGACCAGCAGCGTGGGCAGCGGCAGGATCATCATGAAGATGATCGCCACGATGACCACCGCGAGAATGATGTCGTTGCGGCTGGTGACAGCGGCGATCCCGCGGTTGAGCAGCTTATACATGCGCGGCGCCTCGCTGCCCGGCCGCACTTTCCTGGCGGCGTAGCGCCAGATAGGCACGCATGGCCGCGGCGGCTTCAGCCGGCTGATGCAGCTCGTGCAGGCAGCCGGCCCGGATCAGGTGAAAGGCCGCGGAGGGAGGGTCCCGCAGGGCCAGCGTTTCGAGCGTTTTCAAGGCCTGGCCCGGCTTGCCCGCGCGCAACTCCGCCAGCGCCAGCGTACAGCGCGAGCGCGGGTCGCCCGCATTCATGGCTTCCAGGGCGGACAGCAGCGCGGCGGCCTTTTCCGGGCGGTTGTTCTCCATGTAGATGAAGGCCAGCAGCGAGAGCAGTTCGCGCGACGCCGCGGTCAAGGTAGCGGCGGGAGTCATCCTTGGTGCAGCGCGTTGCGGTAGGTGGAAATCAGGTCCCGCAGGGCCAGATCATCGCTCAACGTGCGCACGGCGCGCCGTAACGTGCTCGCCTGCTCCTTGTCGACAGGCGAGGCTGCGCTCAGCGCCGCGCAGGCAATGTGCAGCTCCCGGCGAAAGCGGACCGGTGCGAGCAGGCTCGCGTCGGACAGGACAGGGCGCAAGGCATCTCCCAGGAAAGCGCCGATGTTGGGCGCGGCCAGCAGCTGTTGCAGGCGGTTCCTGGCATTGCCCTCGGTCGGTGCCAGTTCGCGCCTGTCGGGCAGGGATTGCTGGATCTCTCCCCGGGCCTGGTAGCTGATCCCGTCCAGGCCGCGGTCCAGCCGGAGGGAATTGTTGAAAGAGATATCGGTCATCAGGGCTCCTGGGGGAATGCGTCAGCTCAGATCTGCTCGAGCCAGGCTCGCAGGTTGGTGTAGGCGCGGACGAGGCGTGGCGCCGAGAGTTCTTCTTCCGGCACCCGAAGCAGGGCCACCAGCCAGTACCGGTGCTCGTGCCGGCGCAAGGCGATCTGCAGGGTGTCTTCGCGCAGCGGGGCGCAACAGACCCGCTTGCAGGCCTGGGCGTAGACGGCAATGGCATCGGCGTCCAATGGCCGCGCAACATGGAGCAGCAGCATGCCCGGCTGCTCGCGCAATCCGAGCCTGTGGCCGTCATCCAGCGGAATCTGGCATTCGCCGTGCGCGTCCGGCCGGCACTCCGGCAGGCGTAGCGCGTCGGCGAATTCACGCAGCGCGGCCGCCGGATTCATGCCTGGTCCTCTTCGGCGGCATCGAGATCGAATCGGGCCTGGAACGCGCCGAGGACGGCGTTGCGGGTATCGATATCCGGGTAAACCTGGACGGGCAGATCCTTGATGATCTGCTGCACGCCACGCAGGAAGATGAAGCGGTGATCCAGGGGGACGATGCCGCGCTTCTGGGCCAACAGGCCGACGCTGTCGGCATCGAGCCATCGGCTGGCGCTCAGGCCCACGACATCGTGCATCAACACATTCTTGTCCAGGCCGTCATAGCCGATATCGGCCATGCGGGCGCCGACCTGCGCGCAGTCTTCCAGCACCGTGACGGCCACCTGCAGCTGGTACAGATCCGAAACCAGCATGGTCAGGCGTTCGCGCGAGACGGACTGCTCCGTCGCGGCGAGGTCGAACCCGAGCGCGTTTGCCAATTGGCGTACGGCGCGGTCGATATCGTTGCCGCCGAACCGTTCCAGCGCCAGCTTCAGGGTCTGGGCCAAAGATTTCTCGCCCAGGACGATGTCCCGATACGTGTCGACAAAGCCCCAGGTCTCTTTCGGCCCGCTGGCAAAGGCGCCGGCGGCCGGCAGCGTGTTGATGCCCGCGCGGATACGGGGGCCATGTTCGACTTCCATGTCCGCCAAGGCATCGCGCAGCTCCTGCAGAACTTCGGCATTCCCGTCGTGATCTTCCCCATGACGCAGCGCGTACTGCAGGGCCAAGTACTGCTGGGTGACGTCGGAGAACCCCTGGCTCACCAGCTTGCGCGGCCCTTCGCGGCCAGACAACAGGTGCCGGGTCAGTTCCATCAGGCGGGCATGCGTGTCGGGTTCGTGGGCGTGCTGGTTGAGATCGATGATCTCCGCGTCCGAGACCCGGCGCGGGTTCTTCTCGGCGCCGACCTTGCGTTCGCTGTGGTGGCGTTCCTCTACTTTGTGCTGCATGTGCAGCGTGATCTCTTCGGCTCCGGACGCCAAGCTGAACTGACCGTTGTCGTCCATGGCTGGCGCCGGGCCCGCGGTTCCCGCCGGGGTTGATACCGGTGGCCGGAAATTGGCGAACGAGGCCGAGGGCAGGACGGGGCTGGGCTGGGACATGGGCGATCTGGTTGGCGTAGGCACGGAGAGCGTGGTCGGGAGCACGGCAGCGCTGTTGACCGGCTTGCGGTAGTAACACGCAACGACGCAGGGGTTCCATGGCGCCATCGGAAAAAAAGCGCCGGCGCGGGGAACTGGATGCCTCGACTGGTCACACAAGCCGGGTATCCCAGACCATTCCAGGAGAAACACATGCCCGTCGCAGCAACATCTGGTTCAGGATCGGTGGTTGCCCTGATTCCTGAAAGTGACATCGAAACCGCCTTGCTCATGGTGCAGGGGGAACGCACGCGTTTGTTGGACACGCAGCTGACGATGCAGATCAAGCAGGTGCAGAGCAAGAACGACCAGGCGCAGAAACTGAACGCGGCGCTGGCGGCATTGAACGCGGTGCTGGCGCAGTACCCCAAGGATGGGGACAGCGATGCGACGATCAAGGACTGGAACCAGGACAAGGTCGACCGGTTTGAGAAGCCGCTGAACCAGGCGCTGCAGGATGCGGGTATTACCCAGTTCGACCAATGGCCCTCGGGCACGGGGCAGCTCCCGGACGGTAGCAGGATCACCGGATCGGCTGTCTTCAACGGGGACCGGACGTTGGGAGAGGTAAAGGCCGCGCAGACCATTCTGCAATCCCAGGTCGATTCGCTCAACAGCACGCAACAGATGGACATGCTCAGGCTGCAATCACTGAGCAATAAGCGTAATGAGGCGTTTGACGTGATGACGAATTTCATCAAGAAGATGCAGGACAGCCGCTCGTCGATCATCGGCAACATGCGCTGAAACCTGAGAAAAGGAGCGCTGCGTGATGCGAAATCACCATACTCAGGATCTGATCGGCGCGTCACGCGCATTGCTCGAGCAAGTGGAGAGCATGACGGTCGAACAACAGCGCCTCAGGCGGGAATGGGGGGGCGCGGACCCTGCCGCCGGGTTGGGGCCGGCCTGCCCCGCCGACGTCGCCGAACGGGCGCGGCTGGCGTTTCAGCAGGATCTGGCCGACGTGGAGGCGGAGGTGGCGCAGGAGAAGCTGCGCCTGGATCATGCCAGCGCGCCGGCGGGGACGGCGCCCCGGGGCCGGCCCGGCCGCCGTCTCATGATCTGAATGCTCTCATGACCGAATCGAGACACATACTGATGGAATCCGCGACATGACCACGTCCACCGACACCACCGAAACGATGACCTGGGAATCCCTGCACGCGCAGACTTTGGCATTCGGCATGCATCTCAGGCGCGGTGGCACGCTGGCCGGCCAGCGGGAGATCACCCCGCGCGAATGCGAAGCGCTCTACGTGACCGGCCTGCGTGACTACGAGTTGGGGCAGTACTCCAAGGCTTTTCGCACTTTTTCCTTGCTCGTGATGCATGACCACCTGGAGCCTCGATACCTGATGGCGCTGGGCGGCGCGGCGAAGATGATCGGGCGGCAGGAGGATGCCTTGACCCAGTACATGGCGGCTGCCGCGTTGTTGCTCGACGATCCGCGCCCGTTGCTGTACAGCGCGCAATGCCTGTTGGAACTGAAGCGGCGCGACGCGGCGGTGGAGACGCTGGAACTGTGCCTGTCATTGTGTGTCGAGGACAAGCACGAGGAGGTTGCGACGCATGCAAGGAAGTTATTGAATCATTTGGGCCACAGTTAGGACGATAGCGAAATGAGCGTACAAATATCCAACACGATAGTGATGACGGGTGGTGATCGTTCCATCGACGACGCAACGCCCGTTCCTGTATCGCCCGGCGCATCGGCAACCGATGCCGCGCTGGTGGCCGCCGCTGTCCAGGCAGCGCCCGCCGGCCTCGGCGGCATGGCCAGTGTGAATCTGCCGCCGCCACAGCAGAGCGGCGCCGCGGAGGTAAGCGCAACGGCTCGGGTACTGGACGGTTTTACGCCGGGCATGGCGGAAACGGATTTGACCGAAGTCATGAGGCTGTTTCACCAGATCCAGGTTGCCGATCGAGAATCGAAGAAATTGCTCGCCAATGCCGCAACGCAAAATGCCGTGGACATGGGGATTGCCGCGTCGGAACAGATCAAGAGCGCGGCCGACGAGCGCTACAGCGGCGCCATGGTGTCGGCGGCGATGCAGATCGGCGGCGGCGCCGTGCAGGTCGGCGGCGGAATCGCTGGCGGGGTGCTGGGCATCAAGGGCGCCAAGCAGTCCGCCGAGGGCGCGAAAAAGAGCCAGGATGCGGCCGAGGTCGCCAAGGGCGATCCGCAGAGCCGAATGTTGAAAGCGCAGGCCAAACACTACGATGCCGCTGCGCAGGGCTATTCATACCGCGGAACCATGGCGAACAGCGCCAGCCAGGGCTCGGCCCAGGTCCTCGCCGGCGCGGGCGGTATGGTGAGTGCGCGGGAAGATCATGATGCCGCCATGGAGGAGGCACTCAAGCAGCGTCTGGAAGCCGCCAAGACTGCATTCGACAGTCAGGCCGAGAACGCCCGGCAGACTGCCGCGGAACGGCTGGACACTGCGCGGGACATACGCGACAAGCTGAGTGCCATTGATCAGTCCAACGTCGAAGCCAATCGCGCCATCGCCCGCAATATTTGAAACGCGAAAGCCAACCTGGAGCCGTCAAATGGCAACTCCCCTGACTACTACCTCCTTACCGTCTCCCGCACCGCTCTGGACGGGAGACAAGCCGCCCGTGGCGGGCAAGGACATTCCGCCGAATGAGACGGCCGCGACGCCGTTGACCGGCGCGCAACTAGCCCAGCTGCTGGGCACGCTGCCCGCTGGCAACGGCGCCGGTGTCATCAAGGCGGATGGAGCGCCGGTACTGGAGCGTTCGACGATGCCACTTACCGAGGATGACTTCGCTGCCTTCCTGCGCGTCTGGACCGGCAAGAACCAGGACGCGCAGCTGGCCACGGCCAAGCAGGGCGTAAAGACCAGTCAGATCAAGAAGGAGCAGGTCAGCGAGGCGCAGATGAAGAAGCTCGAGGAATGGATCGAGAAATGCAACGAGGCCAAGAATCAGAGCCTCGCAAGCAAGATATTCGGCTGGATCGGCAAGATCGTGGCCACCATCGCCGCCGCGGTGTTCGTGGCGGTCGCCGCGGGGGCTACTGGTCTGACGGGCGGATTGAGTTCGCCACTGATGGCGGTGGCGGTGATGGCGTTGGTGGGAGCAAGTATCTCATTGGCCGACCAGATATCGAAGGAATGCGGGGGGCCCGAAATCAGCATCAGCAACCTGGTGGTGACCATGGTGGGAAAGACGCTGGAGGCCATGGGGGTGGACGCCGACACGGCCGAGCGCATCGGCAAGATCGCGGCGGGCGCGATGGCCATCCTGATGCCCGCGGTGCTGGTGGTGGACCCGTCGCTGCTGGGAACCCTGGCGACCGGGATTGCGGAATTGGCCGGCGCGGATGCCAACACCGTGGCCCTGGCGGGCATGATCGTCGGCATGGCGACCGCGTTGACGGTAGGAATCGTGTCGGGCGTGGTGACTGGCGGCGCCTCGTCGGCCAATACGATCGTCAAAGTGGCGACGACCATCACGGGCGCGACGTCGGCGATCGTGCAGGGTTCCCTCTCCGTGGCCAAGGGCGCCAACGACCTGAAGGTGGCGGGGCTGGACCGCGATGCCCAGCACGCGCGCGCCGAGTCGGAGAAGATGGCGGCCGTGGCGGTCAAGCTGCAGGCCGAGATGGAGGACGGCATGGAGCAGATGAAGAAGATCATCCAGGCCATCGATGACGCAATGCAGCAGGTGTCGCAGACCATCAACGGCATGTTTGACAGCAAGGCGCAGATCACCGCCAACCTCGGCAAGCGCACGCAAGTATGAGGCGGATGCCTCTTCTCTGGAGACTATGATGTCCACTCGCAAGAACCAAGTTTGCCGCAGCGCGCTGGGAGAGGCGCTGCATCAGGGGCTGGATGCGCTGCCGGGATCCAGGCGCTTCAGCGGCCCCCAGCTGGAAATCATTTACGGCCTCGCTTATGCCCACGTGGTGCAGAGGCAGTACGCCAAAGCGCTGCCCGTGTTTGCGTTTCTGTCGCAGTACGGCCCGACGTACAAACACTATTGGGCCGGCCTCGCCTTGTGTCTCCACATGACCGGAAGGCATGACGAGGCTGCGTCCATCTACAACCTCAACGCGATGTTGTTTCCGGAATCCCCGGACTCGACCTTGCATCTGGCCGAATGCCAACTGGCCGGCGGACATGCTCCCGAGGCGCGGGAAACGCTGACGTTGGTGCTGCGCAAGGTCGAGGAGGGCTCGTTCCATCCGGAGCTGGCTGCGCGCGCGCAGGCGCTGCTGCACCTGGCCCAGGCGCCGCTCGCGGCCTGAACCCAGTGGAGAAGCTATTCGGTTCCCGTCTCCCGTATACAGACGGCATTTCGCTGTCGACCGAGGCCGCGCATCTGCTGACCGAGGTCGGATTCCTGGCCGCGGCGCAGGGAGATGTGGCGCGCGCGGAGGTCATCTTCAACGCGCTGATAGGTTTTCGTCCGCTACGAGCCTATCCCCGGATTGGGCTGGGCGTGGCGTGGATGAACGCCGGCCAGCCGGCTTTCGCGGCGACGCTGATGGAGGCGGCGTCGCTGTCAGACATGGAGCGGCAGGAACGCAACCTGCTGGATGCCTGGCGCGGCGTCGCGTTGCAGCAGGCCGGACGCACCGCGGAAAGCGTCAGGCTGCTACGGCAGGTGGCGCAGTCAGGCACTGACGCCGCCACAATGGCCAACGCGCTGCTGGGCGTTACTGTGAAGAACTGAGAGAACGATCATGGAAATCGCAAATCTGGGGGCGGCCGCCGCAGCCGCGGTCGCACCGGCCGGTCCCGCTACGCCCACGGGCGCATCCGTTCAAGCCAGCGCCCGCTTCGCCGCAGCGATGAGCGAGCCGCGCGCTGGAGTCGCCCCGGACGCCGATGCAGGCGCGGGGCAGTTGCTGCAGCAGGTGCTGCAACCCGCCGCGCAGGCGGACACGCTGGGCAGCCGTATTCTGTCCGGCCTCAGAATCCAGGCCGATACATTCTCAGATAAGTGGCGCGGCGTTTCGGCGCGGCTGGATGCGGTGGCCGAGCGGCCCGACATGGTTAACATGCTGCGGCTGCAGAGCGATCTGCTGGCGCTGTCGGTGCAGTACGAGGTCGTGGGCAAAGGGATCACCAAGTCCACGCAAAACCTCGACGCGCTGGTCAGGATGAACTGATGCTCCGTCCCTCTCGTTTCGCAAGGGCGGCGGTCGCGATACCCTGGTTGTGCGCGGTGGCGCTGGCGTTGTTGATGTCTGGCTGCGGATCGCGGGTGGATGTGCTGGCTGCCTTGCCTGAAGGCGAGGCCAACGAGGTTGTTTCGGTGCTGCTGGATGCCGGTATCGACGCCGCCAAGACAGCGTCCAAGGCCGGCGTCGCGGTTAGCGTGCGCACGGCGGAGTTCGCGCAGGCGCTTAACGTGCTCAAGGCCAGAGGCCTGCCGCGCGACCGCTACGACGGCATGGGGCAGATTTTTCGCAAGGAAGGCCTGGTTTCCTCGCCGCTCGAAGAGCGGGCGCGCTATATCTATGCGCTGTCCCAGGAACTGGCGAATACGCTCACCCAGATGGACGGCGTGATCATCGCGCGCGTGCATGTGGTGCTGCCGGAGCGCGGCGGGGTGGGCGAGGAAGCGACGCCGTCCACGGCGGCCGTATTCATCAAGAATCAGCCTGGCTACTCGCTGGATGCGCTCCTGCCGCAGATCCGCCGGCTGGTCACGCATGCCATTCCAGGCCTGGCCGAGGACAGGGTTTCCGTCGCGCTGATCAATGCGCAGCCGGCCCACGCGACGGGTGGAGCGCCCGGCGAGGCCGCGCCCGCCGCAGGTTCGCGGGGCGAGTCCGATTCGATCCCGAGGGTATGGGCCCTGGCGGGGTTGGCGGCGGTGCTGCTGGCCGCGCTGTGCGGGCTGGCCGGCAGGCTCTTCTGGCGGCGCATGCCGGCAGCCTGGCGCGACAAGGCCGGCCGCCTGCTGCGGCGCAAACCCGCCGCTGACGGAGCTGACAGTCCATGATCGCGACCTTGCCGCCCTTCGATCGACGGGTGCTGGAATTCAACCAATTTCCCAGCCAGACGCTGCACCCGTCCCGCCGGGCCGCCTTTGGCTCCTCGGCCAATTTGTTGGCACTGGAAACCAGGCCCAAGGCGCGTGCGGCGCTACACCGGCTGTGGTCGAAACAGATCCTGGGGCAGTTGGGGGCAGCCGCGGAGCCGGTATTGAATATGCGCATGCGCGAGTCGATCCTGGCGCTGTTGCCGTCCGAAGCCTTGGAGGCGGTGGCGCTACGGGCCGGCGCCGTACTCTGTGGACGCCGGTTGCGGAGCGCCATCGCCGGACCGCAAGTGCGGGTGCTGGAGCGCGAGCTGGGCATGGAACTGCTGGCGTTCGCGCGGCAGGCCGAGACCTTGCATCCGGGACTGCCGGAGGACGGGGAATGGAATCCTGAGTCGGCCCGGAAAACGGTGGAAAGCGTGGGTTGCCGCGCGCTGCTGGCGGCGCTGTCGCCGGCGGGCGAATCGGTGGTGCGCCGTGTCGAACTGAAACTGCCGCAAATTGAAGGGACGACGGCCCCGGTTTCCCCCGGAGAGGCGCTGGCGCTGAGCTTGAGCATCGTGGAAAAGACGGATCCGGTATGGCTTTCCTCATTTCCCACTCCGCGCTGACGCCGCGCTCGCTGCCCGGCCGTATCGATCCCGGCGCGCGGATCGTGCGCGCCGGGGAACTGGAAGCCCTGGGCGACGCGCAGGCGCTGGTCGAGGCGGCGCGGCGCCGCGCCGACGATATCGTCGCGGGCGCGCAGGCGGCGTTCGAGGCCGAGCGTGAACGAGGCCATGCAGAAGGGCGTGCGCAGGCACAGGCCGAGGCGGCCGAACGCATGCTGGAAGCCGTCGGCCGCACGATCACGTACTTCGCTGGCGTGGAAGCATCGATCATCGATCTGGTCATGCAATCGATGCGAAAACTGATCGCCGGATATGACAGCCGCGACCAGGTCGAGATGGTGGTGCGCGGCGCGCTGTCCGTGGTGCGCAACCAGAAGCAGGTCACGCTGCGGCTGCACCCGGACGATGTGGGCGCGGCGCAGGCCCGGCTCAATGACTGGCTGGCCGATTTTCCTCGTATGGGCTGCGTGGATGTGGTGGACGATGCGCGGCTGGAACGCGGGGCCTGCATCGTGGAAAGCGATATCGGGCTGGTCGAGGCCAGCATGGAGAGCCAGCTCGCGGCGATGCGCAAGGCGTTCGACCGTGTGCTGGGCAGCAGGATCTGACGGGACGGCCATGCGCGAATTCAGCTATATCGCCGAAATGATGGAGCTTGCGCTGCAGGACACGCCGATGCTGCAGGTCAAGGGGCGTGTCGTGCAGGTGATCGGGACCATCATCAAGGCGGTGGTGCCCGCGGTCAAGATCGGCGAGGTCTGCGTGTTGCGCAATCCGGGCGAGGACTTCGAGATGAAGGGCGAGGTCGTAGGCTTCGTGAAGGATGCCGCGCTGCTGACGCCGGTGGGCGACATGCATGGCATCTCCTCGGCGACCGAAGTGCTGCCTACAGGGCGATCGCACATGGTGCCGGTCGGGCCGGGGCTGTTGGGCCGAGTACTCGATGGCCTGGGCAGGCCGCTGGACGCGGCGAGCCGGGGCCCGCTGGAAGCGACCAAGTTCTATCCGGTGTTCGCCGAGGCGCCGGATCCGCTGTTGCGCCGCATTATCGCCGAGCCCCTGGAACTGGGCGTGCGCGCGCTCGACGGCCTGCTGACTTGCGGCGAAGGCCAGCGGCTGGGCATTTTCGCCGCGGCCGGCGGGGGCAAGTCCACGTTGATGGGGATGCTGGTCAAGGGCGCGGCCGTGGACGTGACGGTGGTGGCGCTGATCGGCGAGCGCGGCCGCGAGGTCCGGGAGTTCCTGGAACATGAGCTGGGCGAGGAAGGCAGACGGCGCAGCGTGATCGTCTGCGCCACCAGCGACAGGTCGTCCATGGAACGTTCCAAGGCGGCCTATGTGGCCACCGCCATTGCCGAGTATTTCCGCGACCAGGGCAAGAAGGTGCTGTTTTTGATGGATTCCGTGACGCGCTTTGCCCGCGCGCAGCGCGAGATCGGGTTGGCGGCGGGCGAGCCGCCCACGCGTCGCGGCTATCCGCCGTCGGTCTTCGCCACGCTGCCCAAGCTGATGGAGCGGGTCGGGATGAACGACAAGGGATCCATCACGGCGCTCTATACCGTGCTGGTGGAGGGCGACGACATGACCGAGCCGGTTGCCGACGAGACCCGCTCCATCCTGGACGGGCATATCGTGCTGTCGCGCAAGCTGGCGGCGGGCAATCACTATCCGGCCATCGACGTGCTGGCTTCCGCCAGCCGGGTCATGAATGCCGTCGTCGGCACGGACCACAAGAGCGCCGCGGGTGCGATCCGCGAGCTCATGGCGAAATACCAGGAAGTGGAGTTGCTGGTGAAGATCGGCGAGTACAAGCCGGGTTCCGATGCCTCCACCGACGAGGCGCTGGAAAAGTACGAAGCGATCCGCGGATTTCTGCGGCAAGGCACGGACGAGCGCTCCACACTGGCGCAGGCCCTGGCGGGCATGCAACGGATCGCGGGCTAACCATGCGCATGCTGAGGCAGCTGCTGACGATCAAGCAGTTCCGGGAGGGGCAGGCCGCACTGCGCGTCAGCCGCGAGCGCCAGCGCATGAGCGCCGCGGCGCGCGCGCACCGTGATGCGCAGGAAGAATTGGCGCGGTTGCGTGAACGGTCGCGAGAGGAGGAGCGCAGTATGTACGGTGATCTGTGCAGCCGTCTGGTGCGGGTGCGAGAGATCGATAACGTGCTGCAGCGAGTGGCGGTGATGCGCGATGGCGAGCAACAGTGCGACCGGAAGCGGGAGTCCGCCGGGGAGCGCGAGACCGAGGCGGCATTGGAGCTGGCGCAGGCGCGGCGGGCGCATCAGGCCGTGATCCGGCAGCGGGACAAGTTCGTGGACCTGGTCGGCGTATATGCCGCGGATGCGCTCAAGGAACTGGAAAACAAGGAGGATGCGGAGTCGGAGGAAGCCGCGAGCGCCGCCTGGCGTCCGCGGGAGTGGGACGATGCCATGGAGGACCCGACATGAACAACGACCGGCCGGTGGATCTTGCATTTGGCTTCGCGCGCCAGGGGCTGGGAAAGGACCATGGGGCGGGCGCCGGCCCGGATAGCCGCCGGCAGGCCCGCCAGGAGGACCAGGGGGCGTTCGAGCGCGCATTGGCCGAGACGCCGGCGCAGGCCGCGCCGGCATCCATGCCGCTGGGGTCGCCGTTCGCGTTGCTGGGAGGCGCCAGCGTGCCGCCGGCGCCCGCCGCAAGGGCCGATCTGGATCGGGAGGTGAGGCAGACGGTCAAGCATCTGCTGGTTTCGGACCAGGATAGCGCCGGCCCGCGCACGGTGCGCATGGATCTGGCGGACGAGTTCATGGAGGGCGTGACCGTGTCGGTGTTCGAGGAGGGCGGGGTGTTGACCGCGACCTTTGGCTGCGAGTCTTCCCAGGCGCAGGCGCGCGCCGCCTCGCTCGCGCCCAGGCTGGCCGAGGCGCTGGCGGCCAGCCTGGGGCGGGATTGCTTGATATGTGTGCTGGATGGCAAGGGCGTCGATCTGCATCCGGGCTATTGGCGGGCTGGCGGGCATGCCTGACGTGCGATTGCCATGAACATCGACCAAGCTCCCCGGGTGGAACGGGTTGCCGCCAGGCGTCTTGAGGCGCACGTGGCGCAAGCTTGTTCGCAGATCGCCCGTCATGGCGCCCGCGTCGAACTGGCGCTGACCGCGGCGCCCGACCAGAATAGCGGCCAGGGACGCTGGGAGCTGCAATTCTCGACGTTGCTGGACCCCGCCGTGCGGATGGCGGCCGACAGCAGCGCCTTGGTCGAATGGGCGGGCGCGCGCTTGCGTCTGAGCCTGCCCACTTCGAGCGTGAAGGCCTGGCTGGCGGCGCGCATGCCGGATCTCGAACTGGACGATCTGCCGCCGCCTTTGCATGGCGCCGCCGTCCAGGCCCTGCTGGACGAGGGCCTGGAGGCGCTGCAACTGACGGGCAACGGCCCCGCCCAGGTCATGGAACTGACCATGGATGGCGTTCAGCCTGCGCCGTTCGAACACGAATGGATGCTGACGTTGCGCAGCGTGCCGTCCGGCGTAACCGCGTTTGGCTGCTTGTCCTGTGACACGCTGGGGCTGATGCTGCTGGCCGGCCTGCTTGGCCGTCGGTCCGCGCCCGCGCCCGTCAGGCAGGTCGAGGACGTGCCCCTGCGGGTGCGCGCCGTGATCGGCGCCTGCACGTTGTCCGAGGCGCAATTGCGCAGCCTGGCGCCGCGTGACGTGGTGTTGCTGGATGAGCACTGCGTCGATGCCGGCGGCGAATTGTGGTTGACACTGGACGGTGGCGCAACCCTGCGCGCACGCGAGGAAAACGGTGCGTTGATCATCACCCAACCCTGGAGAAAACCCATGCAAGCGGATACCGAAGCGAGTCCTGGCGGCGACGTCCTGGACGCAACGCCAGCCGATGACGAGGCACTACAGGCTGCGGATCGTGACGACCAGGCGGTTTCGTTCGAGGACGTGCCCGTCCGGCTCAGTTTCGATCTGGGCGAGCGGCTGATTCCGCTTGGCGCGCTGCGCACGCTGGTGCCGGGGGAGGTCTTCCCGCTGGACCGGCCGCTGGTCGAGGGCGGGGTACGGGTGCGGGCGAACGGCAAGGAAATCGCGACCGGAGACCTGGTGGACATCGATGGGCACGTCGGCGTGCAGCTGCGCAATGTGCTGGCGCGGCGGCCATGAGCGACTACGATCCCGTCAGCCTGGCGCTGGCCCTGTCGGCGCTGGCATTGCTGCCCGTGGCCGTGGTCATGACGACGTCGTTCGTCAAGATCAGCGTCGTGCTGATGCTGCTGCGCAACGCGCTGGGCGTGCAGCAGGCGCCGCCCAATATGGCCCTGTATGGCATGGCATTGATACTCTCGGTGTATGTCATGGCGCCCGTGGGCTATCAGATCTCGTCCGATCTGCGGGCCGTCGCCGCCGAGACGCCACAGGAGCAGGAAAAGAACAAGCTCACGGCCTTCTTGCAGACGATGGACCGCGCGGCCGAGCCGATGCGCGGCTTCATGCTGAAGCACAGCCAGCCGGAACAGCGTGATTTCTTTGTCCGGACGGCCCGGCAGCTATGGGGGGCGGAACAGGCCGCGGGCCTGCGGGAAGGGGATTTCATTGTCCTGGTTCCGGCGTTCCTGCTGTCGGAACTGACCGTCGCCTTCCAGGTGGGATTCCTGCTCTACCTGCCCTTCATCATCATCGACCTCATCGTGTCCAACATTCTGATGGCCATGGGGATGATGATGGTATCGCCGGTGACGATATCGATGCCGCTCAAGCTGTTCCTGTTCGTCATGGTCGATGGCTGGAGCCGGCTGATTCAGGGCCTGGTCCTGTCCTATGTCTAGGAGCGCAACTTGAGCACCAGCGATATCGTCGCGTACATGAGCCAGGCCTTGTACCTGACCCTGTGGCTGTCGCTGCCGCCCATCGCCGCGGCGGCCATCATCGGCACCCTGTTCTCGCTTTTCCAGGCGCTGACCCAAATCCAGGAACAGACGCTGTCTTTCGCCATCAAGATGATCGTGGTGTTCGCGGTGATCCTGCTGTCCGCGCGCTGGGTGGGCACGGAGCTCTACAACTACACGGTCGCGGTGTTCAGCGTGTTTCACCAGATCCGCTAGCCGCGGGAGGAACCAGATGGCCGCCGGCGTTACCTACGAAGAGGCGAAGATTCTGTTGGGGACGTTGGCCATGACACAACCGCGCATACTTGCCCTGTGCATGATGCTGCCCCTGTTCCATCGTGGCGTGCTGCCGGGCATGTTGCGCTATGCGATCTGCGCCGCCATGGGTTTCGTGCTGGTGCCGGTCCTGGCGGCAGACTATGCCAGCTGGAAGGGCAGCGCCCTCGACGCGCTGCTGATCGTGCTCAAGGAGGCCTTCGTGGGCATGGTGATGGGATTCATCGTGGCGTTGCCGTTCTGGATATTCGAGGCGGCCGGCTTCATCATCGACAACCAGCGCGGCGCGAGCCTGGCCGCGACGATCAACCCCGGCACCGGCAACGACTCGTCGCCGATGGGAATACTGTTCAATCAGGCCTTCGTCGTCTTCTTCCTGAGCAGCGGCGGCATGTTCCTGCTGATGGGACTGATCGCCGACAGCTTCTTGCTGTGGGACATCTGGTCGTGGTGGCCATCGCTGCGCGCCGATTCCGTTCCCAGGATGCTGGACCTGCTCGACAAACTGATGCGCGTGACCTTGCTCTACGCGGCGCCGGCCGTGGTAGCCATGTTCCTGTCGGAGTTGGGGCTGGCCTTGGTCAGCCGCTTTGCGCCGCAGCTGCAGGTGTTTTTCCTGGCAATGCCGATCAAAAGCGCGCTGGCCGTTCTTGTCCTGCTGCTCTATCTGCAGACGCTGTTCGGCTATGCCTGGGAAAGCGTGGCCGATATCGCCGATGTGCTGCCGTTCCTGCGGCGCGAGTGGGCGCAGCCATGAGTGGGGAGAAGACTGAACCCCCCAGCCAGAAGCGGCTGCGAGATTCCAGGAAGAAGGGCGATGTCGCCTACAGCAAGGACTTCACCCAGACCGTGCTGATCCTGGCGTTGTTGGGCTACACGCTGTCCAATGCCTCGTCTATTGTCGAGAAGCTCGGCAAGCTCATCCTGGCGCCGGCCGGATTCGCCGGCATGCCGTTCGCCTCGGTGCTGGGGCTGGTGATGGATACGATGTTGCGCGAACTGGTGGGCATGGTGCTGCCTTATCTGGCGATCGTGCTGGGCGCGGGCATATTCGCCGACGCGATCCAGGTTGGGCTGGTGCTGGCGTTTCCGAAGCTGCTGCCTTCCGCCAAGAAGCTGAACGTCATGGCCAACCTGAAGAACATTTTCTCCAAGAAGAATCTGGTGGAGTTTCTCAAGTCGGCCGCGAAGATCGCCTTTCTGTCGGTCCTGGTGGTTCAGGTGATCCGGGACGCATTGCCGGTATTGATGAAAGTGCCTCACAGCGGGCTGGCCGGCATGGGCATGGCGGTCGGAGACATGATGAGGACGCTCGTGGTCAATGTCGCCGTGGCGTACTTCGTGATCGCGCTGGCCGACCTGGGATGGCAGCGGATGCAGTACCGCAAGGGCCTGATGATGTCCAAGGAAGAGGTCAAGCAGGAGTACAAGGAGATGGAGGGCGACCCGCACATCAAGCATGCGCGTAAGCACCTGCATCAGGAAATGGCGATGAACGGCGCGGTGAACAACACCCGCAAGGCCTCCGTGGTGGTCACCAACCCGACTCACCTGGCGATCGCCCTGTTCTATGAAGAGGGCAAGGTGCCGCTACCCGTGGTCCTGGCCAAGGGGGAAGGCGCCTTGGCGGCGGCGATGGTCAAGGCCGCCCGGGAGGAGGGAATCCCGGTCATGCAGAATGTGCCCCTGGCGCGCGCGCTGATGGCGCAGGGACAGGTCGATCAATACATACCCGCGGATCTGATCGTGCCCACGGCCGAGCTGCTGCGGCTGCTGCGGCAGCTCGATCAGCAGGGATCCGGCAATCAGGAAAGATCATGAATCATCCCGTTGTGGAACATTGCATGCGCGTTTATGGGCTGCCTGACAGCGCCCGGCGCGCTGGCGGCGGCGCCACGTTGCTGGTGGACGACGCTTATCGCATTCATGTCGTGCCGTCGGCGCAAGGCTGGGTCGCCTTGCTGGCGCGGCTCTGCGGCCTGCCTCGGCATCGCGGCGAGCGGGAGGCGCTGCTGCTGCATTGCGGCACACTGGCGTTTGGCATGCTGGGCCGCCATGCGGCCACGCTTGCCATGGACCGGCATGAGGAAAATCTGCTGTTGCAGCAGATGCTGAGGCCGGGATTCGCGGTCGGCCAGTTTCCAGAGACCCTGGGCGGTTTCGTGAATGCACTGGCGGTTTGGCGGGAGATCGCGGCATCGGGAGCGGCATCGTGAGGCGCAAGCCGCTGGTGGCGCTGGCCGCGATGCTGTTGCCTTGGGCCGCGGCAGCGGCGCCGACCTGGCCTAACGCCACCTACAGCTACTACGCCAACGGTGAGAGCGTGCAGGACGTGTTGCGGGAGTTCGCGGGTGGTTTCAGCCTGGCGTTGCAGATGACGCCGGGCGTGCAGGGAAGCGTGCGCGGCAAGTTCAACGCGTCCAATCCGTCCGATTTCATGGACAAGCTGGGCGGCGTGTATGGATTCAACTGGTTCGTCTATGCCGGTACATTGTTCGTCAGCCGCTCCAGCGACATGGCCACGCGCACGATCAGCGCGATGGGCGGGTCCATCACCAGCCTGCGCCAGGCGCTGACCCAGCTGGGCGTGCTGGATGCGCGCTTTGGCTGGGGCGAATTGCCCGACCAAGGCATTGCGCTGGTGTCGGGCCCGCCGGGCTATGTGGATCTGGTGGAACGGACCGTCGCCGCGCTGCCGATGGGGGCGGGCGGACAGCAGGTCGCCATTTTCCGCCTGAAGCACGCCTCCGTGAACGATCGCGTCATCAGCTACCGCAACCAGCAGGTGTCCACGCCGGGCCTGGCTTCGGTGCTGCGCAACCTGATCCAGGGAACGGGCATTGCCAATCAGGCCCTGGCCGACATTGCTGCGCCGTTGCGCGACCATCCCCCCGACGCTGCGCGGGCTGCGATGCCGGATGCGGCGTCCGGGGGAGCGGGACCGGCCGTGCGCGGCCAACGTTCCCGCGAGGCGTCGATCCAGGCCGATACGCGGCTCAACGCCATCGTGGTGCAGGACATCCCGGACCGGATTCCCATCTATCGCCAACTGATCGAGCAACTGGACGTGCCCAGCACGCTGGTCGAAATCGAGGCCATGATCGTCGACGTGAACTCAGAGGCCATTGATGAACTGGGCGTGACCTGGGGCGGCAACGTCGGCAGGGCGACTCTGGGGTATGGCGACTTGGCGCTTTCGCCCTCCGGCGGCATGCCCCTGGATGGCGCCGCGAAGCTGACGCCCGGCACGCTGGGCATCAGCCTCGGCTCGTCGCTGGTGGCCCGCGTGCGTGCGCTGCAGAGCCGCGGAGCGGCCAACATATTGTCGCAGCCGTCGATTTTCACCGCCGACAATCTCGGCGCGATGATCGATCTGTCCGAGACGTTCTACATCCAGACGCGCGGCGAACGGGTTGCAACCGTCACGCCCGTGACCGTCGGCACGTCGCTGCGCGTGACGCCGCGCTACATCAATGGCGCGCAGGGCCGGCAGGTGGAACTGACGGTGGATATCGAGGACGGCAGCATCCAGGATGAAGTGAAGGTCGAGGGGCTGCCGACAGTGCGCAAGAGCAACATCAGCACGCTGGCGGTAGTGGGAGACCAGCAGACGCTGCTGATTGGCGGCTACAACTCCACCCAGAACAAGGAACTGACCGACAAGGTGCCGATTCTTGGGGACATTCCGCTGCTGGGAGCGCTGTTTTCAAGCAAGTCCAAGACGACCCAGCGGCGTTCGCGGTTGTTCCTGATTCGGCCGCGGCTGGTGGCCGTCAACGGACAGGTGGTGGCGGAGCAGGACAGGCTTGTCGTGGCGCGCAATGTTTATCTGGGCACGGCGATTTCATCCCCCTGGCAGGGTGATACCGGGGGGCAGTCCCTGGAGGGAGAAGTGCTGTTGCGCATCGTCAAACCGCCTGCGCCGGCGCCGATGCCGTCGCGTAATTCTCCGGCCTTGGCCATCCCCGTGCCCGAGGCGCCAAACGCGCTGCGCCGGACGTCGCCGCCATCCTCGCCCGGCGGGGCCGCGCCCGCGCCGCGCGAGGGAGCCAGCGATCGGAACGCGTCCTGGCTCGGCGGCGCGTGAGTCAGCGCCGCGGCTTGCGCCGCGGCGCTGACTCAGAACGCCAGGACTACGCCCTGTGCCTCCATGTGTTGCCTCAACGCGGCGCGCGCGCGGGACAGGCGGCTGCGCACGGTGCCCATGGGTACGCCCAGCGTTGCCGCGATCTCCTCATAGGAAAGATTCTCCAGGCCGGCCAGATGCAGAATCTCGCGCATGGCGCTGGGTAATCGTTCCAGGCTGCGTGACAGTGCCTGCATGATCTCGCGTTCCTCCATCGACTGTTGCGGCGTGGGGGCAACGCAGGGATGGTCGGCCAGCGTGGCCTCGTCCACGAAACAGTAGCGTTGCTCCGGCGCTCGCGAAAGGTGGTTGCGGATCAGATTCATGGCGATGCCGTATAGCCAGGTCGACAACTTGGAATCACCTCGAAAATCCGAGTAGGCACAGGACGCCTCGATGAACGCCTGCTGCGCGATGTCGGCGGCCTCGGTCTCGTTGCCGATACGCCGGTTGACGAAACGCTGCAGGCGGTCGCGATGCTGATATACCAGTTCGTCGAATATTCGGTTCCTGTCATGTTCCGGCCATTCTCCGGCGGATGGGCGGCCGTGTTGTTCTACTGTGGATTGAGCCTGGTGGGGCAACAGAGTCTGCATGGCATTCGGGTCCTGTGGATGCCCTGGCTTTGTTGCGGTGCCGGGCTAACCGTCGCCCCCCTGTGAACGCCCTGAGGCGTACGAGCCATGTCCAATGCCTGAGCGGCGATCGGCCATGCAAGAATGGGAGCGGAGTATCGAATGCCCTGCTGTGTGGACTGACCGGCAATCATTGGCCGTCGCGTTGCATTCATACATTTCTTTGCAAGCTCGTCGAAAGAAAATGTACAAAGTGCAACGCACGCCATATATACGACGATTGTCGTATTTTTAGGCCTGCTACAGGCAAACCCCTAGCAGGCGCCGCGCGTATCAGAACCGGCGTGGCGCGCCGGATACGGAACGGAAAATGCAAACATCAACCGAGGCCCAGACGCAAGGCGTAGGAAACCAGCTCGGCGGTATTGTGCACGTCCAGTTTCCGCATCAGGTTTTCCCGATGTTTACGCACGGTCAGCGGACTAATGTAAAGCCGTGTCGCCATTTCATGACAGGTAGCGCCCTGCGAGATCAGTGCCAGGATCTGCTGTTCGCGCAAGGTGAGCGACTCGGCGGGCGCTGGAAGGGGCTTGGAAGCGCCGGGTGGCCTGGCGTCGGCAGATTGCGAGAAAGCTAACTGCTGAGAGATCCCGACCAGCGTGTCCACGAGCACCTGGGAATTGCCGTGTTTGAGCAGGAATGCGTCCGCGCCGCTGGTGAGCACCGCCTGGCGGGTCTTGTCGTCGCAATTGGCGGTCATCACGACGATACGCAGGCGGGGATACTGACCCCGCAGCAGCCGGATCCAGGAAGAGCCGGTGATACGTGGCATGCCCAGGTCCATCAGGAGCAGGTCGATTGGCTGCTGCGAGAGCAGCGACAGAATGCCGTCGCCGCAGCCGGTTTCGGCGACGATCCGCAGGTGCAGGGCAGGCAGCGACTGGGACAAGAGGAGTTTGACGCCTTCGCGCACCAGCTGGTGGTCTTCGGCAAGTAGCACGCGCATGCGCGTGTCGCCAACAGCATGCGGATTCATTGCGACGCCCCCATCGGTTTGCGCCGATTCGTCGTTAATGATGCATAAAGAAAGCACATTTTGTTGTGGTGCTAATTTACATTAGGAAAGGATTAGCGATAGAAAAATTAATCGAAACATTGCGCCTCATAATGAATTGTGATTATTGGTAATGTTTAGAAAATTATTTCGATGGGGCGCGCATTGCGCCGGACGCCATGGCGGGTTGGCCGAAACCAGGGGGCGGACCTGTGCTTTGTTGCGGCGGTTCGTCTTCGGTTTCAAAAATGTCGTCGGCCGCAATCAGGATGCTCATGGGCGGATCGAATCCGATCAGCCTCATGGTCTTGAAGTTCACGGCAATGCGCGCAGGATCGCTCCAGATCTGGCTGATCTGGCGCGGCCGTTCGCCATGCAGAATGCGGCTGATCGTGGCGGCATGGAAACCGCCGATTGCGGCATAGTCGGCGCGCGCCATACTCATCAGCAATCCGTTGCGCACACCCTCCGCGCCCAACATGGCGAAGCTGGGCTTGTGGTGTTGGCGTAGCAGGGCGGCGACGCGATGGGTAGCCTGGGCGGTCAGGCCTGCGCTGGCGGTGACATAGATGGCGCCCGCCGTGGCCGCCAGGCGTTTATAGCAGGTCAGCACACTGAGTTCGGCACGCTCCTGATTGACCCCGCTGGTGCGCGCCAGGCACGGCACCACGCGAAAGTCGCGCTCGCGAGCCACCGATTCGAGCGCGTCCAGCGCGGCATAGGTCCGGCCTTCCGCCGTGTCTTCGTACACCACGCCCAAGCTGTGGAAGGGCACGATGTCGTGGAACAGGCGTAGCTGCTGTTCATAGCGCCGGGGTTGGACGCGGGCATGCAGATTGTCTCGCCCGCTGTCTTCGGCGCTGACGACGATACCTGCGCGGACGGGATCGCTGACGGAGGCGACCACCGTCGGCACCGGCGGGCCGAGGCCCGCGATGTCCTGTCCGGCCCAGGTTCCCATCGCGATCATCAGGTCGATGTCGCCGGATTCCGTCAGGCGCGCGTTCAAGGACGCTCGCAGCGCGGGCCGAGCGCCGGGATCGAAATTGCCGGGTTGCCAGTAGGCGTCCTCGACGAATTCGAGCGTATCGCTGCGCGCCTGCGCCGCGATATAGGCCCAGGTGGCGCGGCCGTCCAGGTCTGGAGGAATCGCGCCGATGCGCAGCCACCCCAGCCGTTGCAGACCTTGCACGATGGCGATGAGGGTTTGCGGATACTCGCTGTAGTCGCCGCTTTGCACGTAGCCGATACGCCAGCGCCGTCCGTCGGGCCGGGCCTGAGGTGCGGCTACGGCCTGCTGAACAGCGGCCTCCGCCGCCGTCGCCGCGCTGCGTGCGGGATCGTTGCCTGAGCGGGCGACGCCGGGCATCAGCAGGCTTGCGGTGAGCATCAGCGCAATCATGGCCTTCATGGAATCCTCACGGCGATCAACGTGATGTCGTCGGATTGTTCGGCCCCGGCCGCGTGCGCCTTGACGTCCGCCAATATCCCTTCGAGCAGGGGGGCGCAATCGATCGGACCCAGCCGGTCCAGGCACGCGAACAGCCGCGATTCGCCATACTGGCGGCTGTCGGGGGCCATGGCTTCGGTGACGCCGTCCGTATATCCGAGCAGCACGTCGCCGGCGCGCAGCTGCGTGGAGAAGCTGCGGTATCGCAAGCCGCCCTGGACGCCACAGGCCGGTCCGCTGCGGCCGGACAGCGCCCGGGCCTGCGTTCCGCTGGCGCAGTGGATGCTGGGCGGATGGCCGGCGCTGACCCATCTGACAAGGCGGCTCGCCGGGTCTATCGTCGCGAGCATCAGCGTCACGAACATCAGTCTGCGATTGTTCTCGGCCAGTTTTTCGTTGACCTTGGCGACGATCCGCGCCGGATCGTCCTCGTCCTCGGCCACCGTACGTATCAGGGTCCGGGTGACGGCCATGAACAGGGCGGCGGGAATGCCCTTGTCGGACACGTCGCCGATCGCGATGCACAACCGGCCGTCGCGCATGGCGAAGTAGTCGTACAAGTCTCCGCCAACCTCCTTGGCGGGCACCATCAACGCATGCAGGTCGATCCGGCCGCGCATGGCGTCGGGCAGGGGGAGCGGCAGCAGGCCCAGCTGAATGTCGCGCGCAATAAGCAACTCGTTTTCCATCCGCTCGCGTGCGCTGGTCTGCTCGAGCAGGCGGCGCACGTTGAGCGTCAGCCTGTCCGCCATCTGCAGGAACGCTGCCGCCAGGCGTCCGGTTTCGTCGCGGCGCCGCAAGGGCAGATTGCGGATTTCCGCCGGCGGCGGCGCGGGACGGCTCAGATCCTGCCGCGAAAATTCCAGCGCGTAGCGCGCCAGCTGATGCAGCGGCCGCGCCAACCGCGCCGCCAACAGCCATGCCAGCGCCATGGCCACCACCAGCGCCGCGGCCAGGATCCAGGCCTGGCTCTGCAGGACGCGTTGGGCGGGGGCGGCGAGATCCGCCTGCGGCACCACGCCGACCAGCGTCCACGCCAGCGGCGCGAAATAGGAGCGCTCCACCAGCCAGGCGCCGGCGCTATTGGCAAACGGCACCGAACTGGGCGAGCCGTGCGCGGCGGCGGTCTTGAGCAATGCCGCCAAAGAGCGGTTGGTGCTCTGGTCAACGGTGTCGAGCATCCCGGCCAGCCGGGCGGGCGGGGGGACGATGGGGCGTCCCTGTTCGTCCAGGATCATGACGAAGCCGGAGCGCGCCAGCGTGAGCCGCGCCAGGGTATCGCGCAGGGATTGCTCCATCTGTTGACGCCGCAACGCGGCCCGCTCCAGCACGGTCCGGGCGCTGTCGTCGATCACCATGACCCAGTTCCAGTGCGGAAAGTAGGCAAAGTAGGCATAGCGCGCATCTTCATCGCGCTGCCCGCCGTCGGGCCAGTGATACAGCGCGAATTCGGGCGGGCGGCCGAGAGCGGCGTCAGCCGTGGCCGCGTTCAGCGGTCCCCCCTTGATATCGGTAAGGCCGGACAGATCGCGGTCTATCAGGTCGCGCCGGTTCGCGGCGAGGACCTGCAGCTTCTCGTCGTATACATAGATATCGTAGGCGCCGCGCGGGCTGTGCTGGTTGATCCAGGCGCGCGCCAGCCCGCGGGCGGCGCCATCGCCGACCACGCCCCGGCTGGCGAGGTCCGCATAGCCCGCGATCACGCCCAGCAGCGTCTGGCCCATATGACGCAACTGCTGTTTGCCGCTGCCAACGATCTCGATCTTCTCGGACAATAGCGCTGCCCAGCGGAGGTCGAGATCGCGCCGCAACAGCTCCATGACATTGTTGACGGCGTGCCGTTCGGAAGCCGCTATGCTGCGCGTGACCGTAAACCGCGTGACCAGCATCATCGTGGCGGCCAGTCCCAGCAACACGCTGACCACCAGCATGAAGAACTTGCCATGCAGAGAGGACAGCCGCAACGGGATCATCAACGCCGCTCGCCGCGGTTCAGGCGCTGGCGCGGGCAGGCAAGGTTGTGCCGCGGCGTCCCGCTGCCGATCACGGTGTCGATCGGGCGGGCGGGCGCAAGCGTTGGGGAAAGGCTGATAGTCGTCATGGCCAGTGGGTGACTGTTGGGCCGCAGCGGTTCCGGCGCGGCCGGCGGTTCATTCCATGAAGAGCGTCAATTCATTTAGCTCGCCCCGCCGCCGGTACTTCATGGCTCGCGCATAGTGGCGCATCAGCCGGATGCCATGGCCGCCTATCAACGCGGTGTCCAGATCGGCCGGCAGCGGACGCAGCGGCGCAGCGTTGGGATCGAAGCATCGGCCGTTGTCCGTCAGCCGCAGGACGACGCCCGCCTCGCCGGGTACGTACTCCACCAGGATCATCGGCGGCGGAGGCGGGCTGCGCAGCCCATGCTCGAGCACATTGGTGAGGGCTTCTTCCAGAACCAGGTGAAGACGGGCGGCGCGTCTGACCGGCCAGCGCTCCTGTTCGCTGATGGCGGCCAGCCACGCGGCTGCCGCTGCCATGGCGCCGTCGCCAGAGGCCAGGGCCAGACAGTGGGGAATTGTCCGGGAAACATTCATGGGTGCGCGGATTCTCATGTAGGAAGATGCGCTTGTGTGACGGGAAGCAGAAAAAAGTTCAGACCAGGCGCTATCCGCGCGGAACTTCTCCTTGCGCGGCGTCACGCATAGCAACGATGCCGTCGGAAATATGCGGCGAGAGGAAATGGCATGGATCTTCTGACGGAGCTGGACGGAGAAACGCTGGTGGCCTGCCCCGCAGGCAGCATCAACAGCGGCAATGCGGCGGAACTGGAGGCGGAATTGGTCTGCCGGCTGCCTCCGGCCGGCGGCAGCCTGGTGCTGGACCTGTCCGACTTGAGCTACATATCGAGCGCTGGGCTTCGCGTCGTACTGGTGCTGGCCAAGCGGCTGCGCGAGCAGGAGGGCAGGCTGATCCTGTGCGGCTTGCGCGGCGCGGTACTGGAGGTATTCGACATAAGCGGATTCCTCGGCATTCTGACGGTGCGCGAACACCGGTCGGAGGCGTTGCTCGAGGTGATATCCGGCGCGGAGGATAGTCCTGATGAGAGGCGTTGATGCCTTGCGGCTTGAGTCTGCCTATCACCATCCTCCGCTGGGATATGTTGGCAATCTGCGCCGGTTTTCCCCGCTACCCGGCAGTGCGGCGCGGCGTGTCACGCCGCCCGCCGGGTACTGCGTGCGCGCGCGTGACGCGTTCTGGAAGCTATTGATCGCGGTCATACCCGTCAAATCGTTGCGGGCCGAGTACGCGCAGCGCGATCGGGTAAGGACGCTTGGCCTGGCTTGCGGCAACCTGTTGGGGGCGTTGACGATCGAGCCGGGAAAGGACCGCCAGAACCTGGGCGTCGTCTCCTTGCGCAACGCGGTGGCCGCCATGGAACAATGCCGGATGCACGCGGCAGTGCCGGGAAGCGATGACGAGGTGCTCAAAACGGTCCTGAAAGTACATCTTGCCAGACTGAACCAAGATGACCTGCTCGATATCGAGAATGGCCAGGAGATCGAGGTGGACGAAAGAGCCTGGCCGGACCCGCGGCAGCGGGAACTCGCATCCCACATCATGCGTCTGATCGCGCAGCTGAATGCCGAGGCCACGACGGTGCCGCGCATGGTCCGCAAGCTGGAGGATCTGGCTCGATCGATATCTCCGCTTACCAATCGGCCGCTCAAGGGCAGGTTCTTCGAAATATTGTCGAAACTACCCGAGAACAAGCGCATTTCCAATTTCAGGGCGGCACGGCTGGCGCTGGCCAAAATCCCTTCCTGGCACTGGAACAGGCTGCACGACGCCCTATTTCGAAACACCAGCGATTCAGACATGGGATATGCATCCGCCAAACCGAGCGGCCATGCCGTGCCGCTCAACGGGAAGCGCGAAGGCGCCTGGGTATCCGCCCGGCCCAGTTGGATCGACCGCCACCTGGATTGGGTGCGCGCGGCCATCGCCTGCGAGTCGGCGAGACGCGAGGCGCCAGGCATGGTGCTCGAATTACGCGAGAAGCATCCCGGCGTGTTTTCCCGCGATCACCAGGTCCATGGCCTGGCGATGGCACAGTGGTTGGAAGAACTGCTCCGCAAGGACGCGCCCGAGGGTGCAGAAGCTCGTGAATCCGACGAGGCCAAGAGAGACCGCATCGCGCCCGTTCTGAATGAGCAGCTCGCGCTACTGGGGGACGCCGCCATGAAAATGACTGTCGCGCGGCTGGACAGCGGCATGTTGCGGTGGATGCTGGCTTACACCCCAGGAGAGGCCGTTACGAAGATGGTGAAAGCGGAATTGGCCAGCCGCCAACGGAGCTTGGACTGGATTGACGGTCTTCCCGTTGAAAGCGCTCTGCAGCCTCTTCAATTGTTCGATCTTCTTGTCGTTGGTGAGTCATTTCTGGGGAAAATTCCATTTGGCAACATCACGCTGTCAAGAGCCGACGAATTAGGCGACGAAGAATGGGTTCATTACATGATCCGGCAAGCGTTGCGCAGTACGCTCGATACGACGTTGCCCGATCAGGTGGGCGAGGTCAAGACATTGGCGCTTGACGCCAGAACCGTTTCCGATGACTTGATGGCGGTGCTGATGAAGGGGCGGAACGCGCTCCGGGCATATGGCCTGAGTCTGGACGAGGCTTGGGCGCAGCAAGAGCTGACCCGCCGCGCCGGGCAGACTCGAGAGGCTATCCAGTCCAGTCTGGCGACATTGCTGCTGCACATTCACGAGCAAAATCCGGCATTTCTTAATGTGCTGCCGCAATGGCAGGTGATCGCGGCTGCCCTGCAGCGGTACTTCCTCCTTGAAGAGGCGCTAGGTGCCAGCGTCAAGGGTGATGCGGCCGGGGAAATGACGAGCAGCCTCGTGGATGCCTGTTTCGGGACCCTGGGGGCGACGTGGAGCGATCATGGCCGGAAGACTAGCAGCCATGTGCAATGCCTGTTTCAGGCGGCGCATGATTGGGCGGGTGAGTTTTTCGAGAGGTACCCGGTGGATGGCCGGGACATGAGCCGTGCGCGTGCCCTGACAGGTGTGAGAGCGTGGGCGCGTTTTCTGACGGATCTGTTGCGCTACATGAACGTAAGCCCGATCGCGCCTAGCGGAGACGTCATGCCGGAACTTGCTCAATGGTGCCGCGCGACCTTCCCGGCCTAGGGCCTGTTCACACTAGAAGGCGTCTTCTAGCGTGAACAGGCATTAGCCGTTTTCCATCAACCCAATCAGGATCCCAGAGAACCATGTCCATTCCAGCCAAGGGTGGCGCGGACCGCTATCAAGCCTCCACGCTGACGCATTTTCGAAACCGCTTGCGGGAGTTTGTCACGACCATCTGCTGCGGTCTGAGCCGGTTCAGGGGGCGGGCCGAGCAAGCGCCGCGGCCCAGATTCGGCGTGCGCTACAGAGCCTGCGAGGTCGGCGGCGAACCCCTCGCGGTCGAGGGAGGCTACCGGATCCTAAGCGACAAGCGCAAGGGTATCCAACCGGGTTTTATCGCCAAGCGCGACTGGACCGAAGGGGATACCAGAAAGCTGCTGGATCCCGTGCACAAGTTTCACCGTGTTGCCACCGACGCTGTCGCCGCGTGGTTGCGGGACGCCTCAGACAGCTTCGACGATGAAACGCTCGCGGAGTTCATCAAGCCTGCCCTAGCGCTTGGATCAAAGAAATTTCCCGACCTTATGAAGAGTGTGGCGCGCATGTACGAGTCTGTTGCGGACGGCCCCGCTTTCCTGAAAATGATCCGAGAGCATGCAAGCGCACAGGACGGTTTCAGAGCTGCCTTGGCCAGCAATATCATCCGGGCAGTGGGACAGGCCTGCCAGTCCCAGAAGAACCCCGGCTGTCTCCCTGGGGCCAAGGCTGCGCTGGACCAGCTTAGCGCGCTGGTCATGATACGTGTCGGAGGGAGCGGCGTAGGAAAATTTGATAAATGGCACTATGTCAAGCTGGATTACTACGAGTCCGACAAGTTCTTCGGCAAGTACTTTCTTCCCAAGGACAGATCCCTGGGTATCATCCACCGCTGGTTCAGCGCCAGATCCGCCAGGGAGCATAACAAGGCGGCCGTGCGGGAAGCGCTGGCCAACGCGCTGATGAGCGCGCTCGGCATTAGAAGCCAGAAGCAGAAGATCGTACACGCCGCCTATGATGATGGAACGCCCAAGCTCCTGCTGGACAGCACGGACGTGCTCGGTTTCAAGGACTTCGCGGGCCAGCCGGAAAAAGGCGAGCGCTACCTGCGGGACGGCGTGCTGGTGCGCAATACGCAAAGATCGGAAGACAGGACCCGCGCATTCACAGGTGAGCCCGTCGTCGACCTGACCATGCCGGCCTTGGGGCGCAACAAGATTCTGCTTCTATTGCTGGCCGACCGCGACGCGATCGGCTTCGACGGCGGCAACAAGGGCTATGTGGGCAATGAGTTCATCGGCATAGATTCGGGTGAGGCGCTGACGCTCGCGCATCTTGGCCGCCGCGGAGACGTCAATAGTGACTTTTCGTTCAAGCATCCGGGCTGGCTGCCGCACCAACGCTACAAGAACTTCTCCATGTTCGACCAGAGTACCTTCGCCGAAAAAATGGAAGGCGTAAGGCAGATCGCCCGTGCGAAGGCGGACGGGACGGACACGGCCGTGTTCAACACATATGCCGCGCAGTTCGACGCGGATACCCCCGAGACTGATTTCAGTCATGACATCGGGCTGATGAAGCGTCTGTACGAAGGGCGTCGAGAGGGCATCCTGAAGACATTCGAGGAACGGCTGGCTGTGGACAAATTTCATTTTGGGTCGATCCATCACGAGGTAATAAACGTGCGCCGCGACGCCAGCCTGAACCTGTTGGATGGTCTGGAGAAGCTCACTTCCCCCACTATCGCCGTGACGAAAAACGGCATAAAGCTGGCGTACCTGCAGATCGCCGACCCGTCGAAACGCAAGGAATGGCATATACATCAGGAAGGAGACTTGCCGTACAACATCGTATTTTCCTATTCGGGCGCGCCAGGCGAGATCCGCAAGGTGCACGCCGGTCTGTGCGAGTTTTGCCGGGACAAGCGGCCCTTGGCCAATATCTCGCTCTCCCCGGACGGGAAGGAGGTCCGCCTGACTGTGCAGCACGACGCCGTGGTGGAGATGCAGCGGAATTTTGCACATGAGGAGATCGCCAGGCACAAGCATGGCTCCGGCCGTCCGCCGGTCGTGGCCTGACCTGAAAGGAAATCCATCATGAGTCAACTGTCGCCGGCCAGGCTGCTTGCCGTGGCGAATGCCCTGGGTGTGGACGCAGCCCTGTTTGACGGGAAGGAGGCGACTGTGCTGCGGATAGAGGCAGCCACCTTGATCATTCAGTTCTTCTCGGACGAGGACGAACAGGTTCTGGTGTTGGCTGCCGAGCTGGGCATCGTCGGGCCAAAAGCGCGGGCCCGGATATATCCGTCGCTGCTCGCCGCGAATGCTTCCTGGCGTTCGGTCGCCGGCGGCGCGCTCACGCTTGATGAAGCGCGCCACATGGCGATGCTGATACTTCGGCTGGATCTCGCGGCGCTGGACGATGCCGCGCTGGCGCAAAGACTCTATGCATTCACCCATGCCGCCCTGGAATGGACGGCCTGGCTGGCAGCCGGAGTTCAGGCAATGGCGTTCGAGCGGGGCCGCGAAATCGACATCGCGCCGGTCGACTTCGCCTGATCGCGCGGGCCAGGCGCGCGCACCATCCGGTGCACGGCCGTACAGGCGGCCGTGCGCTTCCTCCCTTCAAAAGCTCGCGCTGCGGGCTTGTGATCTGTTGATCCGGCGCCGTTCACGGCCGCCACGCATTCACGCAATTTCTGCATGACTTCGGCGTATCCGGGACCTGGGGTTCCGGAAGCGGCTGCGGGGCGCGCGATTTTCCGCCGGATGCGTGCTGCCGCCCATGCCATGGACATGGAGGCAGCCGCGCTTGCGTTGGCGCGAATTACATGGAACCAGAATGCGCTGCGCGGTCCTCAATGCAGGAATCGGCATGCAGCGCCGTTTCCGCTGCGCGAACCTCAATGGAATCTCAGCATGAACCGCATATACAGGCTTGTCCGTCACAAGGTCTCTGGCGCGTGGGTGGCCGTCTCGGAATTGGCGCGCACGCATTGCCATGGAGGCGCGACCCGGCGAGGAGGTTGCGATATCGGGCGGCCTGGCGCGCCGCGGCCGCGCGCTCCTTTCGTGCGGCCGCCGTTTGCCATCGCTCTTGGCGTATCCGCGGCGGCGCTTGCCTTGTTTGCCTCGGAAGAGACTCAGGCGCAGCCGATTACCGTGCAGGGCGGCGTCATCACGCCGTTGTCTGAGCGCACAGAAAACGGGGTTCTGATTTGGGATTTTCGCCCGCAGGAGTTGCTGGTTGGGGGGGGCAGCGAAGTCAGCATGCGCATCACTCAAGGCGGGCTCGTGCTTAGCCACGGAGGGCGCTTGGGATTTATTCAGGAGCCATATGGCACCGTCACCGTGGATGGGGCGGGCGCACAGTGGGATGCGGGCGATGGCGCGCTGTATATCGGCGACGGAGGTACGGGCAAGCTGGAAATTCTCGGCGCGGGCAAGGTGAGCAGCGGCGAGGGATGGCTCGGAATGAGGCCGGACAGCATCGGGTCGGTGCGGGTAAGCGGATCTGGGTCAGAATGGTCGACCGGGACCCACAGGATTGTGGTGGGCGATGGTGGATACGGCGAGTTGGAGGTGTCGGATGGCGGCAAGCTCTCGACGGGGTTGATCCAGGTCGGAGGGCAATCAGGAGTCGGTGCCGGACAGTTGATTATCAAAGACGGTGGAATGGTCGAGGCGACGCAGATTGCCAACGGCGGCAGCGGCTCTATTGAGCTTGATGACGCCCTTCTGCGGGTGAATGGCAAACAGGGGGACTTCCTGTCCGGCTTCAATAATACCGCGCCAATCACGCTCCGGAGCGGGGGCGTGAGTGTCGATACCCAAGAGTTTTCCGTTACCAGCGCGGCGAGTTTCAACGGCGAGGGCGGGCTGCGCAAGACGGGTTCCGGCACGTTGACGCTTACCGGTCAGAGCTACTATTCGGGCCCCACGGAGGTATCGGGCGGCTCGCTGTGGATAAGCGGGAAGCTCACGAGCGGGGCCGGCATCGTAGGCGCTGCCGGATCTGCCAGCACGGTGTTTGTGAGCGGAGAGGGCGCGGTATGGAATATGAACGCTGAGCTTTCGAAGAACGATCACGTGACGCCGGCTCCGCGAGGCGCTCAGATGTTTCGCGTGATTTCTCGTCTGTACCTTGGAGGGGCCGGAAGGGGAGAACTGCAGGTTTTCGACGGTGGCAGGGTCATTACCGATGAGATATGGATCGGCGGCAGTCCCAAGGATGACCCGACCGGGCGTACGGGAATCCTGGATCTCGGGCCTGGCGGCCTGGTCGAGACAGGCCAGATCCTGCGGATTCGGAATGGCTATGGATCCGTCGACATTGACGGCGGCACGCTTGCCCTGACGAACGATCAAGCCCGGCTGTTCTCCGGCTTTCAGCCGGGGCAAATCGTGCTTGGTGTCAAGGGCGGAACTATCGACACGCGAGGATTCAACGTCACGACCGCCGGCTCTCTGAGTGGGCCGGGTGGATTGACGAAGAGCGGCCTGGGGCGATTGACGTTGAATGTCCCGAATTCCTATTCGGGCGCCACCACGGTCAATGGCGGGACGCTCAAGGCGGGCGTGCCGGGCGCTTTCGTCGCGAACACGGATTTTCGCGTTAATGGCGGCATGCTGGATCTCAACAATTTCGATCTGGTCATGAGGTCTCTCGCGGGAACAGGTGGGAAGATAGACCTGGGAACCGCCAACTTGACGATTGAGCAGGCCACCGAGTCGATGTACGACGGTGGCATCGCCGGCGCGGGCAGTCTGACCAAATCGGGCGCCGGCACGCTGGCGCTGACCGGCAAGACGGACTATGCCGGGCCCACCCTCGTCTCGGACGGGACGCTGCGCTTCACCGAGGGAAGCAACGGCGGCGCCGCCGCGATGGCCAATGATGTCCGCGTGGCGGCGAACGCCAAGCTGGCCGTCAGCCCCGCCGCGACCCTGACCCTGGCCAAGAGCCTGGTCCTGGACTCTGGCGCCAGGCTCGCGCTGGGCGTTGGCGCCAGCAGCCCCGCCTTGCAAGCGGCCCAGGTCAAGCTCGGCGATGGCGTGTCGCTCGATATTTCGGGCATCGCGGGCCAGGGCCATGTCAACGAGGTGCTGATCCAGACGACCCGCGGTATCGACGGGGACTTCGGCGCGGTGACGGTGGGCGGCTATCGCGGCAGCGTGGATTACCTGACGGTCAACACCCGCAAGTCCGATGACCAGCTGCAGTACCTGGCGGCCTACGGCCTGAGTTGGACCGCGCGCAACAACCTGAGCCACGGCACGTTCACGTTGGCGCAAGCCGACAACGCCTTCACCGTCGGCGCGGCGCTGGGCGACCAGACCCCCGCCGCCGGCAGCGCCTGGGATGGCCGGACCCTGACCAAGGCCGGGCCCGGCACCTTGATCCTGTCAGGCGAGAACACCTATAGCGGCGGAACCCGGATCGTGGCGGGGACCTTGCAGATCGGCGATGGCGGCAGCGCCGGATCGGTCGCGGGGGACGTCGTCAATAACGGCGTCCTGGCGTTCAATCGCGCCGATGCCGTGACGTTCGCGGGAAATATCTCCGGCGCCGGCGCGCTGCGGCAGATCGGCGCGGGCACCGTCGTGCTGACGGGAGACAACAGCTATGCCGGCGGCACGGAACTGCGCGCTGGCACGCTGCAGGTGGCGCGCAACGCGAGCCTGGGGGCGGAAGGGCGCGGACTGGACTTCGCAGGCGGCGCGCTGTCCACCACCGCCAGTTTCGATATGTGGCGGCCTGTGAAAATGTCCGGTCCCGGCCGTCTGGATGTGGCGGGCGGCACGCAACTCGGGCTGCGCGGCAATCTGTCCGGGCAGGGCGACCTTGTCAAGAGCGGCGGCGGCGGGCTGGCGCTCTACGCGGATAACAGCGCGTACACGGGCCGCATGACGCTGGCGGGCGGCAGCCTGCTGCTGGGCGACGGGGCGCGCCTGGGCGGCAGCTTGCTGGCGAAGTCAGGCACGTTGCTGAGCGGCGGCGGCCAGTTGGGCGGAACGACCATCGAGGCCGGCGCGACGCACGCGCCCGGCAACCCGGTCGGGGCGCAGGCCATTGCAGGCGACTACGTCAACCGCGGCACGTTGCGCGTCGCGGCGACACCCGCCACGAACAGCCGCCTGGAGGTTTCGGGCCGCGTGGACATCGCCGGCGGCACGCTCGATCTGAACCTGTCGCCCAATGATGGCGCCGCCTGGCTGCCGCGCAACGGCCCGTACACGCTGATCGCCAAACAGGGGCCGGGCGCGGTGGAGGGGACCTTTGCAAGCGTGCGCAATCCGCTGCTGTTTCTGGATGCTTCGGTCGACACCGCCGGCGGCGACGGCAATGATGTGATGCTGACGCTGGCGCGCAATGACCGCAGTCTTCCCAGTCAGGCTGGTACGGGCAATCAGGCGGCGGTGGCGGCCGCCATCGATGCCTTGCCGCAAAGCCATGAGGTCTGGCGCGCGCTCATGCTCAGCAATGATCCGGATGGCGTGCGTTTTGCGCTGGGGCAGCTTTCGGGCGACCTGCATGCGGGCATCTTGTCGACGCTGTCTGGAACAGGCCCGGTGGCGGCTGCGCAGAATGGTCTGGCGGCGCTGCGCGGCAACTTGTCCGAGCCGGCGGCCGCGGGCGCTCTCACGGCCTCTGCCGGCGCGACGCCGGCCGCCTTGCCGCGTACGAGCGGCGTGCCGATGTGGGTGCAGCTCAGCGGCGATTGGCGGCGGCTCGCCGGCGATGGCAATGCGCCGGATTTCCGCCAGAACAGCACGGTGCTGTCGCTGGGCGGGGATGTCGGCGTGGGCGGCGGCTGGCGGCTGGGGGGAGCCTTCGGCTACACGGATTCGCGGCTCAGCGAGAACGAGCGGGACGCCAGCGCCAAGATCGGCAGCTACAGCGCCGCGCTGTACGCGGGCAAGGGCTATGCCTGGGGAGCGGGCATGTTCAATGTCACCGCTGGCGGCGCCTATACCTGGCACGACATCGACACGCGGCGTCAGGTCAGCTACGGCAGCCTGAACCAGAAGCTGACCGCGGCGTATCGCGCCAGTTCGACCCAGCTGTTCGCCGAGGTGGGCTATGCGTGGAAGTCCGGCGACGCCGTCACCCTCGAGCCATTCGTGGGCCTGGCGCGCAACGATTTGCGGGTGCGCGGTTTCAATGAGTCGGGCGGATCGGCGGCGCTGTCGGGCGCTGCCCGTCAGCAGGGCATTACCGCCAGCCTGGCCGGCTTGCGGGGCCAGTGGCAGCCCGCAAGCCGGCCCATTGCCTTGCGCGCAATGGCGGGCTGGCGGCATGCCTACGGCAATCCCAACCCCGCGGCCACGCTGGCCTTCGACCAGGGGCCGGCCTTCAGCGTGGCTGGCCCGCCGATCGCGCGCAACGCCGCGCGCCTGGAGCTGGGGGCGGACTTGTTGAGCATACGCAACGTGACGGCAGGCCTGAGCTACGCGGGTGAGTTCGGAGGCGGAAACCGGCAGAGCACGGGTTCGCTCCAGGTGCGCTGGCGGTTCTAGCGCTGGCGTGCAACGGCCGGCGCCGCATCCGGAGTCTGCGTGGCCTGCGCAATGGCCGGGAACGGATGCGGCACCGGATCGGCGGCGAGGGGGGAAACGTCTGAACGCGGCCGCCCGGCGGCCGGGCTTATATGGATCTTTACGTTCGAGGGAAAAAATGAGTCAGAGAGATTACTCCGAAGTCATCGCTGGATATTGCGAGCTGGTAGGCGCCGAGGGGGCGGCGGAAATCCTGCAGACGGGCAACCTCACGGTCAATGACATTCCTGTCAGCCTGGTCTATGAAAGCAACATGGACCGCGAGGATATTCTGATTTGCTGCGAACTCGGTTTGCTCCGAACAGATGATCCGGAAAAGGAAATCCGTACCCTGATGCAAAGCAATCTCGTGCTCTATGGCGGATCGATCGGAGGATGCCTTGCGCTGAAACCCCACTCCGACGTGGTGGCGCTGCTCGGCTACATGAAGCTGGCCGATGCCACGCCCGAACGTCTGCATATGCAGTTGAGCATCATGGCGGAAGTGGCGTCGATGTGGCGGCAGGGCGACCCCGCGTTGTTCAGCCCGGTGGCCCAGATTCTGGAACCCGGCGGCCAGGGGACTGATTTCCAGCCGGGGCTGTAGCCATCGCGATAGGAGAACGAACATGTTCGATATCAAATCGTGTATTCCTTGGCGGGGGTGGACCAGGACGAATCACTCGCCTGTCTTGGACGATGCAGGCCAGTGGACAACCAACGCCACGAAGGTCGTGGTCAAAAACATGGCCGTGGCGGCTACTGGTGGCCTTATCTACGGAGCAGTCAGGCACGGTGTGGACATAGCGATGGCATCGGTGTCGAAGGTAGACACAATCGATGACTTCACCTACGGGGTTATGGCGACGATCCACGCTGGAACGCTGGCAGTCGGTTGGTTCGCGGGTGTCAACTTCTTAAAGAAGTATGGGGCGATTAAAAAGGATGGGGGTTATCTCACCTTGCCGGCGGTCGCGGCAGGGCTCTTCGGTTCGGCGCTCTATGTGGGACTGAGCGCAGGCACTTTCTATGCAGCCCACCAGCTGTTTTCGCATTCCGACGACGGCCTCCCGCCAGGGAATCTCATGTCTGAACTGCCCGGGCCGTTGGTTGGGAATCTGGTGGCGTCAATTTGTTCGAAGGCCTGGCAGGGTTTATTTGAACCGGTCGGTCCCAGGCTTGCCGCTAAGAGTACGGACGAGCAACCGAATCAGGGACAGGTGCTCGCTGCGGCTGAATCCACGGGTAAGCCGTATCCTGCTGACTCTAACGCCAATAAGGGATGGAATGAACCTATCAAATTCTTCAGATGCCTATTTGACAGTGCTCCACGAGCATCCCTGCTGGGCATACCCGGACTGACCCATGGCTGGCAGGTGATAGGCACTCACGCCGGAGTGGGGGCGGCCGCTGGGGTGATAGACGGCGCGATCGACATCTCCTTGAGGTCGCGGACGGACCCGGAATACACCGACGTCAAGAAGAAATACGTTTGCGACTTCAAGGCTTGGTGTGAAAAGAACACGTGGTATCAATTTGCCGCAGGACTTGCCGGGGCGCTTTCCCAGGCTGCAATCGGGCCGACACTGGCGAGTATCACGCCTCCGAGCGTGCGTCCGTTGATGTACGCCATTGCAAATTGCTCGACGAATTTCTTTTTCGTGGAGCGGTTCAAGGATGAGATGAAGCGGCCCCCGCAATCCGCCAATGATTCTGAGATTAACCTTAGGCCTGTTCGGCGGAGCGGCCCCAGCGCCCCCGCAAGTCCTCAGAATAGCGGTGGACGTTCTCCCGATGACCATGATGGTTCTAATTTGCCCATTCCTATTGAGAGGAGCGGCCCCTTCCCCCCCGAAAGTCCTCAGAATAGCGGTGGAAGTTCTCCCGGTTCCATTGAGCCTGCTACGTCTACTGAATAGGAAAAATGAAACGCCGAGCTAGGGCGTGGATCGTGAGGACGAGCCGTGGTCGATCCAAGCGGCGCTGTTCTTCGTCTCGGTGCCTCCGCGCGGGCCAGTGGCCATCCTGGCCGCCAGCTGCCTGCGCGACCCGGCCAATCTCCGGCAAGTAAGGCGCACACCGGAACCACAAGCCCGTGCTCGTTACCAAGTCTTGCCAACAATGAAGAGGGCCTATGAAATCCGATACGTCTGCCACGGTGATAGAGTGGATATCCCAGTTGGAAGCCGCCATGGGAATCACCATGGGCGCCACCGACAATGGCGCGTTCGCACTGCGCACGAAGGGCGGCGCCCATGTCCTGGTCGAGCCCGTGGCCGGGCAAGCGGGACTGGTTCTGTCAGGCCAACTCGGAACGGTCGATGAGACTCCTTCCGCCTCGTTGCTACTTGCGATACTCGCCGCCAACCTGATTCCAGGCATGGTTGCCCCAAGCCGCATTGGCTTGCAACCCAAGGACCGCGCGCTGGTGTTGCGCCTGCTGTGGACGCCCTCGGAAACTGGATGGACGGCCGACAGTTTCTTTAGCGTGCTAGGCGCATTTGGCGAGCAAGTGGACGCTTTGGCTGGCGCGATCGCCAGCCGTGGCATTGAACAGCTGCTGCTGCCCCCGCTCGCCGAAACAGATACGGCGCCTGCCCAGAGCCCGGTGCATTTCGCCTGAACGGGAACGAACTCATGAGCACGCCTTTCGATCGTATCAACACCCCGTTCCGGCCGCCGAGCAGCGTTTCGACCTCGATGCCGGAAGTAAAATCCGCGCTGAAAGAATTGCATGCCGCCGCGGATCCCGCCTCCAAACTGATCGACACCTTCATGAAAGAAGGCGTTCCAAAGACGGTCACCGGCAACCTGCTGGGCAAGCTGGGCTTGTTCGGAAACCTCGTGAACGGCGCAACGAGCGGCCAGGAAGCCGGTGTCGGCGCCATGGCCGCCAATGGAATCAAGATCTTTGGCGCGATAGCGCCCCGTTCGCTCGCCAATATCGCTGACGGTATCGGCAATGGCTTGGATCTGGCCAAAGGCGCAAGCCAGGGCGATATGCAAAAAGTCATGTCCGCCGGAATGAAGCTATGTCTGAATCTGGCAGCCAGCGGTTCGGCGCCCGGCATGCTGCTAATCAGCGCGGGCGAGATGGCGCTTGAAACGATCAAGAACAAGCCTGCGGATGCCCGCCTGCACAATCAGGAAACTCAACGCCTGATGCGTAGCGGCGTGGATGACAATTACATCGGCGCCTGACTGCGGCGGGCAGTGAGTTCGAATTCCGCCGCCCCGACCCGTAAAAAAAAAGCGATTAGCGCATTTTGGTGAGTTAGCGCTTTTTGTTTTCCGGGCGTGCCGGGCTTGAAGCGGCGTTCAATACAGGGCCTCAGATTGGGCCTCCCCCCATAGGGTTCCCAACAGGCTGCAAGCAGCGCTTGAGGCAGGGCTTCACACAGGCGCGATCAGATACCGCGTCAGCTTCTCCATCATGGCGTCGCAAGCGGCCAGCTGGGATAGCTCGACGTATTCGTCGGCCTTGTGCGCCACATCGATGCTGCCAGGTCCGCAGATCAGCACCGGCGTCTGGGTCCACAACTGCTGGAACAATCCGCCCTCGGTGCCGAACGCGGCCTTGGTGAGCGGCGTGTCCGGCGGCAGCCACGAGGCCAGCAACGCGACGCCCGCGGAATCCTGTGGCGTGGCCAGGCCGGGATAGCTGTTGACCGTCGTGACCCGGGGCGGCTCGGCATCGGGCAGGGCGCCCGCGGCACGCATTTTCGCCCGGGTGAGTTCCAGTACTCGCGCCAGGATCTGGTTCGGGTCGTCCTGCGCGACGTTGCGGATCTCGAAGTTGACTTCGCATTCCGCGGGCACGATGTTCAGCGCCGTGCCGCCCTTGATGGTGCCGGCATGCACGGTCGTGTAGGGAACTTCGTACCCAGGTTCGCGCGGTCCGTGTTCGGCAAGGTCATGCTGCACGTCGCGCAGGGCGCTGATCAGGTCGCTGGCCGTATGGATGGCATTGACGAAGTGCGGCGCCAGTCCCGAGTGCCCCGCCTGGCCGCAGCACAGGGCCCGATAGGCGGCCTTGCCCTTGTTGCCGGTGCCGATCTTCATCAGTGTGGGTTCGCCCACCACGCAGAGCAGCGGCGCCGGTTGCAGGTGTTCCAGCGCGCGCAGCATATGACGCACGCCCACGCAGCCGATTTCCTCGTCAAACGACAGCGCCAGGTGCAAGGGCCGCGCAAGCGGCTGACCGGCCGCGCGGATCATGGCCATCACGGCGCAGGCGACAAAGCCCTTCATGTCCGCGCTGCCCCGCCCATAGATGCGTCCATCGCGTTCGGTCGCCTCGAAGGGCGGCGAGGTCCAGGGCTGGCCTGTCACGGGAACCACATCGGTATGGCCTGATAGCACGATGCCGGGCACGTCCAGGGGACCGACGGAGGCGAACAGATTGCTGCGTCCGGCGTCCTGCGGGTCCGCCACCCGCGTGGATGCGATGCCCGCCTGCGCCAGCAATGCCCGCACGCGGTCGATGAGTTCGATGTTAGGCGTCAGCGTGACGGATTGAAACGCGAGCAGTTCGCGCAATAGGTCTGGACTGTTGTCCGGAGTCGGTGTGCTCATGGCATGGACCTGCAAGGTTGCGATCGGCGCCAGGGCGCCGCCCGTTCAGTGGTTTTCAGGGGGAGGCACATACGGGTCGAAGAAGCTGCCTTCGCTCATGCCGGGGATGTATTGATCCGAGATATAGGCGCGGCAGCGCTGCATGAAGACCTCGGTCAGACGTGACGGTTTCATCGGCTTGTAGGTCGTCAGCCCAAGCAGCATCGGGCGATGCTCGCCCACCAGGCGCAGCCGCACCAGCCGTTTGCCGTCCAGCGCCTGGGTGGATTTGGGCCGTACGTTGAACAGGGCATAGCCGATGCCGTTGGCCACCATGGAACGCACCACTTCTTCGGAGCGCGAACGCGCCACGATGTTCGGCTCCAGGCCGAATTTCGCGAACAGCGACATGAAGTAATCCCGGCTCAAGGGCAGATCCAGCAGCACCATGGGCAGGCGGGCCAGTTCCTCCAGCGTCACCGCGATCTGCTGCGATAGCGGATGCAATTCGCTGACCACCACATGCGGCGGCAGGCGCGCCAGCGCCTCGAACGAGATTTCGTCGCCCAGCCTCAGGTCGTAACTGAGCGCCACGTCGATTTCCAAGGTATGCAGCTTGTCGATCAGCAATTGCTGGTCGCCTTCGACCATGTGCAGGTCGACTTTATCGAAGGCGCGCGAGAAGCCGAAGATCACCTCGGGCGCGATCATGGCCGTGAGCGACTGGAAGCAGCCCACGCGCAAGGTGCCCTGGATGGTATTGCTGGAGACAGAGGCGATTTTGTAGAGGCGCGACGCGCGCTCGAGCAGGTCTTCGCATTCGCTCATGACCTGTTGGCCGAGCACCGTCAGGGCCAGGCCCTTGGACGGATGCCGGACGAACAACTGCACGTCCAGCTCGGTTTCGACATGGGCGATGGCGGCGGATATCGACGGCGCCGAAATGTGGATCTGGCTGGATGCCGCGGCGATACTGCCATGCTTGGCGGTGGCGACGAAGTACTCCATCTGGCGCAGCGAAATGCGATTGAGCATAGTCCGAAGTGGGGAAACTGGAAGTGTGTTCACTATGCCCGGACAGCGGCCAGGGCGCTCCTCGGGTTTTCTCGCACTCGCCGTCTGCCACAGCCTGTCACAGGTTGCCTGGCACGCCGAAGCTCGGGGCGGCGCGCGGATCCCTGGCGCGGGTGATGTAGTCCTGGACCTGCGGCTCGTAGACCTTCCAGGCCTCGTATAGGGTTTCGACGGGGCACTGTTCCACCCAGTCCATGCGCAGGTCGACGATGGGCCAATCCAGCTCTGCCACGACCAGCAACCCGGCCGAATGCACCGGCCCCTCTTCGCCGCCCGCCGCCTGACCCGCCAGCATGGCCTGCATCAGGCGTTCGGCCAGCGAACCTGCCGTCTTCTCGAACGCTGACAGCATGGCGGCGGGCACATCCAGGGACGCCAGCATATTGCCGGCGCATGCGGCGTGCTCGCCCTGTGCGCTGGCCAGCCGGCCCAGCGCGTTCGACCCGGTGAAGATGGCCGGCGCCTGCGTGGCGTCGATGGCCATCAACTGCCGGTAGCTGATGAAAGGGCGCTCGGCCAGCGATTGCAGCGCGCGCTCGGGCGAATGGCCCTGGCGCATCGCGTCCAGGATGAGCGGCCCGAGTGCAGGATCGGTGATGTTCTGACTGACCGCCGCGCCGACCCCGGCGCGCGCGCGCACGCAACGCGCCGCGACCGCGGGTGACGACGATGAGACGGCCGCGCCGAATTGGCCGGTGGCGGGACAGCGGGCAATGATGGAGAAAGTCATGACCTGGGCCTCCTGTGGCGTCAATCCGGAATAACAGCAGTCGCGTCGATTTCCACCAGCCACTCGGGGCGCGCCAATGCCGACACCACGATACCGGTGGAGACGGGGAACACGCCCTTGAGCCATTTGCCGACCACCAGATAGACGGCTTCGCGATAACGGGGATCGATGATGTAGATCGTGATCTTGCAGATGTCCTGCAGTTCGCCGCCGGCCTCCCTGAGCAGCATGTCGATGTTCTTCATCGCCTGCTCCGCCTGGCCCGAGGCATCGCCGATGCAGACGCTCTCTGACGTGTCCAGGTTCTGCCCGATCTGACCGCGCAGAAAGACGGTGCTGCCGCGCGCGACGACGGCCTGGCACAGATCGTTGTCGAGTTTCTGTTCCGGGTAGGTTGCCTTGGTATTGAAAGGGCGTATGCGCTTGTGCTTCATGGCTCGTATCTTTATTAGGGTTTATCCGGGGACCCCGCGCCTGCCTGGCAAGCGGCATCGCTTAAGGCCGTGACCTGCCCGCTGATGGTCGGCTCAAGCGGGACGGCAGCCTATTTGTTTTTTCCGGCGTCCCGTCTCGGAAATCCTGACGCCGGCGGCGACCGCGGCGAGACGCCTTCGCCATGCCCGGGGCGGCCCCGCCGGCCATCAGGAAAATCTATCCATGCCAACGGAAAAGGCGACTTGGTCGCTCGGATCGCGTCTCTCATCATTGGTTTTCGCTGGCTGACGCCATCTCTCTTTGCTGGGACTCCGGATGACCACTGCCTCAACGCCCCTACCCACCGCCTATCCCCGATTCCGCTACGACGGTTCTGGCGACCTCGCCCGCATCGGGCTGATCTACATCGCCTCCAGCGTCGTGATGGAAGAAGAGATGTGGGCTATGTCCGCACCGGGGGTTTCCACCCATACCGCGCGCATCAAGCTGCCCAAGGTCACCGTGCAGGGCATCGAGGAAATGATGAACGCGCCGGAACTCGAACAGGCCGCGCGCCTGGCGGGCGCGGCGCCCATCGATGTGTTGCTGTTCGGCGGGACCAGCGCCTCGTTCCTGCATGGCACCGCCTACGATCAGGCGCTTATCCAGAAGCTGCGGCAATGGGTGCCGGGGCCGAAGATCACCACGGCCTCCACCGCCACGCTCGCGGCCTTGAAGAAAGTGAAGGCCGGCAAGGTTGCGTTGGCTACGCCGTATCTGCCGGAAATCCATGAGCGCGCCATCCGCTTCCTGCAGGAAAACGGCCACGAGGTCGTCAAGAGCGCCTGCCTGGGCATCTCGGATGATCATGCGCTGGCCGAGGTCTCGCTGGAAAAAGTCTATGACCATGTGCTCTCGGTCGATCATCCGGACGCCACGGCCATCTTCGTGTCGTGCACCAACTTCCGGACTGTCGGCGCCATCGAGGCGCTGGAGCAGAAGCTCGGCAAGCCCGTGATCTCGGCCATCCAGGCCTCGTTCTGGCATTGCCTGGCTCTCACCGGCGCGGCAGGCGCCAAGCCCGGCTACGGGTCGCTGTTCAACACCAATCTGACCAAGGCCCACACGATGTAAGCACTTCGCCGCGGCGGATAACCAATAAACAAGGGGAAAAAATGCATCTGCACCACACCATCAGGGCGCTCACACTCGCAAGCGCCTCGTTATTCGTTCTGACGCCGGCCCATGCCGAGAAACTGGTGCTTGGCAACGAGGGAAGCTATCCCCCGTTCAGCATGGTCGATCCCTCGGGCCGCCTGACGGGTTTTGAACCCGACCTGGCGCGCGAGATGTGCAAACGGATGAAGGTCGATTGCGAAATCGTCGTCATGGACTTCAAGGCGCTGATTCCAGCCTTGTTGCAGAAGAAACTGGATGCCGTGGTCAGCCAGACCAAGCCGCTGCCCGAGCGCAAGGAAAAGGTGCTCTTCGGTCGGCCGGTGCTGTTCAACCCGGACTCCTACGTGGTGCCGGAAGCGAAGCACTACACCTTCACGCCGGAAGGGCTCAAGGGCGTGCGCATCGGCCTGCAGCGCGGGTCGGCGCAAGCCAAGTACGTCTCCGAGACGTTCGGCAATGCGGTGCAGATCGTGTTCTACGACAACCCCGACCAGATCCGGCTGGATCTTGCCAACGGGCGGCTGGACATGAGCCTGGGTCCGAAGATCAGCTGGACCAACGAGTTCCTGTCCAAGCCTCAGGGCAAGGGCTGGAAGTTCGCGGGCGGTGATTTGTGGACCGGTGGCGGCGAAGCCGGCTCGAGCTGGATCGCCCGCAAGGACAGTGCGGAGCTGCTGAACCGCATGAACGCCACACTGGGAACGATCATCAAGGACTGCACCTTCACCAAGCTGCGCAAACCCTATATGGACGTGGAACTGCTGCCTGAGGAGGCGGCCTGCCGCTAGCCGGCTCCCTGCTGGCCGCCTGAGCCGCCCGGCACCTGGCCGTCGGACCGGGCGGCCCGCTCATACGCTTGCCAGTGTCTGCGCAAGGCGCCTTTCAATGTGAACAGGCTTTAGGAATACCTCATGCCTTCGATGGGTTTCGTGCAGCAACTCGCGACGGGCGCGATGATGACGATCCAGGTCGCCGTCTGCGCCTATCTGCTGGCGCTTGCGATCGGGACGTTCTTTGCCCTGATCACGCTACGGCCGACGCTGCTGGCCAGAATCATCTGGATCCCGTATGCCTCCATCTTTACCGGCGTGCCGTCGCTGCTGGTGGGCTTCCTGTTCTATTACGGCGGTTCGCAGATCGTCGCCGGCCTGCTCGCGCCGTTCGGCATCGGCCAGCGCATCGAGATAACGCCGTTCATGGCGGCGGTGGCGGCGCTGGGCATGGTGTACGGCGCCTACCTGGCCGACCTGATACGCAGCGCGATCCAGAACGTGCCCGCTGGGCAGTTCGAAGCGGCGCGTGTGTTGCTGGTGCCGCGCAGCGCCATCTGGTTGAAGATCATCCTGCCGCAGATGTTGCGCCTGGCCCTGCCCGGCATGACCAATATGTGGATTGTCGTGCTCAAGGACACCGCGCTCATCTCGCTGATCGGCCTGAAGGAAATCATGGCCTACGCCAAGCTTGCCTCCGGCGTGACCAAGGAGCCCTTCATCTACTACCTGCTCGCGGCGTTCTTCTTCCTCTTGATGACCTGGCTGACCTACTACGTGGCCCGCCGCGTGGAAACGTGGGCCGCGCGAGGCTTTCATCCGGTCGTGACCCAGGGGGCGTCTCATGCACTTTGATTTCCAGGTGGCCTGGGAGAGCCTGCCCAAACTGCTGGCCGGTGCCGGCACCACGTTCGCCGTGCTGCTGCCGGTGCTGGTCATCGGCCTGTTGCTGGCGCTGCCGGTTGCGCTGGCGAGTTTCCGGCCAGGCCCGCGCGCCGTCTTCGCGAGCAGCTATATCGGCTTCTTTCGCGGCGTGCCCAGCCTGGTGCTGCTCTATCTGATCTACAGCGGACTGCCGCAGTTCTCGTTCGTGCGCGACACCTTTCTGTGGAATGTCTTCTCCAGTGCCTATGTCTGCGCCTGGCTGGGCCTGGCGCTGACGCACTCGGGCTTCATGGCGGAGATCATCCGCGGCGGGCTGGCGGCGATTCCCAGGGGCACGATCGAAGCCGCGCAGACCTTGGGCCTGAAGCCCGCGCAGATTCTGTTCCGCCTGCGGCTCCCATTGGTGGCGCGCTATGTGCTGCGCGCCTATCAGAATGAGCTGCTGATCATGGTGAAAAGCACGGCGGCCGTCAGCGCCATCACGCTGGTCGACCTGACCGCCGCCGCCAACACCGTGTTCGATTACACCTACGACCCGTTCACGCCCCTGATCACGGCGGCGGCCATTTACTGGTGCATCACCAACAGCATACGTCTTGGTTTCTCGATCGCGGATCGCAGGCTGAACCGCTATCTCGTCAGAGTCTGATCCGCCCAGCCGACCGTCCACCAGAGCGCGAACCATCATGAATGCCATTCTGCCCCGCATCTCCCCGCCGCTGTCTTCCGTCGGTTCTGAATGCGCGCCCGCGGTATCCATCTCGGGATTGAACAAGTTCTACGGTACTTTCCATGCGCTGCGTGATATCCACCTTGAGGTATCCAGCGGCGAAATCGTCATCCTGTGCGGTCCGTCGGGATCCGGCAAGTCGTCACTCATCCGCTGCATCAACCATCTGGAGCAGCATGACTCGGGCGATATCCACGTCAATGGCACCGCGCTGACCCGGCGGCCGGAAAGCGTGGAGCAGGTCCGGCGCCAACTGGGCATGGTGTTCCAGAGCTTCAATCTCTTTCCGCACATGACGGTGCTGGAGAACTGCACCTTCGCGTTGCGGATCGCCCTGAAGACGCCGGCCGCCGAGGCCGAGCAGACCGCGCGGGAGTATCTCGCCAAGGTCAATGTGATCGAACAGGCCGGCAAGTATCCGATCCAGCTTTCCGGCGGCCAGCAGCAGCGCGTGGCGATCGCGCGCGCGCTCTGCCTGCGGCCGCGCATCATGCTGTTCGACGAACCGACGTCGGCGCTGGATCCGGAGTCGGTTGGTTCCGTGCTGCGCATCATGGAAGATCTGGCCCAGACCGGCATCACCATGATCTGCGTCACCCACGAAATCGGCTTCGCCCGCAGGGTGGCCGACCGCTGTGTGTTCATGGAGCGCGGCGAAATCATCGAGACCGCGCCCACCGAACAATTCTTTGCCTCGCCCGGGAGCGAGCGACTGAAGCACTTTCTCGAGCAGGTTCTGTAGTCAATAACATAGACAAGGGGTTGTCATGATCAAGAAAATCATTTGCGCCGGCATGCTTGCCGGCGCGGCCATCGCCGGCACGGCGCACGCGCAGGATGCCCTGGTGGTGAGCACCTGGGGCGGAAGTTTCCGCGACCTTATCGATGAGACCATCGGCAAGGAGTTCACGCGCCAGACCGGGGTGCCCGTGAAGTACATCACGGGCGGCACCATCGACCGCCTGAACAAGGCCAAGCTCGCCACCAAGCCCGAAAGCGACATCACGTTCACCACCTCGCACATCGGCTGGCTCTACGTCAATGCCGGGCTGTACGAGAAGCTGGACCTGAGCAAAATCCCCAATTACTCGCACCTGGTCGATCGCGCCAGGATCAGCCCCTACCATATCGGCAGCTGGGCGTATGTCTATACCATCGGCTACCGCCCGGATCTGGTTCCCGCCGGCATCACCTTCAACAGCTGGAACGATCTCTGGAACCCGGCGCTGAAAGGCAAGCTGTCCGCGCCCGATTTCGATCCCAGCCATATCATCGACGTCTCGGCCTTGCTCTCGGGCGGTGATGCGAGCACCTGGGAAAAGGGCCAGGAAAAACTCAAGGCCCTGAAGCCCAACTTCAAGGCCTTCTACACCAACGATGCCAACAGCCAGCAACTGATCGCTGCCGGCGAGACGCCCGTGCAGATCGTGCTGTCCATGAACGCCTACTACATGATCGGCCAGGGCGTGCCGATCAAGCTGGCCATGCCGAAGGAAGGCGCGGTGCTGGGGGTGGACACCATGGCCATCATGAAGGGCAGCACCAGGACCGACCTGGCGTACAAGTTCATGAACATTGCGCTTTCGCCGCAGGTCCAGGCGCAAATCGTGGCCGCCAAGAAGGCCAGCCCCGTCATCGACGATGCCAAGGTCTCGCCTGAAGACGCCGCGCTGCCGGGCGTCTTCACGACCAAGCAGCAATGGGACACGCAGGCCATCGTCATCGATGACAAGCTACGCGCCGAAAAGACCGCCGAGTGGCGCAAGTGGTTTACCGAGAACATCATGAACTGATGCCTGGCGCCGCGCGCCTGCGGGCCGCGGCGCCACCGCGCTTTCACCGTACACGAAGGATGGGTTCACCATGGACGCGCGTTCCACCCTGAAGGGATGGCTGATATCTCCGGCCAGCTTCATCGCGCTGTGCATCTGCGTCGCCATGGCGGCCGTGCTGCAGTACAGCTTGCGCACTTTCATTCCCGGTTCGCTGGACGTCGGCGGCCTGACGCTGTCGAACTTCTCGGGCATGGGCAAGCAGATCTACGTCGATGCCTTTGTCAACACCTTGCGCCTGAGCGTGGAAACCACGATCTTTTCCTTGCTCGTGGCCTACCCATTGGCGTATGCCCTGGTCAGGGTGCGAAACCGCTACCTCAAGTCTTTCATCCTGATCGTGGCCATCACGCCGCTGTTCCTGGGCGAGATCGTGCGCACGTATTCCTGGATCATCGTGCTGGGCAGCTCGGGCTTCATCAATTCGATGTTGCTCAAGCTGGGCGTGGTCGATACGCCGCTCGCGCTGATGTTCAGCCATCTCGGCGTACTGGTGGCGCTGGTGCATGTCACCGTTCCGGTGGTGGTGTTGATGCTGGCCACCGCCATCTCGCACATCGACCGCGATTACGAGAAGGCCGCCGAAAGCCTGGGCGCGGGGCCGGTCCGCACATTTCTGACCATCACGCTGCCGTTGTCGATGCCGGGCATCCTGGCCAGCATCACGACCTCGTTTGCCTGGACGTTCAGCGCGTTTGCCACGCCGCAAATGATCGGCGGCGGCCGTGTCCCGACGGTGTCAACCCTGGTCTACCAGCTCGGGTTTTCATCGATGAACTTTCCCCTGGCGGCCAGCCTGAGCGTCATGGGCCTGGGCCTGACCGCGATCGCGCTGATGCTGCTTGGCCGCGTCACGCGGCGTCTCAAGGTCATTGGAGGGCACTGACATGAGTCTGCGCAAATCCCTGCCGCTCTGGCTGCGCATCGGTGCCCCGGTGCTGATCACGCTCATCCTGGCCTTCGTGCTGCTGCCGGTTGTCGTGGTGGTGCTGGCTTCTTTCAATGAAAAGGCCTTGCTCACGTTTCCGCCGCAGGCCTGGTCCTGGCGCTGGTTCGAGCGCGTTTTCACCTATTCGGACTTTCGCGACGGCTTTCGCGCGAGCATGGTGGTGACGTTCTGGTCATCGTTGCTGGCGCTGGTCATCGGCACCGGGCTGGCGATTGCCGTCAAGCGCATGGCGTTTCCCGGCAAGAAGATCCTGCAGGCGATCCTGCTCTCGCCGCTGGTGATCCCCCACTTCACGGTGGGGCTGGGCCTGCTGATCCTGGTGGCGCAGCTGAACATTGAACGCGGCTATGGTGTCGTGATCCTGTGCCACGTCATGCTCGTCTTGCCCTTCGTGCTGCGCAGTGTCTATGTTTCGATGGAGAACCTGGACGAGCGCCTGGAACAAAGCGCCGCCAGCCTGGGCGCGTCGCCGGTGCGGGTTCTGTTCACGATCACGGTGCCCTTGCTGGCGCCGGGCCTGTTCGGCGGATGGCTGTTCGCGGCCATCATGTCTTTCAGTGAATTCACCGCGTCGCTGTTCGTGACCACGCAGAGCACGCAGACCCTGCCGGTGACCATGTACAACTATGTGCGGGAGTTCGCCGACCCGACCCTGGCCGCCCTGTCGGTGGTGTATATCGTGGTGACGGCCACATTGCTGATCTTCGCCAATCGCTTCCTGGGATTGGGCAGGATCCTCAATATCGAGGACAACCGCTAACGCCTGGAAACAGGCCCTGGCCGGTGGGCCAGGGCCATGCCTGTCAATAGCCGCGCGACGCCTCCACGCGATTGACGGGCGGCAAGCCCTGGCTGACACGCAGCACGTTGTCGGCGATCTGTTTGGCGGCCGATGCCGGAATGGCCACCGACGCCAGGTGCGGCGTGATCAGCACGTTTTCCATCGCCCAGAGCGGATCGCCCGGTGGCAGGGGCTCGCGCTCGAAGACGTCCAGCGTCGCGCCGCCCAGGTGGCCGCTGCGCAGCAGGTCGGTCAGGGCCGACTGATCCACCAGCGCGCCCCGCGCCACGTTGATCAGGGCCGCGCCGCGCGGCAGGCGTTGCAGGCGTTCGCGGGTGAGCAGGCCGCGCGTCTGCGGCGTGAGCGGCAGCATCACCACCAGGATGTCGGCGCGCGACAGCACCGCGTCCAACGCTTCCATGCCGGCATGGCACTCGATGCCTTCGATGCTGCGCGGGCTGCGCGACCAGCCCAGCACCGTCAGCCCCTGGCGTGACAGCTCCCGCGCCGCGCAGGCGCCCAGTTCGCCCAGGCCGAGCACGGCCACGCGTACCGTTTCCGGCGAGCGCGGATGGCGATAGGCCCATTCGCCCCGCCGCTGCGCCGCTTCGAAATACGGGATGTCACGTGCATAACGCAGGGCGGCAAACAGCACATAGCCCGCCATCATGCGTGCCATGTCGGGATCGGTCAGGCGGGTGATGGGCACCTCGGCGGGCAGGTCCTGCCGCCCGACCAGCGAATCCACCCCCGCGCCCAGATTCACAATGAGGCGCAGGTTCCGCATGCGGTTGAAGAAGCCTTGTGGCGCTTTCCACACCAGCGCGTAATGGATGTCGGCCGGGTCGTGCGCGTCGTTGCCATGCACCACGCGCAAGTCGGGCAGGCGCGCCTGCATGGCATCGCGCCAGGCCGCGTAGTCGTCGAACTCGCTGTAGAAGATCATTGCACCCGGCAAGGCGGGGCGGGAGGAGGCTTGCATGGCGGTTCTACCTCAGGCGCCGCGGTGGATCAGGCGGGCCATGGCCTCGATGGCAAGCTCGTAGCCATCGCCGCCCAGCCCCGCGATGACACCATCGGCGGCCTTGGAAATATAGGAATGATGGCGGAAGGCTTCACGCCGCCAGATATTGCTCATGTGGACTTCGATGATCCTGCCCGGAAAGGATAGCAAGGCATCGAGGATGGGCACCGACGAATAGGTCAGGCCCGCTGCGTTGATGATGACGCCCTGGGCCGTGCCGCGCGCTTCCTGGATCCAGTCGACCAATTGGCCTTCATGATTGGACTGGACGAAGTTCAGCTGGATGCCCAGCGAGGCGGCCTTGTTTTCGCAGCGCTGCTGCAACACGGGAAAACTGTCGGAACCGTAGGTCTTGTTGGCATCCAGTCCGTAGAGATTGGCGTTTGGCCCGTTGAGAAACCAGACCGTGCAAGAGGTTGGGGTGGTGCTCGGCGTCGTCATGGCGGCAGTCTCAGGCGTCGTGGGGAAGGGTCGCCTGCATGGCAGGCAAGGCGTTGAACACGGAAAACCAGGCGGCAGCGCGCGGATGCGTCATGCGCCAGTCCAGCTCCGGAAAGCGGAAATCGAGATAGCCCAGGGCGCAGGCCAGGGTCAGGTCGCCGATGCTCGGATGCGTTCGCGACAGGTCGTCGGCCTGCGACTCGATGTCCGCCAGGCAGGCCTGCACCTTCAGCAGTTGCGCCTCGCGCCATTGGGGCCACTGGACCTCGGCCGGCCGGGCCGTGTGCTCATAGCGCGCCAGCAGGGCGGCATCCAGCAGGCCGTCCCCCAGGGCCTGGCGCGTCAACGCGACCCAGCGGGCTGGACCCGGCGGAAACAGCCGGGTATCGCCGGCAGCCTCGGCCAGGTATTCGCAGATCACGCGGCTGTCGTAGAGCGCTGTGCCATCCGGCAGGATCAGGGTGGGCACCTTGGCCAGCGGGTTGTGGGCGGCAATGCGGGCATCGCGATTGACCGGATGCGCGGCGCTGGCCAGCCATTCGATCTGCCCGGCCTGGCCGGTCAGGTGCGCGCAAGCCATTACCTTGCGCACGAAAGGGGACGTCGGGGCGTAGAGCAGTCTCAATCCGTTCTCCGTTTATCAGGGTTTGAGGACCAGCTTGCCGAACACCTTGCCGCTTTCCAGCAACTGATGCGCGCGCACGGCGTCGGCCAGGGGCAGGCTTTGCGCCATCCTGGGCCGGATGCGGCCCGCGGCCACCAACGGCAGCACGTGGCGCCTGAGCGCGGCCGCCATCCGGGCCTTTTCGGCATCGCTCTGCGGACGCATGGTCGAAGAATGCAGGCTCAACTGCTTTTGCATCAGGGTCAGCAGCTCGATGTTGACGGCCGAGCCCTGCAGGAAGGAAAGGCTGACGTGGCGCCCGCCGAAGGCCAGCGCCTGCAGATTGCGCCGCACATAATCGCCGCCAACGATATCCAGCACGACATCCACGCCCCGGCCCTGGGTGAGGGTGTCGCAGGCCTGCACGAAATCCGTGTCATGAAAGCAGATCACCTCGTCGGCGCCGAGTTCGCGCAGGGCGTCGAAACGGTCGGGTTCGCCGTCCGTGACGATGACCCGGGCCCCGGCGGCATGGGCCATCTGGATGGCCAGCGTGCCGATGCCCCCGCCGCCGCCATGGATCAGCACCGTTTCGCCCATGCGCAGGCGGCCCAGCTCGAACAGGTTGTGCCAGACGGTGAACAGGCCTTCCGGCAGGGCGCTGGCCTGCATGTCGTCCAGGGCCTCGGGCACGGCCAGGGAATGATCCACGCGCGCTACGCACCACGGGGCATAGCCGCCGCCCGCGAGCAGGCTCATGAGCCGCTGCCCAAGCAAGGACGCCGGTACGCCGGGCCCGCAGGCGGCCACCTCGCCGCAAGCCTCCAGCCCCAGCACGTCGGTCACGCCCGGCGCCGGTTTGCTCACGCCCTGGCGTTGCATGATGTCGGGCCGGTTGATGCCGGCCGAACGCACGCGCAGCAGCACTTCACCGGGGCCCGGCGCGGGTACCGGCCTGCTGGCCAGCGCCAGCACCGTGGCGTCGCCGGGCTCGCGGGCGATGATGGCTTGCATGTCAATGGGTATTGGGGTCATGGCGCGGTGCCTCGCGGACGAATGGACGCTCGGCGGCTGCACAGACGCGGCCGCCAGGAAAGGGGAAACTTCGTGTGAAAGCGGGTTCAGGACGGCGCGTTGAAGACACTGACCCCGTGGCCGGGCAGCGCAAGTCCCGCCACGGCGCCCACGGGCCAGTCATGCAGGCAGTTCAGGTCGAAGGTGCGCACCATGACGTGCTGGCGCCCCTCCACGGGGATGTGTACCTCCAGGTACAGATCCACGTGGTCGCCCTGGAACACATGGTTCACGACCGTGCCGCTCAGCACCGACCCGCTGTGCAGCGCTTCCAGCTTGATATGCTCCGGCCGCACATAGAGATCGAGACGGTGGCCCTCGTGAGAGCCGCCCACCAGGCGATGGCGCGGGATATGCGTCAGCCCGGCGCCAAGGCGCAGCTGGATGGTCTCCGCGCTGGTGCCGTGATAGCGCGCCGGCAGGATGTTGACGTCACCCAGGAACGAGGCCACGAATGGATCCTGCGGGTTGCGGTATAGCTCGTCCGGCGTCGCAATCTGCCGGATCACGCCCTGGTTCATGACGGCGATGCGATCCGACATGCTGAGCGCTTCGCCCTGGTCATGCGTGACGAAGATCGTGGTTACGCCCAGTCTGCGCTGGATGTCGCGGATCTCCACCTGCATGGCACCGCGCAGGCTTTTGTCCAGCGCGGAAAATGGCTCGTCGAGCAGCAGAACCTTGGGACGGATCACCAGCGCCCGCGCCAGCGCCACGCGCTGCTGCTGGCCGCCGGACAGCTCGCGCGGCTTGCGTTCGCCCAATCCGTCCAGCTTTACCAGGGCCATGGCTTCACGCACCCGCTGCTCGATCTCGGCGGCCGGCACGCGCCGCATCCGCAGGCCATAAGCGATGTTGCGTTCCACAGTCATGTGCGGGAACAGCGCGTAGTTCTGGAACACGATGCCGATCTGGCGCAGATATGGCGGCAGCGCCGTGACTGGCGTGTCGTCGATGAAGATTTCACCGTCATCCGCATCGGCAAAGCCTGCGATCAGGTTCAGCAAGGTGGTCTTGCCGCAGCCCGAGGGGCCCAGCAGCGTCAGGAATTCTCCGCGCTCGATCTTCAGGCAAACCTGTTGCAGCACCGCGTGACCGCGGTATTTCTTGACGACGCCCTCCAGGCGGACCGCGCTGGAGCTATCGGAGGTAAAGGGAAGATTCGGCATGGCTGCTGCACTCACGGAGTTCAGTTTTCCGGCGCGAGGGCGCCGGAAAAACAGGCGGTGGCCACATGGCACGCAGGGCTGCGACGCCAGCGTTCTGGTGCAGTCAAGAATACGGTAAAGCCCTGTTTCCCATGCATTGCCGATGCTGATGGGGGCCATCGGAAAAAAGAAATCACGGCGACACAAAGCGCGGCGGCATGCATGGCCCGGGCAAACCGGCACCTTTGCTTTTTCCTAAGTCAGCCGTCCGAAAAACGAAGTTATCAATTCGGGGCTTCGGGATCACACTGCGTGCCAATCGTTCTGCGCGCAACCGGATCGGGCACGCGGTTCGCCGGCTTTCTTGTCCTTGATCGTCCTGTCAGCCTCGAGACGCACCAGGGTCTCGGTATTCCTTAGGGTCTTCACATGTCAATTGAAAAAACCAATACGCTGGTGATCGGCGCCGGTCAGGCCGGTATCGCAATGAGCGAGCATCTTGGCGCCATGGGGATTGCGCACATCGTGCTCGAACGCAAGCGGATCGCTGAACGCTGGCGCTCCGAGCGCTGGGATTCCCTGGTCGCCAACGGCCCGGCCTGGCATGACCGCTTTCCGGGTCTGAAGTTCGATGACGTCGGCCCCGACGTTTTTCCGCCGAAAGAACGCATGGCCCGGTACTTTGAGGACTACGCCAAGATGCTCAAGGCGCCAGTGCGCACGGGCGTCGACGTCCGCCGCGTTCAGCGCAATGACAAGCGGCCGGGCTTCACTGTCACGACGTCCGAAGGCACCATCGAAGCCCTGCACGTGGTCGCCGCGACCGGCCCCTTCCAGGTCCCGACCTACCCGAACATCGTGCCGGAAAGCGCCGGCATCCAGCAACTGCATTCCTCGGCCTACAAGAATCCGGGTCAATTGGCCGACGGTGCCGTGCTTGTCGTCGGCGCGGGCGCCTCCGGTTCACAGATCGCCGAAGAGCTCCGTCAGGCCGGCCGCACCGTGTATCTGTCGGTGGGGGAGCATTACCGGCCGCCCCGTTCCTATCGCGGCCGCGACTATTGCTGGTGGCTGGGCGCGCTGGGAATGTGGGACGAGGTCAAGAAAAAGCCGAAGCGTGAACACGTCGCTTTCGCCGTGAGCGGCTACGAAAACGGCAAGACCGTCGACTTCCGGCGTCTGGCCCACGACGGCATCCAGCTCGTCGGTATCACGACTTCCTACGAGAACGGCACCCTGCGATTTGCCGACAATCTCGCGCGCGACGTGGCCCAGGGCGATGCCGACTACTTCGAAGTCCTGCGCGAAGCCGACGCCTACATCGAGCAAAATGGCCTGGACCTGCCGCCCGAACCCGATGCCTGGAAACTGCTGCCCGACCCGCAGTGCCTTGCCTATCCCATCCTCAGCCTGAACCTGGCCGAGGCCGGTATCAAGACCATCCTCTGGGCGACGGGCTTCAAAGTCGACTTCAGCTGGATCGACGTCGATACCTTCGACGAAAAGGGTTACCCCATTCACAAGCGCGGCATCTCCGCCGAAAAGGGCATCTATTTCCTCGGCCTGCCCAACCTCACCAACCGCAGCTCCTCCTTCATCTGGGGCGTCTGGCACGACGCGCGCTATATAGCCGACCATATCGGCATCCATCTGGACTACCTGGCCTACAAGAAGGAATGACGCAGCCGCCGGCATTTGGCCTGGGGCTGGCCGGCGCTCAAGGTGCCGCTGCAAACGCGCGTCGTAATGACTCGCCCAGCGGCGTAATGAAATCATCCAGCCGCCAGCATTGGGGCGCCTGCCGTTTGAGGATCAGGTGTACGACCTGCGGGGTTTTTGGCCCGCCGGGTTCCAGAACGAAGAGATAGCGCATGGAGACGATGGCGGTGTCTTCCAAGGCGGATTCCGTTTCGAACGCCGGCGGGGCGCCCATGTCCCCGTCTTGCGCGCCCAGCCACGGGTCATAGTCCAGGTGGCCGACCTCGCCTTGGGCGTAGGCCCATTCCCCACGCAGGGCGGTGTCGAAGCCTGGCGTGTACAGCGAGGGATCGTGACGCTCCCGATTCCAATAGAAATCGGCGTGGGTCTGCTGAAAATCGCGACTCCATTGCTCGGGGGCCGGGCAGCTCGCGCGGGTCGGTCCGGCGAGGGCGCAAAGCGCCAGCAGCAATAGCGGCTTCATGAAGGGGGGGCGTAACGGCACGGTGTCTCCTCGCGTCATGACAAGGTGGCTTGCCGGTCGCCCGACGCGATCGGGCTGCGGCATTCGGTGATGATTTTATCCACCGCCAGATTCGCGGGGTGGGCGGCCTCGCGGAGTGTACGGTGCGCCGGGCATCATGGCCCAGCACGCAACCTGGTTCTTGGATCTACCGGAAATCGCCCGTCAGGCGCAGCATGGCGTCTTCGATATCCCAATCATCAGGACTCATCATGAGCAATCGCATCGACTACGCCCAGGCCTCGCCCGAGGGCTATAAGGCTTTCGGCGCCGTGCACGCGTATCTGCGCCACTGCGGCCTGCCGGAGACGCTGGTCAACCTCGTCTATCTGCGCGTGTCACAGATCAACGGCTGCGCTTACTGCATCGACCTGCATTCGCGCGACCTGCTCAAGCAGGGCGTGACGGTGGACAAGGTGGTGCTGGTGCCGGTGTGGCGCGAAGGCGGCGCGGTGTTCAGCGCGCGCGAGCAGGCCGCCCTGGCTTGGGCCGAGTGCGTGACGCGGGTGGCCGAAACCGGTGTGCCCGATGCCGACTACCAGGCGGCGGCCGCGGAATTCAGCGACAAGGAACTGGCGGACCTGACCTATGCGATCGGGTTGATGAACGCCTTCAACCGGCTGGGCGTCACCTTTCGCAACGTGCCGGCTGCCGCCAGGAAGGCCGCGCAGGCAAAGTAAGGACATGGCCGCGAGGCAGGGACCTGCGGCGGCCGCTTTCCGGCGCCGCAGGGGCTACGGCCAGACCAGCTTCACCGCAATTGCCAGCATGGCGGCACCGACCAGCGCGTCCAGCACCCGCCATGCGGTCTGGCTGGCGAATACCGGCCGCAGCAGGCGGGCGCCGAACCCCAGTGTGAAAAAGAAGACGAACGAAGCCGCCATCGCACCCAGCGCGAAGGCGACCTTCTGACCTTCATACTGGCTGGAGATCGATCCCAGCAGCACCACGGTGTCCAGGTAGACGTGCGGGTTCAGCCAGGTGAAGGCCAGGCAGGTGGCCAAGGTGGCGCCCAGCCCGGCGGCCTGGCGTGAAGACGGGATCAGGCTGCCGTGGTTGCGCAGGGCAGACCGCAGGCTGCGGACCGCGTAGGCGAAGAGGAACAGCGCGCCGCCGTAGCGCAGCACGGGTTCCAGCCAGGGCAGGGCGTTGGAGGCCAGCCCAAAGCCGGCCACGCCTGCCGCGATCAGGATCGCATCGGACACCGCACAGACCAGGCAGACGGCCAGGACGTGTTCCTGGCGCAAGCCTTGGCGCAGCACGAACGCGTTCTGCGCGCCGATCGCCAGGATCAGGCTCAGGCTGAGAAGAAAACCGGGAAGAAAGGCGTGAGTCATGTCGTACCTTGAGGCAAGGGCGACAGACTAGCGGTTTTGCCGTGATTAGATAATCTAAAGATGCTAATCCATCTTTAGATATGCTGAAAGAAAGGCGGCCCGGACGGATCAGTGCCGCGGGCCGGTCCCGGCGGGTTGCAGCTTGTGCAGTTGGGCCTGCAGCGAATCGAGCAGCAGCTGCAATTGCTCGGAGGTCATGGCATAGACGCGGCCGCGGGCGCTTGGCTCGGTGGTGGACTGAATAGGATCGGGCAGGAAATCCAGCCGGAACAGCAGGGAATCGTGTTCGACCAGGGGCAGCATGGCCCAGCCGGTTACGGGCGACACGGCTTCGCCGGCCTTGAAGTCTTTGTCATGCACCTTGCACCACCTTGCTAACGTCTCCGGCAACGGACCGGACAGCAGGATTCTATTCGTTCAGCTTTATGTCAGCAAACGGGGCAAGACATGGGCGCCTGATCACGGGCGCCCAGACGGCATAGCCAGGCGGGCGCGCCGGTCTACCCGGCGTTCTGGTCGGCTGCGCGCAGCAGGTTGTAGAGCTTGTCCTTGAGCAGCAGTTTTTCTTTTTTCAGGACCTCGACGCTCGTGTCCGAGGCAGGCACGATGCCGGCCTCCATGTTCTTGATTTCCTGGTCCAGGTCGTTGTGGCGCTGGAACAGGGCCGAGAAGTGTCCGTTTTCGGCTTTCAGTTGGGTAATCAGTTGGCGATACTCAGGGAACATGACGGCCTCTTGCTTGATCCGGTTGAAAGGGAACTGCGCGCTGGGGCCGGCGGGCCGGCCCGAAATGAGCTGTCCGGTCCATGACATCCCAATGGCCCGCCAAAGTCAACCGGGGGCGGCCATGGGCGCCGCGCCGGCATTGACCGGGCGCAAGCCCGGCGCGACTGTAGCCGCTTGGTTTTATCTGCTCACGTTTGTTTACAAGAGCCGTGGGGACCGGGGCATACACTCGCTTCCCCGTGGTCTGCCATAAATGTGAAATGAATCAGCGCGCGCCTATCCACCGTCAGGTTCTGGATTTGTTCAAACAGGACGGACGCATCCATCCAGGCACCGGCATGATTACCGGCGTGATCGCGTTGTTCCTGGCGATCCTTTCCGTGCTGGGGGTACTGGCGTTTCACTTCCCGGCATATCTGACGACGCCCGAGTTGCGCAGCTTCTATTCCGTGGAAGCGATGCGCGCGCTGCTGTTCGGCGCCTTGCTCGTATCGGGCACCATTGCGCTGACCAACATTGTCTTCGGCCGCCAACGCTGGCTGAACATCACGGCCTTTGTGCTGGTGTGCGGCGCCGTGGCGGCCGGCGGCAGCCAGGTCGTCGTGACCACCTCCAACACGGGCAATCATCCCTACCTGGGGCTGGACTGGTTCATCCTGGACCTGCTGGCGTCCAGCACCGTGTTCATCATCTTCGAAAAACTGTTCCCGCTATATCCGGGGCAACCGGTGTTTCGCGGCGAATGGCAGGTGGACATGAAGCACTTCCTGTTCAACCACCTGTCGGTGGGGGCGGTGCTGCTGTGCATCAACTTCTTCGTGCACCGGCTGTTCTCGTGGGCGGCCTACGAACCCCTGCAGCATGCCATCCAGTCGCTGCCGTACCTGGTTGAGCTGTTCGTGGCCGTGCTGGTGGCCGACCTGGTGCAGTACGCCGCGCATCGGGCGTATCACGAGGTGCCGTTCCTGTGGCGCATCCACGCGGTGCACCACAGCACCCGCACGCTGGACTGGCTGGCCGGCTCGCGCCTGCATATCGTTGAATTGCTGATCACGCGCGTGGCGGTGCTGGGCGTGCTGTTCGCACTGGGCTTTTCCAAGCCGGTGCTGGACGCCTACATCATCATCGTGGGTTTCCAGGCGGTGCTGATCCACTCCAACGTCAAGCTGCCCTGGGGCTGGCTGCGCTACGTGATCGTGACGCCGGACTTCCATCATTGGCACCATTCGTCCGATACGGAAGCCATCGACAAGAACTACGCCGCCCACCTGTCGTTCATCGATTACCTGTTCGGCACCGCGGTGCGCGGCGCGGGTAACCGCTTGCCGGAAAACTACGGCATCCTGGACAACGACATGCCGGGCACGTTCCTGTCGCAGCAGGCCTACCCTTTCCGCAAGAAGTAGGCCAGCCGGCGAGAGAGCGCCGGGGTTACATCACTTTCACCGCCCGGCCGATGAACTGGATCGGCCCGGTCGGCTTGCCGATCGGCGAGCCGGTGGCCGGCTCCAAGGTCAGCTCAAACAACTGGTTCGGTTCCAGCGGCGGCAGCTTGTCCAGCGCAATGCGCACCGGTTCGCCGGGTTTGACCAGGCCCAGTGACACCGGGCCTGCCCAGCCGTCGGCCTTGGTCCAGAATTCCAGGGCGCGGTCGGCCGGCACCTGCATTGCGGCGATGGGCACCAGTTGCACCTCGCGCGCTCCCGCCTGGGCCTGCACCACCCAGCCCGGCGTCTGCGATTGCGGTGCGACCAGCACCACCATGTATTGCGTCACGGCCGGTGTTTGCGCCGGGCGCACGGCCAGCGTCACGGCCAGAGCCACGGCCGCGGCCAGGCCGCTGGCGGCTACGCCGCGCCAGAAGAACAGGCTATCCCACAGCCCCGGCCCGGCTCGTCGGCGCGTGCGGGCGGGCTGGCGGGCGTCCAGCGTGGCGTTGATGCGCGGCCACAGCGCCGGCGACGGCTCGACCGGCGCGGCCAGCTCCGTCAGCGGCAGCAAGCGTTCTTCCCAGCGGGTGACGGCGGCGCGCAAGGCGGTGTCGTGGGCCAGGCGCGCATCGACCTCGCGCCGGCGGGCGCCGGACAAGGTGCCCAGCACATATTCACCGGCCAATTCGTCCAGGCCTTCGGGGGTATCGGGCAGCGCGCTCATGCCAGGCAGTCCTTCAGCGCCTTCAGGCTGCGCTTGATCCAGGCTTTGACGGTGCCCAGCGGCGCGCCCAGGCGCTGCGCGATTTCACCGTGGGACAGGCCTTCGACGTAGGCGTGCAGCAGGCAGTTGCGGCGCACGGGTTCGAGTTGCTCCAGGCAGGGGCCGATGCGGCCGGCGCTGTCGCGCCAGTCGAAGGCGTCGCGCGTGTCATGCCAGGCGGCCATCGACGCGCGCGCATCGAGCGCGGCCGCGGTGTCGTCATCCATGCCGGTTTCGTGGCGGGTATCGCGCACGGCGTTCAGGGCCAGGTTGCGGGTGATGCTGTAAAGCCAGCCGCGGGCCGAGCCGCGTGTGGCGTCGAAGCTTTCCGCCCGGTTCCAGATATTGACGAAGGCGTCGTGCACGATGTCCTCGGCCCTGGCGCGATCGCGCACGATGCGCTGGGCGACCCCCAGCAGCCGCGGGCCTTCCTGGCGATACAGGGCCTCCAGCGCCGAGCGGCGTCCGGCGGCGCACTGATCGAGTGCCGCTTCGTAATCGAAATCCGGTACAGGTCGGTTCGGCATGCGCGCTGGGCAGGGGGCGGCGGGCACCGCCCGGGGCAAGGCCCGGACGGCGGTGGATTCCGGCATGTTACCGGACTCCCGCCGCCGCGGTCCGCCGGAGATCAGTCCGCCTTCCAGAAGATATAGTCGGCTTGGTAGGACACCTGGCTGCGTTGACCCGCCGTGGTGCACGGCGTCTGGGGCGCCACGCCGCCCTTGAGCGCCGTGCGCTGGATGTAGGCGACCCCGGTCAGGGCGCCGGCGCCCATGGCGGGATTGGCCTTGACCAGCTGATACGGCAGGTTGCCCGCGCCGGCCGGCGCCACGGCGACTTGCGTGCCGGTCAGCTTGGAGCCGTCCGCAGCCTCCCAGGTGGCGGGCGGCCCGTAGTAGGTGCCGACCTGCTTGCCCTGGCGGTCTTTCAGGACCGCCTTCGGCCCGGCGAAGACCCATTCGACCTGGTCCTTGGCGTCGGCCTTGGCGCGGCATTCATACGTGATCTCGCCTGTGCCCACGGTTTCCCAGGCCACTTTGTGGCCGGCAGGCACCTGGACGGAGGCGGGCAGGGCGTCTTGCGAAGCGGCCATGGCCGGGGAGGCTTGCATCAGGCCGCAAGCGGCCAGCAGGGCGGCGGCGAAAAGGCCGGGAGCGGGGGTGGGGCGAGTCGTCATGAGCGGTCTCCTGCGCAATGGGAATCTGCGGATACGGCGCACGGAATGCGCGCCGTTGCAGGTACTACACGCGGGAGCCGCTATTGGATGCAGGCCGGGCAATTATTTTTTGCCCCGGCGCCGGGGCCGGCTTACTTGGCCTTGTTGGCGGAGTAGGACGCCATCAGGTTGCGGTAGTCGGGGATGTGGTTGGCGAACAGCGTGCCCAGCCCTTCGATGTCGTTGCGCCAGTCGCGATGCAGCTCGCACGCGACGCCGAACCACGACATCAGTTGCGCGCCGGCCTGCTCCATGCGGCTCCAGGCGGCGTTGCGGGTCACTTCGTTGAAGGTGCCCGAGGCGTCCGTCACGACGAAGACGTCAAAGCCTTCTTCCAGCGCCGACAGCGCAGGGAAGGCCACGCACACTTCGGTGACCACGCCGGCGATGATCAGCTGCTTCTTGCCGGTGGCCTTGACGGCCTTGACGAAGTCTTCGTTGTCCCAGGCGTTGATGTTGCCAGGGCGGGCGATGTAGGGCGCCTTGGGGAATTTGTCTTTCAGTTCCTGCACCAGCGGGCCGTTGGGGCCGTCTTCGAAACTGGTGGTCAGGATGGTGGGTAGCTTGAAATAGGCGGCCAGGTCGGCCAGGGCCAGCACGTTGTTCTTGAACTGGTCGGGCTGAAAGTCGCGCACCAGGGAAAGCAGGCCCGCCTGATGGTCAACCAGCAGCACCGCGGCTTCGTTCTTGTCCAGCTTCACATAGGGTTTGGTCATGGCATGCTCCGTTCGTTGGGTGGGGCGGGGCCGGTGGCCGCGCCGGGGTCAGAAACTTGAGTGGGTAGTCGCCATCCTAAATACAAGACGAATATGCCGGTAGTACGTCAAACCAGTCTTCAGCGTTCTATAAATCGGACAATTGGAGCGGCGCATGGACAGACAGTCCATGGCGGCGCTGGGCCGCGGCCTCCAGTTCGGAAACGCGCCGGTATTCCTGGGCCATGAAGTCCAGCAGCTCGCGCACGGCCGGCAGCAGGCCCCGGCGTGACGGGAACACCGCGTGCACGTTGCCGGGTTCGGGCTGCCAGGAGCCGCCCACGTTCACCAGACGCCCGGCGTCCAGCTCCTCGTGGATCATCAGCAGCGGCAGGGACACCACGCCCACCCCGCGCAGGGCGGCCTGCTTCAGGGCCAGCATGTCGTCGGTGACCAGGCGCGGAGTGAACGGCACGGCCAGACGGGCGCCATCCGCGCCCTGCAACTGCCACTGGCAATCGCGCTGCTCGACGCCCAGCGCCAGCGTCGGCATCCGGCTCAGACGCTCGGGATCGCCCAGGCGGCCCGCCTGGCGCGCCAGTTCCGGGCTGGCGGCCAGGCATTGGCACCCCATACCCAGGTGTTTCATGACCAGGTCGCTGCTTTCGATGGGGCCGAAGCGCACCCGCACGGCCAGGTCGTAGCCTTCGCGCAGCACGTCCACGGGGCGGCTGAAGCTCTTGAGATACACGTGCACTTTGGGGCACTTTTCCATGTACCGGGCCACCACGTCGCCCAGGAAGTAGTAGATCAGCGCCGGCGGCGCGCTGATCCGGATCGTGCCCTGGGGTTCGGCATGGGTACGGTCGATGACGTCCTGGGCCGCCTCGGCCCCAGCCAGCATGGACAGGCATTGATCGAAGTATTCCTGGCCCAGCTCGGTGACCGCGAAGCTACGGGTCGAGCGCTGGATCAGCCGCACGCCCAGCCGCTCTTCGAGCAGGGCGATGCGGCGGCTCAGGCGCGATTTCGGAATGCCCAGGGCGCGCCCGGCCGGCGCGAAGCCGCCGTTGCGCACCACTTGCACGAAGTAATAGAGGTCATTCAGGTCTTGCATGGGAGCCTGGCGGGATGCGCGGTGGGGATATCGATGCCCAAGCATATCGCCGATTCCGATCAGCAGTCGGGTATCGACGCGAGGTCGCGGCAGAACGGTTCGGGATCGGGCGGGCCGGGCGCGTCAGGTCATGGCCGCGCCGGGCCTGACATCAACGGCCTGGGGCGCGTCTACCCGCACACGCGGGTCATGGGTGACGACGGATCGCGCTGTCCGGCATGCGGATCGCGGTCACGGACTGCGGGGCGCGGGCGGACGATCAGGCAGCAAGCGCCTCGTCCTTCCAGCGTTGCTTGTCGCGCAGGGGCGGGGTGCCGAACAGACGGCTGTACTCGCGGCTGAACTGCGACGAGCTCTCATAGCCCACGGCGTGCGCAGCCAGGGCCACTCCGGCGTCGTCGGTCAGCATCAGCCGGCGCGCTTCCTGCAGGCGCAGGTGCTTCTGGTATTGCAGCGGGCTCATGGCGGTAGCCTGCTTGAAATGATGGTGCAGCGACGACACGCTCATATGGACGTCGCGGGCGATTTCCTCGACCCGCAGCGGCTGTGCGTAGTTGTCGCGCAGAATGCGGATGGCCTTGGCCACGCGGTTGAGCTGGCTGTCCTGCAGCACGGTCTGGCGCAGCACCACGCCCTGGCCATTCATCAGCAGGCGGTACAGCAGCTCGCGCTTGACCATGGGCGCCAGGATCGGGATGTCGCGCGGCGAGTCCAGCAAGCGCAGCAGGCGCAGCATCACGTCCAGCAGCGTGCCGCCCAGCGGGTTGACGCACATGGCGCGCGAGGCCTCGGCCGGCACCAGCGGGGGCAGGTTCTCGTCGCTGATCAGTTCGGAGATTTCCTCCGGGTTCAGATCCAATCGCAGGCCCAGATAGGGCAGGGTCGGGCTGGCCACGGACACCTTGGCCACCACCGGCAGGTCCACCGACGAGATCAGGTAGTGAAACGGGTCGTACTCGTAGGATTCGTCACCGATCAACAGGCGCTTGGAGCCCTGCGCGATCACGGCCAGCGCCGCCTTCTGCAGGGCGGGCTTGGGGCCGGTGGGCTGCGAGATGCGGTGCAAATACAGGCCTTCGATGGGCGTGTCCAGCGATCCCTCCAGCGTGCCGGTCATGCGTTCCAGCAGGCACAGCAGTTCGCGCCGGGCAGGTTCGAAAGCGGCGTCCAGCAAGGGGGCGGTGGCCGGCGGGGTGGGAGTGGGAGGCATGGGGTAGCTCCGTGGATAGCGGTCTTGCGCGCGCGAGGCGCGGGTGGCGCCAGAGGATCAGGCGGTATCGAGTGTAGAGCCAACAAGGGGTTGGCCCAAGCGTGCACCGCAACAGCCCAGACAAATAGGCAAGAAGTGCGGAGGATCGGGCGGATACCTGGTGCCGGGCCGCGACGCCAGAGAATCAGGCAAAAAAAGGGCAGGATCGAGCATCGGCCCGGCGGGCTGCCAGACGCATACTGTTTCCACCCCGGCCCCGCGCCACCACCCTGCCATCCCGGTCGGGGCGGCGCGCTGCGCCCAAGAAGGAGTGCAATGATGCGGTACAAGAAATTCGGCAGCACCGGCCTGTTCGTCTCGGAACTTTGCCTGGGCACCATGACCTTCGGCGGCGAAGGCGAGTTGTGGAGCAAGATCGGCGACCTGCAGCAGGAAGATGCCAATCGCCTGGTGGGCCGCGCGCTTGGCGCGGGGGTCAACTTCATCGACACGGCGGACGTGTATTCGGAAGGCCGCTCCGAGGTCATCACCGGACAGGCGCTACGCGACCTGAAAGTGGCGCGCGACGACGTGGTCATCGCTACCAAGGTGTTCGGCCAGACCGGCGCCGGTGTGAATGCCCGCGGCAATTCGCGTTTTCACATCATGGATAGCGTCAAGAAAAGCCTGACGCGCCTGCAACTGGACCACATCGACCTGTACCAGATCCACGGCTTCGATCCGGCCACGCCGGTCGAGGAAACGGTGCGGGCGCTGGATAACCTGGTGCAGCACGGCCACGTGCGCTACGTCGGCGTGTCCAACTGGGCGGCTTGGCAGATCATGAAGGCGCTGGGCATTGCCGAGCGCCTGGGCCTGGCCCGCTTCGAGTCGCTGCAGGCGTACTACACCATTGCCGGCCGCGACCTGGAACGCGAGATCGTGCCGCTGTTGCAAAGCGAGGGCGTCGGCCTGATGGTCTGGAGCCCCCTGGCGGGCGGCCTGCTCAGCGGCAAGTACAGCCGCGACGGCCAGGCCGAGGCCGGCAGCCGCCGCGCCCAGTTCGACTTCCCGCCGGTGGACCGCGACCGCGCGTTCGACAGCATCGACGTGCTGCGCCAGGTGGCGGATGCGCGCGGCGTGTCGGTGGCGCAAGTGGCGCTGGCCTGGCTGCTGCACCAGCGTGCGGTGACCAGCGTCATCATCGGCGCCAAGCGGGTCGACCAGCTGGACGACAACCTGGCGGCCACCGCGATCAAGCTGACGTCCGAAGAACTGGACCTGCTGGACAAGGTCAGTGCGCTGCCGCCCGAATATCCGGGTTGGATGCACGTGCGCCAGGGTGAATTCCGCCGCAAGCAACTGGCGGAGTCCGGCGCGGCTTGAACGGCTGACGGGCCGGCTGGAAGCGACGGCCAAGGCTGCCGGTTCCTGCCGGCACGGCGGTAGAATCCCGGGACCGGGCGCGGCCGGCTGGGCCGGCCGCGCCGCCCTTGTTTCCGGGAGCGTTCACGGCCGTGCCCATTCCCTTTCTGCGCCAGCTCACGGCGGTCAGCCGCACGCCGCAGGCCAACCGGCGGCTGGCTTATTTCCTGACTTTCACCGCGGGCGCCGTCAATGCGGGCGGCTTCCTGGCGGTGCAGCAGTACACCTCGCACATGTCGGGCATCGTGTCGATGATGGCCGACCACATGGCGCTGGGCGGCCTGGCGGTGGTGGTGCAGGGGCTGGCCGCGCTGCTGTCGTTCCTGGCGGGGGCGGCCACATCGGCTTCACTGATCCATTTCGGGCGGCGTTCGCACCTGGCCAGCGAGTTTGCGCTGCCGCTGCTGGTCGAGGCCTTGCTGCTGCTGGTGTTTGGATTGCTGGGCGCCAATCTGGAAACGCTGCGCTGGTTTTACGTGCCGGGCACCGTGATGCTGCTGTGTTACATCATGGGCCTGCAGAACGCCATGATCACCAAGGTCTCCAAGTCCGAGATCCGTACCACCCACGTGACGGGCATGGTCACCGATATCGGCATCGAACTGGGCAAGCTGTTCTATTGGAACCTGGCGCGGGCCGACGCGGTGGACACTCCCCCGGTGCGGGCCGACCGCGGCAAGCTCATCGTGCTGGGCTGGATGGTCACGCTGTTCTTTGCCGGCGGCGTGACGGGTGCGTACTCGTTCTTCCATTACGGCTTTGGTTCCACCCTGCCGCTGGCGCTGTTCCTGATGGTGCTGGCGGCGGTGCCGGTAGCTGACGACATCCGGCTGTTTCTCACGCGTTAGCGCCCGGGCGAGGCGCCATCTGGCGCTAACAGGCGCTGGCGTGAGCCAGGAATACCTGTAATGCGGCCGCCGTCTGCCAATGCAGTCCGGCCAGGCGCGCGTCCTTGGCCGGTTCCGTGATCGCGTAGCCCCGGGCGTCCAGGGCGTAGGGTTCGCCCAGCAGCCGCGCCATGTCGATCTGGTAGAAACTGCTGTCGCCATACGGGCGCTTGCCGTCGATATACGGCATGGGCCAATAGGCGTCGCCCTCGCGCAGCACCGCTTCCAGTGCGCCTGGGCTGGCGTCGCGCCAATTTGCCGCGCGCAGCAGGACAAGATGCTCGCTTCGCAGCTGGAAATTGCCCTGCGCGTCGACACCGCTGTCGGGAAAGTCGAACGCTGCGCGTCGCGCCGCCGGCACGGCATAGCGGCCGGGGGCCAGGCAGCCAGTTTCACGCACATAGGACGGCACCAGCCGGCAGACCTCCGCCAGCCGCTGCACCGCCAGGCGTCGGTCTTTGATGCCCAGCAATGCCATCGCGGTGTCGACTGTGTCATTGCCGCCAAGCGGACGCTCGAATTCGATGCCCGGCGCGCCCGACTCGACCGGAATCCAGATCACCCCCAGGTGGCGCATCAAGTCGGCATGGTTCGCGCCGTAGCGGATGCGGGTCAGGTCAGCATTGAACACCTGACGGATGATGGCGTCGCGGTCTCCGGACGGTGTGCTCCCGGCTGCCGTCGCCATGCGCAGCGGCGTGCAGGCCAGGGCCGCCAGCGACAGCGTCAGGGCGCGCCGCGCCGGGGACCGCGGTGCGGTCTTTCCGTGGGAGGGTGGCATGGCCTGATCGGACGGTGTGACGCGCATGGGCGGCTCCTGCGGCGGTGGACGGCATCAGCGGGGGACGTTCGGGCAAGCCGTGTGGGGCTAGCGTGGCAGCGACGCCAGTTCGGCCTCGGCGCGGGCATAGCCGGGCTGCACCCGCAGTGCCGCTTCGTAGCTGGCGCGGGCGTCGGCCTGGCGGCCCTGGCGTCGCAGCAGCACGCCCTGGTTGGTCAGGATCTGGGCGCTGGGGGGAACCGCAGCCACCGCCCGTTCGTACGCCTTCAGCGCGTCGGGTTCGCGGTCCAGGCCATCGAGCAGCGCCGCTTCCAGGTTCAGGCCGATGCTCCATTGCGGATAGCGCGCGGTCAGCGCGCGCGCGGTGGCCAGGGCATTGGGCAGGTCACGCAGTTCGGCCTGCACACCGGCCTTGTTGACGTAGAACCAGCGGTTGTCCGGGTTCAGCTTGATGGCTTCGTCGAACAGCCGGACCGCCGCCCCTGGCTGACCGTTGACGGCCTGCAGTTTGCCCAGGAAGTTCTTGACATCGGCATTGCCGGGATCGCGCCGTGACAGGTCTTCGGCGATGCGGCGCGCCTGTTCCGGATCGTTGGCGCGCAGGGCGGCCGAGATCTGCTGGTTCATGGTTTGCAGGGGCGCGGGCCACTGCTGGATGCGGGCACGCAAGGCGGCGCTTTCCGCGGCCAGCTCGGCCTTGTAGGCGTCGTCGAATTCCGGCGCTGGCTGTGCCCGCGCGTTCGCGGCGGCGATCAGGCCGGTCAGCACCAGCGCCAGCCAAAGACCTTGATACAGGCCCTGCAGCAGGCGGCGTGGCAGGCCGGGCAATGATCGGAGAGGGCGGCGCAGCGTTGCGGTCATGTCGGCGGGCAGGGATGTCGGAAGGCCCTACGATATCGCGAATCTGCGCTTTTCCTGCCGCCAATGGCCAGGCCCGGCGTTGCCGCCAGGCCTGGCCTGCGTCCCGCCCGGTGCAGGCTGCGGGACGGGCGATGTGCGTGCTTACTTGGGCATTAGCACGCTGTCGATCACGTGGATCACGCCGTTGGACTGGTAGACGTCGTAGGTGCTGATGTTGGCGACGCCGCCCTTTTCGTCCTTGACGGTCAGGTTGTGTTTGCCGTTCATCATGACCCAGAGCTTGCCGCCGCTGACCGTGGTCAGCTCGGTGACGCCGCCCTTCTTGGCCTTGGCGGCCAAGGCGTCGAAGTCCAGTTTGCCCGGCACGACGTGATAGGTCAGGATCTTGGTCAAGGTGGCCTTGTTTTCCGGCTTGACCAGGGTGTCGACCGTGCCGGCCGGCAGCTTGTTGAAGGCGGCGTTGGTGGGCGCGAAGACCGTGAACGGCCCTTTGCCCTGCAGCGTGTCCACCAGACCGGCGGCTTTCACGGCCGCGACCAGGGTGGTGTGGTCGGCGGAATTGACCGCGTTGGCGACGATGTTCTTGCTGGGCATCATCGCTTGACCGCCCACCATGACGTCGGCCGCGTAGGTCGGCGACAGGGTCAGGGCGGAGCAGGCGATGGCAATCGAGGCTAGCAATTTCATGACGATCTCCTTTTTGTTGGCCGTCGCGAACACATACGAGGCGGGGCGGCAATTGGATGCGGAATCCGACCTGGGACAAACCCTAGGTTGGCGCGACAACGCCTGCGTCGGCAGCATGGTGCGGCGCGGCGACCGCCGCGTGGAGTAAGCGCGCTTTTCGGGCGTTTGTTCCCCATGCTGACCCGGCGCGGGACAGGTAGTATCTGAAAGTTTTGCCAAGCCGCGCACCGGCGCGCGGCACCGCCCGCGAATGGAGTTATTCGCTATTTTCCGGAGGATAAATACAAAGCATGGACGCGGAATTCTGGTTGGAACGCTGGCGCGACGGACGCACGCACTTTCATCAAACACGCGTGACGCCTCTGTTGCAGAAATACTGGCCGACCCTGTCGGTGCCCCCAGGGGGCAAGGTGCTGGTGCCGCTATGCGGCAAGTCGTTGGATATGGTCTGGCTCGCGGCGCAGGGTTTCCAGGTGCTGGGCGTGGAATTGTCCCAATTGGCGGTCGAGCAATTCTTTACCGAAAACGAGCTCAAGCCCGTCATCCACGACAGCGCCTATGGCAAGCACTATGTGGCGGGCAATATCGAGATCATCTGCGGCGACATCTTCAAGCTGGACGCGCAATTGCTGTCGCACTGCGTGGGCGCCTACGACCGCGCGGCGCTGGTGGCGTTGCCGGCCGACATGCGCGGCGCCTATGTGCGCCATGTCTACGGGCAATTGGCGCCCGGCTACCGCGGCCTGCTGATCACCCTGGACTACCCCCAGGAAGAAATGGAAGGCCCGCCCTTCGCGCTGGTCGACGCCGAGGTGCAGACGCTGTTCACCGGCGTCTCGCCGGCGCGCATCATCGACCGCCGCGATATCCTGGCCAAGGAACCCAAGTTCGCCGAACGGGGCGTGAGCCGGCTGGACACGGTGGTGTACCGGCTGGGGGGGCAATCGCAGCCATGATCGCCAAACCGATCGCCGCCCTGATCGCGGGCATCACGATGACGCTGGCTTGCCAGGCGCAGGAGCCCGCGCAGACGCCCGCGGCGGGATCGTCGGCGCAGCTACCCGCCGTCGGCGCCTGGCGCAAGGTGTCCGATGCCCAGCTCAATCAGCAATACCGCTACTCGATGCTGCCCGGCGTGGTTGCCGCGGGCAGCAAGTGGGCGGCCTACGATTTCAAGGCAGGCAAGACCGTGTGTTGCCTGGTCGTGGCCGGGCCGGAAATCAGCGAGGCCGAGCTGGACAGCACCTATGGCATTCCGGGCCCGTGGATCACCGATCTGGTCAACGGCTGGAATCTGGACGCCGCGCCGTACCGGCCCCGCGTGCAACTGCTGCGCGCGGAAGGGGCCTTGCGCGACTACGAATTCCCGGACATGGCCGGCGAATTGGGCGGCCTGCTGCTGCCCGCCCGGGCTCAGGCGGTTGCCCCGGTCACCCTGGAACTGGACGGCAAGCGCTATACCGTGGCGCGCGAAGAAGTGCCGCTGGCCAGCGGGGATGGCATGGTGCATGTCTACGCGCTGCGCCCGGCCCAGGGCGGCAAGCCCTGGGCGGTCGAGGTTCCCTACGGGATCTATTGAGCGCGCGGCGTGCCGGTGGCGCGTTCAGAAGAACCAGCCGCCGCGCGTCAGGTCTTTTTCGCAGCTCTTGTACTGGGCGGCGAACTTGTCGGCGCGCGCCTGCACTTTCTGTGACACCGTCTTGAGCCAGGCCTTGCGGTCGTAACTGCGGTTGCGGTAGCCCGTCCAGCCCTCGTGGTAGTTCAGGTACTGGCCGTAGGCATCGGACTTGGACACGCCGTTCAGGCGCTGGGTCTTGTTCATGTACCACCCCATGAAGTCCAGGGCGTCCGCGAAATCGTCGCGGCTGGCGCCCCAGCCGCCGGCGTCTTTCTTGTAGTCGCCCCAGGTCTCGTCCTTGGCCTGGGCGTAGCCATAGGCGGAGCTCACGCGGCCCCAGGGGATGATGCCCAGGAAGTAATAGCGTGGCGGCACGGCGTCCTGCTTGAACGAGGACTCCTGGTACATCATGGCCATCGGCACGGGCACCGGCGCGCCCCATTTCTTCTGCACCTTCAATGCGGCGTCGTGCCAGTCGGGCTTTTCCCGGAAGATCGCGCAGATGTTCTCCGGATTGGACGGCGGGGCCGTGGCGCAACCGGCAAGCGCCGTCAGCAGCGGCAGCGGCAGCAAGAGCCGTGTCATTGGCAGTCTTCTCCTGGTGCCGGCGGCCGGCGGTTAGGGATTCTGTGTCATTGGTTACCGCGATTGTATGAAAACGTATCGCCCAAAAAGTTCCGTCCCCGACTAAATAGGCGCCGGGCCGCGGTCCGGCCCGGCGCCGGCCCAAGAAAAACGGCCCCGGATTGCTCCGGGGCCGTGTGCAGGCTGTCTCTTATACACATCTCCGAGCCCACGAGACCTAATAACCGATCGCGTATGCCGGCTTCTGCGTGAAAAGGGGGGGGGGGGGGGGGGGGGGGGGGGGGGGGGGGGGGGGGGGGGGGGGGGGGGGGGGGGGGGGGGGGGGGGGGGGGGGGGGGGGGGGGGGGGGGGGGGGGGGGGGGGGGGGGGGGGGGGGGGG
>NZ_JAELTJ010000170.1 GCF_016428805.1 Achromobacter sp. ASV32
GACCTGGACACCCCGCCCGAACCAGTACTGGCTGGTGGCGGAAAAAAAGGCGTTGTTGGCAGCGGGTTGGAATTCACGCGGCCAGAGCCAGATGGACCGCCTCGGCGGCTATGGTTTGACCGTGCCCCAGGAAGGAACCATCGCGGTTCCCATCCTGATCGCCCGGGTAGCCGACCGCCCCAACAGCGAGGCAACGCACGCCTTCATCAATTATTCGCTCGGTCCGCAGGCGCAGCAGGCCTTCACCGAAGCGATGTACTACGCGCCGGCCAACCAGAAGGCCAAGATCAACGAGGCCGCACGAGCCCGGATACCGCTGCTGTCGCCGACCATTGCCTCGCGGCTGATCCCGCTGGAATGGGCAAACCTGACCTTCGAGCATATCGCCAAGCTGCGTTCCGACTGGTTGACCCGGATCATGAAGCCCGTGCCATAGTGGCTGACGCGCTACGCCGCCGTTTTCCGGGCCCCAGTACCGGAATTGTCTGATGGTGCAGTGCGGTGCCGGATTGTTACCTTGATTCCTGTGATGAATGCACCGCTTTTTCAAGCAGCGCTGCCGCATCACAAGACATCCGACCCGCTCTCACTTTCGCTTTCAGACAATCATGAAACACCACTCCAGCAAGCTTTTCGCCGCCCTCGTGGCCTGCGCCGCCAGCGCCGGCGCCCTCGCACAGACGGCCCCAGCCGCTGCGCCCAGCTTCAAGATCACCGTCACCGGCACCATCGCGCCGGGCAGTTGCACGCCGTCCTCGGGCGACCTGACGTTTGACATGAAAAGCATCAATCCGAAGTCGTTGAACGCCGACAAGGTCACGACGCTCAGCGGCATCACCCAGAAGGTCAAGATCACCTGCACCGCCGACACCGCGATCGCGCTGAACGTGACGGGTTCGACCAAAGCCTCGGGCAAGGCCTACGGCTCGAACATGGACAACCACCCGGCAGGCACGTCCACCTACGAAGCTTCGCTGTATGACCTGGTGAACCCCACGGACAGCAACAGCCGCGTCGGCGTTTACGCCATGCAGTTCCGCAACTTCACGTACACCGGTGGCGGCACGGGTTCCGTCGCCACCAAGGCGGCGGTCATCAAGAGCGACGACAAGGTCTCGTGGTCCTACAGCGACAACCTGAATGGCTGGGACACGGCGCAGCTGAAGCGGGACGGCAGCAACTACGTCTCGTTCGCCGATACCAAAGCCAACACCGTTCCGGTTCTGGCCAGCGTGTTCGAGGGCGACCTGATGATTTCGCCCCTCATCCTGGCCAAGAAGGACCTGAAGCTGACCGGTGACCTCAAATTCGAAGGCGGCGCGACCATCACGCTGAACTACCTCTGATCCGCGTCTGCTCGCGCAGCGCAGGCTTCGATATTTCGAGAGCAATCATGAAACACCCACACTCCAGCAAGATCCTGTTCGCGGCCCTGGCATGCGCCGCCGCCGCGACGGTTTCGACCGCCCACGCCCAGGCAACCAAGGCGGCGGCCCCCGCCGCGCTGCAAGTCAAGGTCGGCGGTGTCATCACGCCGGGCAGCTGCACGCCGGCGGCTGACGCGTTGTCCTTCGACATGAAGAAGCTCAATCCCGCGTCGCTGAAAGACAAAGCCGAAACCCCGCTCGCCCCCATCGTCCAGCGCCTGTCCATCAAGTGCCAAGGCGACGCCGCGGTGGCCCTGTCCGTGGCCGGCACCGCCAAGGCGGCCACCGTCTCGGAAGACGCGCTTGATCACAAGGCCACCGGCATCAATGCCGAAGCGAAAAAGGGCTACATCTACGATCTGGTGGACGCGGCGACGTCGAACACCCGCATCGGCCGCTATGTCTTCCAGTTTCGCAACTTCAGCTACACCACCGCGGCGGCCAACGGTACGGCGGCCAAGGCCGTGGTCGTGAGCAGCAGCGACAAGGCCGCGTGGACCAACGCCGCCGATACGGCAGCCAATGCGGCGCAGCTGAAATCGGATGGCACCAGCTACGTGAGTTTCGCAGACCCGGCCACGCCCGCCGTGCCGGTATCCGCATCGCTGTTCGATGGCGACATCATGATCGGCGCCGTCATCCTGCCGAAATCGGCGCTGACGCTCAATACCGACCTGTCGTTCCGCGGCGAAACCACCATCACCCTCAGTTATCTCTGATCGGCATGCCTGTCGGTGCATTGCGTGCACCGACGGGCACACCCCCTACGACAATGAAACTCGGAACTCTGCTTGCCTGGTCCTGCGCCATCGCCCCGCTCGCAAGCCTGGCGCAAAACACGCCCCTGAAAGTCGCGGTGCAAGGGGAAATCAAACCCGCGGCCTGCACGCTGCAGATCGCCCAGCAGGCCACGTTCGACTACGGCAAGGTGAAAGTGAAGGACCTGAAACAGGACACCTACACGCTGCTGCCGGTGATGGACCGCGAGCTGCGCATCTCCTGCGAGGCGAAAACCACGGTGGCCCTGACCATCAGCGACGCCAATGCGGGCCTGGTGCCGTTCAAGGACGACATCGTCTTCTTTGGCGGCCATGGCAAGAGCTGGTCGCCGGCCCGGCAGTACGGCTTGCGCAACGCCGCCGGGCAGGCCATCGGCTCCTGGGCGGTGCAGCTGGTGCCCGGATTCACCGTAGACCAGAAGTCCACCGACTCGATCTACAGCGGCGATAGCGGCAAGACGTGGGAGCCTTCGGTCGGCAATTTCTTCCACGACGACGGCAGCCTGGAAACCTGGAGCGAACCCGGCCGCAAGCAACCGGCATTCGGCTACGAGTTCGTGGGAACCGTGCGGGCACAGGTGGTGTTGGACCGAACCAGCCAGCTCGGCGTGGCCAGTGATGTTCCCTTCAGCGGTGGGGCCGTCCTGACGCTCGTCTATCTCTAACCGCTCACGCTGCCTTGTGCCGGGATCGCCGGCTGATCATGAAGCCTTACCTGAAAGTCCTTATCGCCCTGGCCGGCGCAATGCTCGGCACGCCGAGCCTTGCCACGCCTTCCACGCCGCAGGCGCCCAGCTGCCGCATCCAGCTTGGAGGAGCCGCCACCGTGGACTACGGCAAGATCAAACGCAGCCTGTTGCGAGCCGCTGATGCGGCAGCGCTACCCCCGCAGCAACGCAGCGTGACGATTACCTGCGACCAGCCGGCCGCCCTCGCAGTGCGGCAGTCGGGCGGCGATGGTTCGGCCAGCGCCGCGGCGGGCGGCAAGCTTGGCCTGGCGCCGGAAACCAGCCACGGTATCGGCCTGGCATCCGGCAGACCCGTCGGCGCATTCGCGCTGCGCTGGCGCCGGGACACCGCCACGCTCGACGGGGCGCCGGCGCAATTGATCGTCTCGTCCGATGGCGGCGCGACGTGGCGGTTGATGGATGCCGACACCGTGGTCGGCGCCACCGAGCTGATTGCCTGGGCGCGCGGCGAGCAACGCCGCCCGGCCAGCGGCCGCACGCTGACGGTGGGCGTGCGGATCGAGGCAGCCATCGCGCCGACCTCCACGTTGTACCTGGGCCGCGAGGTCCTGCTCGATGGCTCGATAAGCCTGTCCACCATTTTCCAGTAGGCCGTCCTGCCGATGGCCATTTTCCGCGGGCCCGCACCAGCCGGCTTGAACACGTCTATTCCTGCTGCTATGAAACCCTTACTGACTTGCATTTCCCTGGCCTGCGCCCTGCTGGCCAACACGGCCGGCGCCGCCGGCGTCGTCCCCGAGACCTCGGTGCTGATCGTTGACGAAGCGACCGGCGAAGGCACCATGACCGTGCAGAACACCGACACGGCACCCGTACTGCTCTACACCACCATCGAGAACATCGCCGAAGACCAGGAAGAACTGGTCGTGGCCACGCCGCCCATGGCGCGGCTGGAAGCCGGCCAATCGCAACTGGTGCGCTTCATGCTGACCAAGAAGGGGCCGCTCGCCACACAGCGCCTCAAGCGCGTGGCGTTCGAGGGCATTCCCTTCGCGCGCGGCGCCGACAACCAGATCCAGACCACTTTCCGCCAGAACATCCCGATGATCATCCAGCCGCGTGCGCTGGAAAAATTGAAGGACCCCTGGACGCGCCTGACCGCCACGGTGGATGGCGGCAAGCTGCGGCTGTGCAATGACAGTGGCTACGTGGTGCGCCTGGCGCAACAAGCCCGCCTGGACAGCCGCAATACCGTCCTGCCGCTGCCCAAGACCTATCTGCTGCCTGGCGAACGCGTTGAATTGCCGACCCGCGACCAACCCGCCAACGGCAGCACGGTCACGATCTGGCCGGCCACCGTCTACGGCTACGCCGCGGGCAGCTACGCCATTCCTTTGACAGGCGGCTGCAAGCCGACCTCCGTGAAATGAATCCGCTCGCGTACGCGGCAGCGGGCCTGGCCACGCTTGTCTGCATGACGGCCTGCGCTACCGCGTTCGCGCAGCAATTCGACCCTCAAACGCTGAAGCGGCTGGGCATCTCGCCCGAAGCAGCCGCTTACTTCAGCAAGACCTCGCGCTTTCTTCCCGGCACCAGCCGGGTGCGCCTGAAGGTCAATGGCACCGACCTGGGCACGATGGACGTGCGCTTCAATGACGAAGGCACGCTGTGCTTCACGCCCGAGCTGCTGCAACGCGCCGGCCTGAAGGTGCCCGATGGCACCTCGGAAGAGGCGTGCCAGGACTACCGCAAGGCCTATCCGGAAACCGACATCACGCAATTGCCGAATCAGTCGGAGGTTGACATCGTCACGCCGCTGGCGGCGCGGGCGCCCGTCGAACAAGCCATACAGGGTCAATACGCGTCCGGCGGCACGGCCGCCATGATCAATTACAACGTGAGCGGTGCCCGCAGCGGCGGCGGCGATTCGGGCTACCAGTACCTGCGCGCCTATGGCGAGACCGGCTTGAACATTGCCGACTGGATCCTGCGCAGCCGCCAGGACTATTACTCGCAGGGCGGAACGTCCACCTTCACGCAGGGCGACACGTACGCGCAGCACGCCCTGCCCAGCCTGCGCGCCACCTTCCAGGCCGGTCAGATCTCGCCCGCCGGCTCATTGTTCTCGGTCGGCACCCTGCGCGGCCTGCAGCTGTTTCCCGAATATGCGCTGCGTCAGACGCAGGCCTCGGGCGTCAACTTCAATGGCATCGCCAACGGCCAGAGCCGGATTGAAGTGCGGCAACTGGGTACGCTGATCCTGATGACCCAGGTGCCGGCTGGCGCCTACACCATCACCGACGTGCCCATCATCAGCGGCAATTCCGACCTGGACGTCCAGGTGATTTCCACCACTGGCGAACGGCAGCAGTTCACGGTCCCGGCCGCATCGTTCGGCGCCGTGCGCAACACGACCGCGCAGGGCCTGTCCGTTGCCGTGGGCCGCTACCAGGCCAGTCGCGGCAGCGACAGCCGGACCCCGCTGGTGGCCACCGCCAGCAATGGCTGGAACCTGGGAAGCCGCAGCACCCTCAGTGCCGGCGCCTTGGTTTCCGCGCCCTATCGCGCGCTGGCGCTCACCTTCGCGGCGTCTCCCAACGACGCCATCAGCGGCTCCATCGGCGCGCGCGCCTCCAGCGCGGTGGCGGACGGCAGGAAGCTGCAAGGCCAGCAGATCGCGGCAACCCTGTCCATCTCGCCCATGGAGCGGCTGTCCACCAACTTCTCAGCCACTTGGCAGACGGACGGGTACCGTGACATGGCGCAGGTCCTGCAACGCTCGAACCTCTCCTACACTGCCGGCCGGGCGAGCCAGACCTACACCGCCGGGGTGTCCTGGTTTCAACCCACCCTGGGCGCGATTTCCGCCAGCTATACCGCCAGCCGCCTCTCCGGCCTGGACGCCACGCGCCAACGCGCCACGCTATCCTGGAGCCGCAGCTTCGGACGCACTTCGGTGACCCTGTCCGCGGCGAAGGACCTTAGCGCGGACACGCGCGCGCGCGCCGACAACCAGTATTTCCTGACGCTCAGCTTCCCCCTTGGCAGCGCCAGCGCCGGGATGTATGCCAGCAAGGCGGGCAACAGCAGCGCCATCGGCGCGAGCTATTCGGATACGGTCAGTCCCCAGTTCGGCTACAGCCTGACCTCCAGCGTGGCCAACCCGGGCAATGCCGTCAATTCGTCGGCATCGATCGACGCACTGCCGCGCTACACCCACGTCAACCTGTCGGCCAACCGCGACGCCCGCGGCGGCGTGTCGACGAATTGGGGCTTGCAAGGCTCGGTCGTGGCGGCCGGCGGCGCCGTGGCGTTCTCGCCCTATGAAGTGGGCGATACCTTCGGCATCGCCAAGGTCGGGGATCTGGCCGGGGTGCAGATCCAGACGCCGGCGGGCCCGGCCTGGACGGACGCCTGGGGCCATGCCGTCATCCCGGGCCTGCCCGCCTACAGCGAAAGCTCGGTGGAAATCAACACCACCAGCCTGCCGCGCAATGCGAACCTGCCCAATGGGGTGCAGTCGGTCAAGCCCGCGCGCGGCTCGGTGCAGGTGGTGGACTTCAACCTGCGTCAGGTGCAGCGCTATCTGCTGTCGGCCGTCTCTGCAAGCGATCAGCAACCCTTGGCCGAGCGCCTGCCGGTGATGGATGCGCGTGGCAACCTGATCACGCTGGTGGGCAAAGGCGGCCAGATTTTCCTGGACGATGCCTATGCGATGCCGCTGCAGGTTTCCCTGGCCGATGGCGCGAAGTGCTACCTGGACGTCCAGCCCATCGGCAAGCCCGATCCGGACCTGCCCTATCAGGATGCGCGGGGCGAGTGCCGCGCAACGTCACAGGCCCGGAGGGGCTGACGATGGCGCGGGCCGCTCACCCACGGGCTTGCCCGGGGTCAGGCAGTAACATGGCGGCATCCCATGACGTCCGCCCCCCTCTCCTCGCACCGCCTGGTCTCCTATTACTGGAGCGGCGATCTTATCCGCAGCCGCAGCGTCAGTGGCCGCGTGCCCACCGCCACGCTCGACATCCCCGAGCCGCCGCCCCGTCTGGTGGCGGACTGGGCGCGCGAAATCGCCTCGAACCTGGTGCTGGAACCCGGCGATGTCGAACAGATGCCGCTGGCGCGCACCATGACCCGGTGGCCCGAATACCGCGCATGCCTGCGCGCGATGCAGGACTGGACCGGCACGCTCGGGTTGGGCGAGGTGCTGGCCTGCGGCGACCTTGCGCTGATGGCCTGCCGCGGCGCCCGCTACCACCACGACGGCATGCAGTACGGTGGCGCAGCGTTCTGCAATCTTTTCGTCAGCGACGACAAGGGGCTGGACTTGATCTACCCCGGCACGGGCCAGCGCATCGCGCTCAAGCGCGGCACGGCCGTGCTGTTCGACACCTGCCAGCCGCATGGCGTGGTGCCGCGTGGGGCCAGCCGCTTTGATGAAAATGACTTTCCCGATTCCCGCGAGCTGTCGCAACTGTTCCTGACCTGGGAGCTGCCCATCGAGGATCCCCGTGTGGCGGCCGCGCTGGATATCGTTTTCGATATCGACCCGGCCGCCGCGCAATGCCATGAAGAGCAGGTGCGCCGGGGCGGCACGCGCCTGGGCGTCAGGCCGGACTCCGGCATCTGGGAGCCCGTGACGTAGCGGCGGGCAGCAAGTATCGGCAGGGCCTGTGTTTTGCGCCCCCCTTCCGGTATATTGATCCGACCCCGAAAACTTCCGGACGGCGATTCCGATGCTCCGCTTATCCACCCGTTTGTCTTTCCCTCTGGCTGGCGCCCTGATGACCCTGGCGGTCGCCACCCAGGCGGCGCCGCTTGTCGTCTACACCGGCACCTTGCAGGGCGCCGGCGAGGTCGTGATGGAGCTCGATGCCCGGGCGGCGGCCAATGGCCTATTGACAGGCCGCTACTTCTATCCGAAATCGGGTGTCGACATTCCCTTGAAGGGGTCGGAACAGGCCTTGGCCGAACCGCCGCCCAACTGGAAACGCGAGCAGGCCCGGACCGGCCAGGGCAATGACGCCGCGCCCACCGCCGCCGTCTGGCAAGGCACGCGCGACGCGCAGGGCTTTCGCGGCACCTGGACCGATGCGCGTAGCGGCAAGCAGCGCGCGTTCGACCTGCGGGTCGTCGGACAGTACGACACGAAGTCGCTACCCACGGGGGTGAACGACGGCATTGCCACACTGCCCGAGATCAACGCCGGGCAAGCTCCGTACGACACCCTGAAAATGAGCGGTCATGCCGAGCCCGTCGGCGAGGAGATCGGTAGCGGCGCCGTGGCTTACCGCATGTGGCGTGATCCGCGCACGCACTTTCTATACCCGCGGCTGTCGCGGCATCCCGACGAGCAGGTGCGCGAGCGCGTCAACCATCTGCTGGAACAACGCCATTGGCGCAAGAGCCTGGGCGCATTGCAGTGCATGGGCGAGGCCTACACCGCCAATGGCGACATCCCCAACGCCGGCACGCTGGGCAACTTCGACGACGAAGTCATTACCGTTACGTGGCTGTCGCGCGCGCTCATGACCGTGACCGAAAGCGGCAGCCTGGATTGCGGCGGCGCCCATCCCAGCAACCACTTTGAGCCCTACACCTACGATCTGCTGCGCGGCGAATACCTCGACTGGAACCGTATCTTCGACGCCTACGTGCCGGCCGACAGCGGCCGCCCCAAGGCCAGCCCGACCTTGACCGGCATTACCGCCACGGTGCAGCGCACGCTGGCCTCGGCCGAAGCCGAGGGCAATACCCAGGACCCGTCCAAGGACGGCTGCTCGGGCCTGTGGCCCGACTATCTGGTCCTGGGCACGCAGGCGCCCGGGGCGCTGAGCCTGTCCGTATCCGGCGTCGGCCATGCCTCGGGCATCTGCCTGGGCACGCTGGCGCTGGTACCGTTCGTGGACCTGGCGCCGTACCTGAAGCCGGGCGCGCAGGCCTATCTGGCGACGGACTGAACGCGGCTGACCTCCCACGCGACGCCGGGGCGCGGCATCCATCCATGGCGGCCACGCGCGCCCGGTGCCCCGGGCGCGCCCAGCCTGCCTGCTACCAGTAGATATCCTGGTTGTAGTACTTGTGCAGGTCGCGGGCCCAGGTCTCGTCCGCCATGCGCGGCCAGTTGTCCTTGTCAAAGCCCGGCGCGTTCTTCAGGACCTCCTTGTCCACGTTCAGCACGAAGCACTTGCGGTCGGTGTCCAGCTTCAATGCCGCCCAGGGAATGGCGAAGAGCTTTTCGCCCATGCCCAGGATGCCGCCGCGCGACAACACGGCGTAGGCCACGCGGCCGCGCGGTACGTCGATCATGATTGCCTTGATGTCGCCCAGCGTTTCGCCTTCGGCGTTGTAGACGTCGTTGCCTTCAAGCGTGCTGGCCGCCATGACTTCGGGGCCAGGTCCCTGCGCCGAGACCTTCGAGCCGCCCACAATATTCGTTTGCTGTTGTTCCATCGCTTCTCTCCTGTGCGGGGAATTCCCGCGGTTCATCGTGAAATATCGAAATGCCGGAGGGCCCTAGCGGCGCCGGTACTCCGACATCAGGCACACCCCGGCCAGCGCACCCACCAGCGCCGCCCCGGCAATGCTCTTCCAGGCGTTTTCATGCACATAATCATCCGTGGCCACGGACACATCCCTGGCCCGCCGCCATGCCTTCTTTTTCAAACCACGGGCCTCGGCCCGGGCGGCATCGAGCTGCGCCTTGAGGCGGTCACGCGCCGCCTCGACCTCCGCGCCGCTGTAGCTGGCCGTGGTGCGCAGCAGGTTCTCGGTCCCCGAGATCAGGTCGCGCAACATCGTGCCGTCGCCGTTTCGTGTAGTCATGGCACCTCCTTGAAGAAATGACCGGTTCAATCAGGCCTGTCCCGGCCTACCCCCGGCGCAATCGACGTCCGGGCCGTATCCCTTCCGCAAGTCCCGTGCCGGGCCGTGATCCTGCCGGGCAGGGTCGCCCGCCACCGGTTGATGATTCAGCCTGGCGGGTCAGGTCGTTCAGAAAGCGGGAATGAAGTGCGGCCAGCTGGGGCCGGAACCGGCCTGTCGTGCCGTCAGCGGTCGATTCAGGCGCCGGCCGCGGCCGCGGCCAACGGCGCCATGGCCGGCCCGATCAGGGCCAGCAAGCGCGAGCGGCTGACGCCGTCGCGGGCTTGCACGGACAGGCCGTGCAGCACGGCGGCGTAGTAGTCGCCCAGCGCCTGCACGTCGGTGCCTGGTCTGAGTTCGCCGCTGCGTTGCGCGGCGTCGAGGCGATCGATGATGGATTGCGTGCGGGCCTTGCGGTGCGAGGTCAGCCACCGCATGACCGGCTCGTTGTCTGCCGCGTAATTGGCGGCAGCGGTCACCACCATGCACCCTTGGGGCCGGCCTCGGCGCGTGTAGACCGCGACGGCGTCCTGCAGCAATTTCTCGACAGCGACCCGCACATCGGCGGATTGCAACGCGGCTTGCGCAAAGCCGCCATCGCCCGCTTCGTAGCGCTCCACCGCCTCGCGGAACAAGGCTTCCTTGGAACCGAACGCGGCGTAAAGCCGCGCTGACGCCAGCCCTGTCGCGGCCACCAGATCGGCCATCGACGTGCCCTCGTAGCCGTGCTGCCAGAAAGCCAGCATGGCTTGCTGCAACGCGAGGTCACGATCGAATTCCCTGGGTCTGCCTGCCATATCACGCCTGAAAAGTTGGATTTTTTCGTAGTGTACCGCCGCGCCCGTCGACGGGGCCGCGCACGGCGTCGCTTGCGGTGATCGCCATTTTTCGTCTATTCTTTGTCGTTCGACAAACAATTAGCGCCCGCCGAATCCCGGCAGACCCACGACAGAGATACCGCCATGCAAACCCTCAAAGGCCCCAGCATCCACCTGGCGCAATTCAGCGACGCCACCGCCCCGTTCAACAGCCTGCCCGCCATCGCCGAATGGGCGGCCGGCCTGGGCTTCAAGGCCCTGCAGATTCCCGCCTGGGACCAGCGCCTGTTCAATGTGGAATTGGCCGCGACCAGCCAGGACTACTGCGACGAGATCACCGGCATGCTGGCCGGCCACGGCCTGGTGATCAGCGAACTGACGACGCACATCTTCGGCCAGTTGCTGGCC
>NZ_JAELTJ010000171.1 GCF_016428805.1 Achromobacter sp. ASV32
GGCTTATTCCAGCGGCAACGTCAACACGCCCTGCGGCGCGGGGCGCATCATCACGCGGCGGTACCAGGCCGACAGCGCGGGCGTATCCGGGCGCTCGATCGGCAGTGCCAGCCAGCGGTGCGCCGAACAGACCAGGGCGATATCGCCGATGGTCAGCTGGCGGCCGGCGATGAACTCGCGGCCTTGCAGCGCCTGGTCCAGGATCTGGGCGCGGGCGTTGCTGCGCTTGACGGACAGGTCGATGGCGGCGCGGTCGCGCTTGTCTTCGGGCGTGCGGATCAGGCCCAGGAATGCCGGGCCCATGGCGCCTTGCCATTCGGTGGCCTGCCAGTCCATCCAGCGGTCGGCGTCCGCGCGCATGCAGACGTCTTCGGGCCACAGCGTGCCGGCGCCGTAGCGCGCGGCCAGGTAGCGCACGATGGCGTTCGATTCCCACAGTATGAAGCCGCCGTCGTCGATGGCCGGCACGGTGCGGTTGGGATTGATCGCGGCGTATTCGGGCGTGTCGACCACGCCGAATGGGCCGCCCGCCGGGATGAAGGTGTGCGGCAGCGCCAGTTCGCGCACCGCCAGCATGACTTTCTGCACGTTGACGGAAGTCAGGCGTCCCCAGATCTTCAACATAACGAATCCTTGTAAGGGTCAGGCGGGCGGCAACTGCCGCCGCGCAAAGCCGCTGTCGCGCGAAAAGCGCGTCCAGTTGAAAGCGGGGCCCGGGTCGGTCTTGCGGCCAGGAGCGATGTGCTCGTGGCCCCAGGCAGCCGCCAGGGGATAGCGCGCGCGCAGCACGGGGGTCAGTTTGCGCAGCGCCACGTATTGCTCGTCAGTGTAGGGCAGGGTGTCCGTGCCTTCCAGTTCGATGCCGATCGAAAAGTCATTGCAGCGCTCGCGTCCCGCGAACCTGGACACGCCGGCGTGCCAGGCGCGCGCGTCGGTGGACACGAACTGCACGATCCGGCCGTCGCGCCGGATGAAGAAGTGCGCCGACACCCGCAGTCCGCGCAGCCGTTCCAGCCAGGGGTGCGAGCCGTAGTCCAGCGTGTTCAGGAACAGCCCGGCAACCTCGGGGCCGCCGAACTGCCCCGGCGGCAGGCTGATGTTGTGCAGGACCAGCAGCGACACCTGCGTGCCGGGCGGGCGCGCGTCGCAGTTGGGAGAGGGCAGGCGGGAAACACCAGGGGCCGGCGCCAGCCAGCCATGTCGATCCAGAAGCAGGGCCATGGGAAGGAAGCATGCGGGTTGTATCCAGCATGCATTATGCCTGCGCGGCGCGAACGGCAGAATCGACGGATGTTCGTGCTGAACTATCGATATTTCTGACGGGCATGTAGGACATTGAGGACTTCTACCGCAGACGCAGTGACACGGTAGACCACGACGTAATTCGGGCGCACCACGATCTCACGAGTGTTCGTCACGCGTCCGCCCTTGAAAACATAGGGATGTCTGGCGACAGGCAGCACAGAAGCCTGAATGGTTGTGTGCAGGCGGCGAGCGGCTGGAGGATTCTTTTCGGCGATATACAGGATGATCTTGGCAAGATCATCGCGCGCGCGAGCGCGCCACACGATCGGCAGCATGAATCAGGGGGAGAGGCAAGCAGAGTGCGGCGGCGCGATTGCCCGCTACACCTTGGACGCCGGGGCGGTGGAAAGGCTGGCGCGGCGTTCGGCCCGGGCGATGATGTCGTCCATTTCGGCCATGACTTGATCGTGAGGAATGCTGGGCCGTGTATCAGCCAAGCTAGCTTCCACCTGCGCGCGGAACCAGCGGTCGTAGTCGACCGCACTTTCCTCGGTGCTGCAAGTTGAGGGTGTGGGGATTAGCACGCTTGTGCCCATGCAATGTATTGCTCCGCGCAGATGGCCAGTTTAAGCCATTTAAACAGGGCACACAGACCCCAGCCAGCCCCTTCTGTCCTATTTCGCCGCAGGCCCCAGCCGCGCGTGTTCCGGGCTGCACCAGGTGTGGCCGCCTTGCAGCAGCGCTTCGGAGCGCGGCAGGTGGATGCCGCAGTGGGCGCAGCGGACCATGGCTTCGGGGGCGCCCGGCTGAGGGGCGCCCGGCTGAGGGGTGCCCGGCTGAGGGGCGCTCGGGGCGGGCTGGCCGGCCGGAGGGCGGGGCTTGGCGCTGGGGGGCGGGGCCTGGCGGGCGGCGGCCATGCGGCCGGCGATGCGGGCCACGAACAGCACCAGGATGATGATGACGATCCAGAACAGCAGCTTGCCCACGTCAGCCTCGATGCAGAATGACTTCCAGCACGAACCGGCTGCCGGTATAGGCCAGAATCAGGAACCCGAAACCCGTCAGGGTCCAGCGCAGCGCCACGCGGCCACGCCAGCCCCAGATGTGGCGCCCGGCCAGCAGCACCCCGAAGGTCAGCCAGGACAGCAGGGTGAAGACGGTCTTGTGGTCAAACGGCAGAATCATGCCGGTCAGCTTCATGGACGCGACCGACCCGGACCCCACGGCCAGGGTCAGCACCACGAAACCGATCCAGATGATGCGGAACAGCAGCTGTTCCTGCACCAGCAGCGGCGGCTGGGAATCGAGCACCCGCCCGATGATGCTGCGCTCGGCGGGGGCGTCCAGGGGGCGGTGCAGATGGCGGTCGAGCAGGGCCATCATCATGGCGTGCAGGGCGGCGATGGTGATCAGGCCGTAGGCCGCCAGGGCGATCAGCAGGTGGACGCGCAGCCAGGGGTTGTCGGCATGGGGCACGAACTGCCCCTGGGGAAACAGGGCGGCCAGGCCGCTGGCCAGGGTGGCTGCGGGCAGCAGCAGCAATTGCAGGCCGTCGATGCGCACCAGCAGGCTTTCCAGCCAGAACACCACCATGCCCAGCCAGATGGCCGCGGACAGGGCCAGTGCCCACCCTATGAACAGGTGCGGGGTCGCCAGCATGGATTGTTGCAGCCCGATTCCATGCAGAACCAGGGCGCCCAGCAGGCACAAACGGGCGATTTTGCCCGTGTGCTCGACGTCCCCGGCGCCGGCCAGGCGGACCCAAAGGGATCCTCCCAGCACTGCGTACGCCAAGGCAGCCGCTGTGTGAAATACAATGCCTAGTGACATAGAAACCGTTGTCTGGATGGGGCCTTGGGGTGCATACCACCGGAAAGCGCAGAATCCGCGCCTGCGGCCACCGTTCAATCAGCTAGTTTAAGCGGAAACGCCTCTCATGCTCGATAACCTAACTCAACGCCTTTCGCGCGTCGTCAAGACGCTGCGCGGCGAAGCCCGCCTGACCGAGGCCAATACCCAGGAGATGCTGCGCGAAGTGCGCATGGCATTGCTTGAGGCCGACGTGGCACTGCCCGTGGTGCGCGAATTCGTCGCCCGGGTCAAGGAAAAGGCGCTGGGCGAAGAAGTCGCCGGCAGCCTCAGCCCCGGCCAGGCCCTGGTGGGCGTGGTCCACAAGGAACTGACCGCCCTGATGGGCGGCGACCTGGGCGCCGATTCCGGCGAACTGTCGCTGGCCGTGCAGCCGCCGGCCGTCATTCTCATGGCCGGCCTGCAGGGCGCGGGTAAAACCACCACCACCGGCAAGCTGGCCCGCTGGCTGTCCGAAGGCCAGCACACCCAGCATGGCCGCAAGACCGGCAAGAAAAAGGTCCTGGTGGTGTCCGCCGACGTCTATCGTCCGGCCGCTATCGACCAGTTGAAAAGCGTCGCGGCGCAGGTCGGCGTCGATTTCCTGCCGTCCGATCCCAGCCAGAAGCCCGAAGACATCGCCCGCAACGCGGTCGACCATGCCCGTCGTCACCACTACGACGTCCTGATCCTGGACACGGCCGGCCGCCTGGGCATCGACGAAGCCATGATGCGCGAAATCCGCGCCCTGCATGACCTGGTCAAGCCGGTTGAAACGCTGTTCGTGGTGGACGCCATGCAGGGCCAGGACGCGGTCAATACCGCCCGTGCCTTCGCCGAGGCGCTGCCCCTGACCGGCGTGGTGCTGACCAAGCTGGACGGCGATGCCCGCGGCGGCGCGGCCCTGTCGGTGCGCCACGTTACCGGCAAGCCGCTCAAGTTCGTCGGCGTCTCGGAAAAACTGGACGGGCTCGAGCCCTTCTACCCCGAGCGCATGGCGCAACGCGTGCTGGGCATGGGCGACATCGTCTCCCTGGTCGAGCAGGCGCAAAAGAACATCGACATCGCCGAAGCCCAGAAGCTCGCGGCCAAGATCAAGTCGGGCAACAAGTTCGACCTGAACGACTTTCGCGACCAGCTCGGCCAGGTGAAGAAACTGGGCGACATGGGTTCGCTGCTGGAAAAGCTGCCGGCCCAGTTCCAGCAGGCCGCCGGCCAGCTGCAGGGCGGCCAGGCGGAAAAGCAGCTGCGCCGCACCGAAGGCATCCTCAATTCCATGACCGCGGCCGAACGCGCCAAGCCCGAGCTCATCAAGGCCTCGCGCAAGCGCCGCATCGCCGCGGGGTCGGGCGTGCCGGTGCAAGAGGTCAACCGCCTGCTGGCGCAGTTCGAGCAGATGCAGGGCATGATGAAGCAGATGAAAAAGGGCGGCATGGCCAAGATGATGCGCGCCATGGGCGGCATGAAGGGCATGGGCCGCTTCATGAAAGGCTGACGGCCCGAAGCCGGCCCCGGCGCTTGCCTCTGAGCGTGACCCTGAGCTTTACCCTTTTTGGCGGTGCATCGTAACGACGGTGTACCGCCAAAAAAATGGCCAGACGTTGCGTCTGGCCAAGTGATCGCGGCGGCAGGGGGTTCTGCGCCGCGATGCAAGCCGACCACTGCAAAGGCGCAGCCGACTTGTTCGCTGTTCTGCGTTACGACAGGGGCGGAATGCGCAGCACCTGGCCCGGGTAGATCTTGTCGGGGCTGGTCAGCATCGGCTTGTTGGCTTCAAAGATCAGGGTGTTCTTGGCGCCCTGGCCCTTGCCATACTGCGCTTCGGCGATCTTCCACAGGTTGTCGCCCTTTTGCACCGTGTACATCTTGGCTTCGGGGGTGGCTTGCTTGACCTTCAACTGGTTGTCCACCGCGGCCACGCCGACGGTATTGCCCAGCGCCAGCGAGATTTTCTCGGCAGCTTCGGTGCTGGCGGCTTCGCCCGCCACCGTGACCTTGTCGCCGTCCACGGTGATCTGCAGGCCGTCGGCGTTCAGGCCGTGCTTATCCAGTTCTTTCTTCAGTTCGTCCGCCGTTGCCGCCTTGGCTTCGCTGGCGCCGAAGAGCTTTTCCCCAACATCCTTGATGAAATTGAGCAGACCCATAGTGTTTCCTTTATCTATGTTGCGGTGAGAAAAAGAGCAATAGCAATCAGGACGTGCGGCCGGCCAGCATCTTGCGCACGGCGCCGGCAATAAGCGTCAGTACCGCGCCGCCCACGCCGCCGCCGACCACGCTGCTGGCGATGGCGGAAAGATCCATCCCGCTGTTGCCTGCCGCCATGGCGCCGGCCCCGGCGGTGATCATCGGGGCCAGCCAGGACCCGCCTGCCAGGCCGCCGATCGCGCCGGCGATGGTGTTGCCCAGGGGGCCCAGCGTGAATTGCTGGAGCATCTTGCCCAGCCCATTGCCCCCGGCGGCGCCGGCGACAAGCTGGATGATGAGGTTAATGATGACCGCGGTGTTCATGATGCCTCCTCTGCCCAAAGGGCATTGTGCAACGCTAGAACAACAACACGACAACCGTACGACGACAACGCCAGCAACGTCGATTATGGCCCCACCCGTCGCCGCCAGACGAGGGGTTAACGTGTAACAGGTTGCTAGCCCAGCGTCAGACTGCGCAAGAATGGGCGCCAGTTCGCCGCAAACCGGCCAGGGGCGGCGCGCGGGCTCGTGGATCGGCCGGACGCCGGACGCCGCAGGGGCTAGAACCTGAGGTTGAACGTCGCCTTGATGGCGTGATCGCTCAGGCCGGATCCCAGTTGGCCGTTGTAGGCCAGACCCAGCGCCGCGTTCGAGGTTGCCGCATAGTCGAGCCCGGCTTCCAGGACAGCGGTATTGCGGGCCAGGGATACGCCGCTGACGGTATAGGTGTCGCTGCCGCTGGCAAAGCGCATCGTGGCGCCCGGCGTCATGTCGCCGAATGCATGGCGCCAGCCGGTCATGAGGCGGAGGGTCAACGGTGTGCCCTGGGTGTCGAAGGAGGCGGTGGCGCGCAGTCCGAGCGTGGTGAAGGTGGCGTCGGTGCCTGCTCGCTGGCTTGTCAGGGCGGCCGCCCCGCCTTGTTCGCTGAAGCCGTTGGTGCGCAGCTTGACGCGTGCGACATTGGCGAAGGGCTCGAAGGCGACGCTGCCGATGTTGGACCGATAGCCCAGCTCCCCGTATATCTGCGAGGTGTTGGCACGGTAGCCGCTCTTGAGCCGGTCGGTGAATCCGGGAAAATCGACGTCGCGGCGGGCCGACAGGTCGTGCCAGGTGTAGCTGGCGCCGGCGCGCAAGGTCAGGCCGTTCCAGTCCGCGCCGGCATACAGGCCCAGGTGGTAGTTATCGCTGGCGCCCGATGACTGGCGGTCTTTCACGTTGAAGCGGGTGCGGCTGTAGCCCGTCAGTGCGCCTAGCCGCCAGTGCTGGGAGACGGGGGCATCGGCGCCCGCGAGCAGGCCGCCGTTGGTGCGCGAAAGGCGCGCCGCATTGCCATCCCCCCGAGTCTGCGCCCAGGCGCCGAAAGTCTGCGCCCACAATGCTCCGCGCTCGGTGTTGCCGATTGCCTGGCGCGGTGAGGCTCCTGCGGACGTGTCCCCCCCGGCACCGGCCTGGCCGCGCGGATCAAACGCGGCGCGCAGCCGCTCATTGATTGCGTCCCGCAGGTAGCGGCTGTCTTCGATCAAGGCCGTTCTGACCGAGGCGTATGCCTCGCCCGAGAGTTGGTCGAAGGCGGCTTGCGCTTGCGAGACCGAGAGACCAAGCGTCGCGTCGTACAGCGGGTTGCCCTGCCTGAGACTTTCCGCAGCCGCGCCGGCGGCTGTCTGGTTGTGCGTCGTGCCCGCCTCCTGGAAGCTGACCCCATTGCGGGTCATCGTCAGATAGGCATTGTTGGCGTCGTATTCCAGTGCGGGAGCGAGAAAACCCAGGTTGGATGTGACGCTGCCGAATGTGCCTGTGCGACCGCCATTCGCTGTGAGGATGGTGTACCGGGCGGCGCGCGCGTAGTTGCCCGATCCGGCCACGACCTGGACCGCGCCGCCGTTGAGCGTGGCCGTGCCCGTGGCGACGATGCGATCGGCGCTTCCCGCGGGGTCGAGCTCGACCTCATAGGTCGAGCCCGGGTTGAGCACGAGATCGCCGGTGACACGGAGTGTGCCGATGGAGTTGCCGGGCGCGACGGAGCCATTGACGGTGGTGTTGCCCACACTGCCATTGCCTTGCAGCCGCCCGGCCGCAGCGACGTCGAGCGTGCCGCCGAGCTTGCCATTGACCGCCAGCGTGCCGGCCTGAACGGTCGTGGTGCCCGCGAAGGCGGACGAGTCGCCAGTCAGTTCCAGCTTGCCGGCGCCCAGCTTGCGCACATCGCCCTGGCCCGACAGCCGCCCGCCAAAGGTCGCATTGGCGATCTGATTGATCGTCAGGGCGGTGCCGGCCGCGAGCGACGCGTTGCTGCCCAGTCCCGCGGCCTGGGTCACCAGCGCGCCGCCAGCAAGCCTCAGATTCAAGGTCGACGGGCCGGTCAGCATCAGGGTGCCGGTCCCCAGCTTGACGAGCTCGCCAGAGCCAGTCAACGCGCCGGCGTAGGCGGTATCGGAGGATTGGTCGACGGTCAGTTTCGCGGTGCCCAGTGCCACCGTGCCGCCGCTGCCAGACAGCGCGGCGATGGTCAGGTCATGGTTGCCCAGATCCAGCGTGCCGCCGTTGATGGTGTAGGCCGTGCCGGCGACGAAGGCGCCCGCGCTGCCGGCCCGCAGGGTGCCGCCATCGACCGTGGTGCCACCCAGGTACTGGTTGGTCCCGGTCAAAATCGTCGTGCCGCTGCCGAGCTGGCGCAGGGCGCCGGTTCCGGAGATATCGCCGGCGATGGTCGTGGTGTCATTGCGGTTCACGGCGAGCGTGCCGTGGTTGATGACGTTGCCGATGATCGAACCGTTGCTGCCACCGTCCCCCAGTTGCAGGGTGCCCCCCGCGATGGTGGTGCCGCCCGTATAGGTATTGGCGCCGGCCAGGATGAGCGTGCCGTTCCCCGCTTTGACCAGGGACTTGCCGTTCCAGCCCGTGGCGGCGTTGGCGGCTTGGTCGGAAAGGCTGCTGGCCACGGTGAAGCGGTTGCCGCTGTCGGCGAGGGTGAACGTGCCGTGCGCCAGGGAATTGTTTGCGGCCCAGTTCAGCCCGTAGGTGGCGTAGTACTGTTTCGAGTCGGTGGATTTCCGGGTCGTGACCGACAGATAGTCCACCGCGCCGCCAAAGCCGCCGATGTTGACGGTGGCGAAATCGCCCTGGATGCCGCTGCGGGTATCGATCAGTACACGGTCTTGCTCGAAGGCCCCCTGGATGCCGCTGAGATTGAAGGTGGTGTCGGCACCGATAATGACGCGGTCAGCCGTCAGGGACGGGCCATGGGTCGTGGCGGCGAGAGCGAGCTGGGCGCCCGTGCCATTGTTGCCGATCAGATTGACGTTGTTGGCAACATTCACCGTTGCCGCCCCTTGGATGGACAGGGTGCCGGCTTCGTATACGAAGACATCGCCGCCCAGATTGTTGAGGCTACGGGTGGCGCCATCGCCAAACTGCAGCGTGCCGCCGTAGATCGACGTCTGGCCGCGTTCGCCGCCGATGCTGCCTGCGTACGTATTGGATCCGTTCAGGATCAGTGTGCCGGTGCCGCGCTTGGTCAATGACAGGATCGCTGTCTGGGAGTCGGTCAGCCGGCCGTTGAAAGTCGAATGCTGTGCGCTGTCGACGGTCAGCGTATTGCCCGTGCTGCCGGTGTTGGTAACGAGTCCCGCGCCGGACAGGGCGCCAACAGTGACGTCATTGCCGCCGATGCTGAAGGTGCCCGCGCTTTCGACCGCGAGCGCATTGCTGTTGCGCAGGGCATCGGCCGATCCCGCCACGAGCACGCCGCCGCGCACCGTGGTCGCGCCTGTGTAGGTGTTCCTGCCGCGCAGGGTAAGCGTGCCGTTGCCGGCCTTGACCAGTGAGGCGCCCACACCGCCGGCGTTGCCGCCATCGGCGATGACCCCTGAAATGACGGCGCTGCCGCTGCCCCCGTTGATGGTCAGCGCGTTGCCGCCGAGCAGGAACGTGCCTTCGCCAGCCAGCCCGCCGACCGACAGCTTGTTGTCGCCCGCCGGGCCGTTGCTGTAGCTGAAATCCACCACGGCGCCGGGGCCATTGACGATGGTCGCATTGTCGCCATCGGCATTGCCAAGGAATGTTGTCTGGGCGGCATTGGAGATCGTGGCCTCGCCGGCGGAGCTGTTCGCGAAGAAGAACAGGTTGCCGTTGTTGCTCAGTCTTGCGCGGCCAGCCGAACTGATGTCGTAGAAGCCCAGCAGGTTGCCGTTGATCAATTGGGCGTCGCCGGCACTGGCGCCGGAATAGAAATGCGCCGAGCCGTTGCCGCTGGCGATCGTGATGCGGCCGATGCCGGGATTGGTGGTGTAGATTTCCAGCCGGGCTTGCGTATCGATCGCGCCCGTCACCGCGCCGGCGGGGCCGAGGGCGCTGAGCGCCAGCGTGCCAGCCAGTACGGAGGTGCCGCCGGTATACGCGCTGTTGCCCGTCAGGGTCAGGTAGCCGCGGCCGGTCTTGGTCAGTGAGCCGTCGCCGGAAATCGTGCCGCCATAGGTGCCGGTGACGCTCTGGTCGAAGATCAGCGTGGCGTGCGATGCACTGGCGAAGCTGACGTTGCCGGACAGGCTCAGGTCGTTGCCGATCAGCGTGCCTTGTTTCACCCGCCAATCCTGGTTGCCGGTGCCACTCAGTGTCCAGGTGCCGCTGCCTCGCTTTTCATAGCGGTCGAAGCCCTGGTAGGTTTGGCCGGGACCGATCTGCGAGACATCGAAGGCGCCCGCCGCGCCATCGCCGCCGAGCGCAAGCGTGTTGCCGGTGCCGCCAGGCGCGACAACGACGTTGCCGATCACGGTGGATGCGGGCTGCAATTCGAGGAGATTGTTGCTGCCGAACAGCTCGATGGCGTTGGCACGGATGCCGTTGATGGCGGACACCCCGCCGGTGATCGTGCCGATGTTGACGATCGAGATATTGCCGGTACCGGCGCCGGACACCCCGACACCGCCCGCGCCGTAGTTGCCGGTACCGCCCTGGATCCTGCCATAGTTGAACAAGGTCGCGGACAGGCCGTTGCGAAACAGGATCGCGCTGCCGCCGGCGCCGGGGGCGCTGCTGGCCCCTCCGTCGCCGAAGCCGCCCGAGATCGTGCCAGGCGTGTCATTGATGATCGAGCCGCCCCAGGCTTGTATGCCGTTGCCCCCGTTGCTGGCTCTACCGGAGGTCGGGCCGCTCGATCCGCCTGCGATGGTGCCTGAGTTGAGAATCTGCCCCTGGTTGCTGAGCACCCCGGCGCCAGGTGCTCCGGCCGCGCCGGTGCCGATGCCGCCATTGCCGCCTTGCACGCTGCCGCTCGTCACGGCCAGCGTGCCGCCTGCATACAGGAATATGCCCGCGCCGCCATCGCCACCGCTGCCGCCCGTATGGACGGACCTCGGGCTTCCGCCGTCTCCGCCTGCGACCACGCTGTTGCCCGTGACGCGTACCAGGCCGCCCTGGGCCAGGACAAGGCCGGCGCCACCGCCGCCGCCGTTACCCTGGAAAAAGAACGCGTATATGTCGCTGCCGCCGCCTCTGCCTCCCGACAGGTTCTGGCCCGAGGTCTCGATGCGGGCATTCTGGGCGAGCGCGACCAGTCCCGCGCC
>NZ_JAELTJ010000172.1 GCF_016428805.1 Achromobacter sp. ASV32
TGACCGTCAGGTAGGCGCCCATGATGATGAGGATGCCCTCGATGGCCTGGCCGGTCTGGTTCAGTGTGGTGTTCACCACCGATACGATGTCCGGATAGCCGATCGCCACCGCCAGCGAGCTGTTCTTGGTGAGGTTGAGGAACTGGCTGGTCATCGGGGGGATGATCACGCGCAGCGCCTGCGGCAACACCACCAGGCGCAGCATCTGCTTGCGGCGCAGACCCAGGGCCTCGGCGGCTTCCCATTGGCCTTTGTTGACCGCCTGGATGCCCGAGCGCACCACTTCGGCGATGAAGGCCGAGGTGTAGATCACCAGGCCGGCCAGGAGCGCGGCGAACTCCGGCGACAGCGTCAGGCCACCCGAGAAGTTAAAGCCCTTGAGTTCCGGCATGTCCAGCGTCAGCGAGGCGCCGCTGACCAGCCAGCCCACCAGCGGCAGGCCAATGAGCAAGCCGATGGCGGCGCGGCCCAGCGGGAACACGTGGCCGGTGGCTTCCTGGCGCTTTCTGCCCCAGTGGCCCAGGAACAGGATGGCCACGATGGCCAACCCCAATCCCGCCAGCATCCAGTCGAGCGAATGGCCCTCCAGCGCCGGCACTTTCAAGCCGCGGTTGGAAATGAAGACGCCCGGCAAGGGGTTATGCGCCTGGCGCGGACCGGGCATGTTCTCGGTGATCAGCGCATACCAGAAGAACAGTTGCAGCAGCAGCGGCACGTTGCGCATCACTTCGACGTAGATCGAGGTGATCTTGGCGACCAGCCAGTTCTTGGACAGCCGGCCGATGCCGATCAGCGTACCCAGGATGGTGGCCAGCACGATGCCGAGCACGGCGACGCGCAGCGTGTTGAGCAGGCCCACCACGATGGCGCGGCCGTAGGTATCTGCAGGGGTGTAGGCAACGGGTGTTTCGCCGATGGCGAAGCCGGCCTCGCGGTTGAGGAAACCGAATCCCGTGGCGATATTGCGCACGGACAGGTTGTGAAGCGTGTTTGAAACCAGGAACCACACCGCCAAAGCCACGGCGGCCAGTGCAAGCACTTGATAGACCACGGCGCGCACGCCAGGGTCGTTCCAGTTCAGACGCCGGGGGGGTGCCGAAATCGGGGCGTTTTTATTTGTCATCGCATGAATCTACAGAAGTCGGACACCGGGCGGCCGGGCCTCGAAGGACCGCGCGCCGCCCACTCCTGCCGCCCGCTCGGAGGCGGGCTAGGCATGGCGCAAAGGGCCGCGCCATGCCGGGCAGAGCCGTGTGTTAGCGCACCGGCCAGCCGTACATCAAGCCACCTTGCTTATAGTTGGCATTCAAGCCGCGGTCCAGCTTCATGGCGCTGCTCTTGCCGAGCGTGGCTTCGAAGCTTTCGCCGTAGTTGCCGATCTGCTTGATGATGTTGTAGGCCCACTTGTCATCAACGCCCAGGTTCTTGCCCATGCCCGGGGTCACGCCCAGGATGCGCTGGATGTTGGGGTTGGTGCTCTTGGTCATTTCATCGACGTTGGCCTTGGTGATGCCGTATTCCTCGGCTTCCAGCATCGCGTTCAGCGACCAGCGCACGATGTTGAACCATTGCTCGTCGCCCTGGCGGACCATGGGGCCCAGCGGCTCCTTGGAGAAGTCTTCCGGCAGGATGATGAACTTGTCCGGATTCTCGAGCGTGGTGCGGGTCGAGGCCAGTTGCGACTTGTCGGTCGTGAAGGCATCGCAGCGGCCGGCCGAGAAGGCGCGGATGATTTCGTCGTACTTGTCGATCACGACGGGCTTGAATTCGATCTTCTGGCCGCGGAACCAGTCAGCCAGGTTCAGCTCGGTGGTGGTGCCGGGCTGCACGCAGATGGTGGCGCCGTTCAGTTCCTTGGCGCTCTTGACGTTCAGGTCCTTGGAGACCATGACGCCTTGGCTGTCGTAGTAGTTCACGCCCACGCCGATCAGGCCCAGGGTGGTGTCGCGGGTCAGCGTGACGGTGGTGTTGCGGGTCAGCACGTCCACTTCGCCCGATTGCAGCGCGGTGAAGCGTTGCTGGGTGTTCAGCGGGGTGACCTTGATCTTGCTGGCATCGCCGAACATGGTGGCGGCGATGGCGCGGCACAGGTCCACGTCCAGGCCCTTGTATTCACCCTTGCTGTCAGCGATGGAGAACCCCGGGATGCCCGTAGACACGCCGCACTGGACAAACCCTTTTTTCTTGACGTTATCGAAGGTCGCACCTGCATTGGCAGCCGCGGACGCAGCGAACAGGGCGGTGCCAATGGCAGCGAGTTTCAGTACTTTCATCGTGATCTCCGTAGGGGTGTAGCGAAGCCGAACGCAAGGCCGGGTCGGGCTTTACGCATGGGGCGGATGGTAGCGTCCGCAAAGCAGCCTCCGCATCCGGGAATTCCCTTGAAATATAGGGACACTGGATGAAATCAAACGCGGTTTGGCGGCAAAAATGGGGACACGGATTTGCCGTCCCAAACGTGTCCATCCGGTCACATGCCCGGACGCCATCCGGTGACATGGGGACACGCTTTCACGCAATCGGCGCCGTCGGATTTAGGCCAGCTTACTGTCCCCGAGTTACTATTGCGGCTTCATCCGACAGCCGCCATGATCGAATTCCAGCACGTATTCAAATCGTATGGTCGCGGCCGCAATATCCTGGCCGACATCAACTTCCGCGTAAGCGCGGGAGAGTTCGTCTTCGTGTCCGGGCCGTCCGGCGCCGGCAAGTCCACCCTGCTCAAACTGATCGGAGGATTGGAGCCCGCCAGCCGCGGCTCGATCCAGGTCAACGGGCAGCGGCTGGACAAGCTTCCCGCCCGCGCACGGCCCTATCTGCGCCGCGCCGTGGGCGTGATCCTGCAAGACACCCATCTGCTGTTCGACCGCAGCGCCTTTGAAAACGTGATGCTGCCGCTGGCGGTCACGGGCCACCCCTGGGACAGCGCCGCCGCCCGGGCACGCGCCGCGCTGGACAAGGTCGGGCTGTCGGGCAAGGAAGACCTCAATCCCATCGAGCTGTCCGGCGGCGAACAGCAGCGCCTGGCGATCGCGCGCGCCATCGTCAACCGGCCCGCCATCCTGATCGCCGACGAACCCACCGCCAACCTCGACCACGACAACGCGCAGCGCATCATGAACGTGTTCCGCGACTTCAACCGCGTCGGCGTCACCACGCTGATCGCCTCGCACGACCAGGAACTCATGGCGCGCTACGCCACCCGCACCCTGCGCATCGATCCGGGCAAGTTCGCCGATTCGCAGGGCGATACGGCGCCCGCCCCCACGGCTGGCCGCGGTACGGCAGGAGAACCGGCATGAACGCCTGGCTGCGGCAACACCGCTATGCGCTCATGGTCACGTTGCGCCGGCTGGTCAAGCAACCGTTCTCGTCGCTGGCCAACCTGCTGGTGATGGCCCTGGCCCTGGCACTGCCCCTGCTGGGCAGCGCCATCCTGGTGTCGGTGCAACCGGTGGCGCGCGAAATGTCCGTCACCCCCGAAGTCACCGTCTTCATGCGCGTGGATGCGCCCGCCGGCGCCGCCGCGGACGTCGCCAAGCGCATCCAGGCCGACTACGCCGCCGACGTGCGCGCCGTGCGCGTGGTGGGCCGCGAAGACGCCCTGGCCGATCTGCGCGCCAACCCCGCCTGGCAACAGGCGCTGGCCGTGCTGCCGGGCAACCCCCTGCCCGATGCGGTGGTGGTCACGCTGGCCGACGGCGAAGACCTGGCCGGCCGCGCCGGCAAGCTGGCGCAGGACTGGAAGCAATGGAACCAGGTCGATCTGGTGCAGCTGGACAGCGCCTGGGTCCAGCGCCTGGAAGCCATCTTGCGCTTTGCCCGCATCGGCCTGGCCTTCCTGGCGGCCTGCGTGGCGGTGGTGGTGCTGGCCACGGTGTTCAACACCGTGCGCATGCAGGCCCTGTCGCAGCGCGAAGAAATCGCGGTGGCGCGGCTGGTGGGCGCCACGGAATCCTTCGTGCGCCGCCCCTTCCTGTATCTGGGCGCGCTGTCCGGCGCCCTGGCCTCGCTGCTCGCCATCGGCGTGGCCGCAGCGGCGCTGTCGCCCCTGAACAACGCCCTGCTCGGCCTGGCCCGCAGTTACGGGGCCGAGTTCGCGCTGCACTTGCCCGGCACCCCCGTGCTGCTGGTAGCCATCGTTGCCTCGGCCGCCCTGGGCGCGCTGTCGGCGCGCTGGTCCGTGACCCGCAGCACCCGCTTCTAAAGCGGCGTATAGCCCCTCTTCGTCCCCGTGATCCGGGGAAAGACCCCGCCCCGCCCTGTGTAGGATGGTTCATCCCTCCTCGCAGCGGCCGCGTGCGGCCCCGCGGGCGGGGAGGCCGCCGGCAAGCTGTTACAGGCGGGCCTGGCACCGCGGCAGGTCTGCCGAGGGGCAAAAAAATGCCCGCGCGCCGGCAAACGCTTATTTATCAGGGACATAACAAGTTTGCGGTTACACAGGATTTCACCCTATTGTTGGCCAGATGTGCAAGAATAAAGCGACATTTTTCTACATATTTTGAAACGTTTATTGTTCTACCGAGCGCCGTCCTTCGTGTCCCAATCGCTGTCCTTGCCCTCTATTTCGCTCCATGGTCGCCCGTCTTGAAGCCCGTGCAACGCGCCATTACTTCGATAGCGCGTTCCAGTCTCCGGCGGTGAAAGTACTCCCCAACGAGTACTACGTCACCAACGAAGACCTGATGATCTCGACCGTGCTCGGGTCGTGCGTGGCCGCCTGTATCCACGATCCCGTCACCGGGGTGGGCGGCATGAACCACTTCATGCTGCCCGAGGGCGACATGCAGTCGCCCGCCTCGGCCACCATGCGCTACGGCGCGTTCGCCATGGAAGTGCTGATCAACGAGCTGCTCAAGGCCGGCGCGGTGCGCGACCGCCTGGAAGCCAAGGTGTTCGGCGGCGGCGCGGTGCTATCGGCGATGCAGCAGATGAACATCGGCGAGCGCAATGGCCAGTTCGTCCTGAACTACCTGAAGACGGAAGGCATTCCGGTCAAGGCACAGGACCTGGGCGATGTGCATGCGCGCCGCATCAACTATTTCCCGCGCGACGGCCGGGTGATGGTCCGCAAGATGGCGCCGCACCATCAGCGCGCCGAAGAGATCATCGCCAAGCGCGAACAGGCCGCCGCCCAGAGCGTGCAGGCCAAGACCCAGAGTCCGCCACGGGTCGAACGCTTCACGCCGCCCGGTGTGGAACGCTTTGACCGGCCCGTCGCGCGTCCGGGGGTGGAACGATTTGATCGACCGGGCGTCGAGCGGTTCGACCGACCCGCTGCCCGCCCGGGCGTGGAACGCTTCGACACCGGCCTGGTCCGACGCCGCAAACCCGAGACGGCGGGCAGCTAAGCCCGCCCCTGGCCCGCGTCAGCGGCCGCAGCAGGCACGGCAGCCGCTGGCCGCCGCGCCCATCACGCCGCCCGCACCCCGCCGATCGACACCACGCTGGCCGTAAAGTCTTTCAGCAGCGCCTCGCGGCGCGCCGCGGCCTTTTCCATCGCCGCCTCCTTCACATGGCCGTAGCCACGGATGTCTTCGGGCACGCTGGCCAGCGCCACCGCGCGATCCAGGTTGCCGCGGTTCAGCTTGCCCAGGATGGCCGCGATGGTCTCGCCATACTCGCGCGCCAGTTCTCGTTCGGCGCGGCGCTCACGGGTGTAGCCGAACGGGTCCAGCCGCGTGCCGCGCAGGCGCTTCATGCGCGCCAGCAGGCGGAACACGCGCAACATGCCCGGCCCGTAGGCCTTCTTGACCAGATGGCCGTCCGGACCCCGGCGCGCAAACAGCGGCGGCGCCAGGTGAAAGCGCAGTTTCCAGTCGCCTTCGAACTGCTCGCCGACACGCTTGAGGAATTCGCCGTCGGTGTACAGCCGCGCCACCTCGTACTCGTCCTTGTAGGCCAGCAGCTTGAAGTAATAACGCGCCACCGCCAGCGCCAGCCGCTGCGTGCCGGTGGCCTCGTGTTCGGCGTGCGCCACCTTGTCGACCAGGTCCGTGTACTGCTTGGCGTAGGCGGCGTCCTGGTACTGCGTCAGGAATGCGCGCCGCACCTCGACCAGCCGGGCCAGTTCGCCGGGCGGCTTCTTCAATTCCAGCACGGGGGTCGCGCGCGGGCGGCGGATCTCGATGATGCCGTCAGGATGCACGGGCGCCACGCCGCCCGAGGCGAGCAGGCGCATCACGCCGGCCAGGTCATGCGCCGCGCGGCGCCCCCAGGCAAAGGCCGCGAGATTGTTGGGAACCTGCTGGCCGTTCAGTTCAATAGCGCGCAGCAGCGCCTCGCGCGACAGGGGAATCCAGCCCTTCTGGTACGCATACCCCATCATCAGCGGATTGGAATAGATGGCGTCGCCCAGCAGGCCCACGGCCAGCGCCGAGGCATCGACCGCATGCAGGTTGTCCTTGCCGCAGGCGGCCTGCAGATCGGCGGTGAGATTGGCGCCCGGCAGCGTCCAGTCGGGGTTGGACACGAAAGCCGCGGTGGGTGCATTGTCACTGTTGAGCAGCGCGCGCGTGCGGCCCGGACGCAGCCGCGCCATGGCGTCCGCACTGGTAGCCACCACCAGGTCGCCGGCCAGCAGCAGGTCGGCCTCGCCCATGGCGACCCGGGTATTCAGCAGATGGTCCGGCGTTTGCGCCAGCACCACGTGCGAATACACCGCGCCCCCCTTTTGCGCCAGACCGGCCATGTCCAGCACCGAACAACCCTTGCCTTCCAGGTGCGCGGCCATGCCCAGCAACTGGCCGATCGTGACGACACCGGTGCCGCCCACGCCGGCGATGAACACGCCATAGGCCTGGTCCAGTCCGTGCGCGGCCGGTTGCGGTACGTCGTCGTCGATCGCGCCCTCCGGCGCCAGCGCGCGCGGCTTCTTGAGCTTGCCGCCTTCCACCGTGACGAAGCTGGGGCAAAAGCCCTTCAGACAGGAAAAGTCCTTGTTGCAGCTGGATTGGTTGATCGTGCGCTTGCGGCCGAATTCGGTTTCCAGGGGTTCGACCGACAGGCAGTGCGACTTCTGCGAACAGTCGCCGCAGCCCTCGCACACGCGCTCGTTGATGACCACCCGGCGCGCCGGGTCGGGATACGCGTTGCGCTTGCGGCGCCGGCGCTTCTCCGTGGCACAGGTCTGGTCATAGATCAGCACCGACACGCCGGGGTACTCGCGCAGTTCGCGCATCACGGCGTCCAGCGCGTCGCGATGCTTGACCGGCACGCCCGGCGCCAGCCCCGCCATGTCCTTGTATTTCTCGGGCTCGTCCGTCACCACCACGATCTTGTCGATGCCCTCGGCCGCCACCTGACGGCTGATCATCGGCACGCTGATGGGACCATCCACCGGTTGCCCCCCGGTCATCGCCACGGCGTCGTTGAACAGGATCTTGTAGGTGATGGGCGCCTTGGCGGCCACCGCGGCGCGGATCGCCAACAGACCCGAATGGAAATAGGTGCCGTCACCCAGATTGGCGAATACGTGCTTTTCTTCGGTGAACGGCGCCTGCCCCAGCCACGGCACGCCCTCGCCGCCCATCTGCGTGTACACCTGGGTGTTACGCCCCATCCAGGTCACCATGTAGTGGCAGCCAATACCCGCCATGCCGCGCGAGCCTTCCGGCAGGCGGGTCGAGGTATTGTGCGGACAGCCCGAACAGAACCAGGGCTTGCGGTCTTCGACCACGCGCGGCCGCGCCAGCGCCTGTTCGCGATCCGCAATGAACGCCAGCCGCGCTTCGATGCCGGCGCGCACATCCTGCGGCAGTTCAAACCGCAGCAGCCGCGCGGCGATGGCCTTGGCCACCATCGCCGGCGAAAACTCGTAGTGCGCCGGCAGCAGCCAATTGCCCTGCGGCACTGACCATTCGCCGCCGTCCTTGTCGTCGAACTTGCCCACCACGCGCGGAATTTTCTTGCCGCTGCCGATCCAGCTGAACAGTTCTTCTTTCAGTTGGTATTCCAGCACCTGGCGCTTTTCCTCGACCACCAGGATCTCGTCCAGGCCTTCGGCGAAATGCGCCATGCCGGTCGATTCCAGCGGCCACACCATGCCGACCTTGAACAGCCGCAGGCCGATGCGCTGGCACACCGCCTCGGTCAGGCCCAGGTCGGACAGCGCCTGGCGCGTGTCCAGATAGGCCTTGCCCGAGGTCATGATGCCAAAGCGCGCATCGCGCTGCGGCACCTGCCAGAGTTCACGGTTGAGCTTGTTGGCGCGGGCGTAGGCCAGCGCCGCATAGAGCTTGTAGTCCAAGAGCCGCGCTTCCTGCTGCAGCGGCGTATCGGGCACGCGGATGTTCAGCCCGTCCGGCGGCAGCTGGAAGTCTTCGGGCAGCAGGATCTTCACGCGGTACGGGTCCACGTCCACCGATGCCGACACCTCGACGATGTCGGTGATGCATTTCATGCCGACCCAGACCCCGGCGTAGCGACTCATGGCCCAGCCATGCAGACCGAAGTCCAGCACCTCCTGCACGCTGGACGGAAACAGCGCCGGGATCATGCAGGCCTTGAGAATGTGGTCGCTCTGGTGCGGCAGCGTCGACGATTTGGCGGGGTGGTCATCGCCCGCCACCACCAGCACGCCGCCGTGCGGCGAAGTGCCGGCGGCATTGGCGTGCTTGAACACATCGCCGCAGCGGTCCACCCCCGGCCCCTTGCCGTACCACATGCCAAAGACCCCGTCGTACTTGGCGCCCGGAAACAGGTTCACCTGCTGCGAGCCCCACACCGCCGTGGCGGCCAGGTCCTCGTTGATGCCCGGCTGGAATTCGACGTGATGCGCCTTCAGGTGCTTGGCCGCCTTCCACATGTTCTGGTCGACCCCGCCCAGCGGCGACCCCCGGTACCCCGACACGAACCCCGCCGTGTTCAACCCATCGCGCAGGTCGCGCAGCCGCTGCATCATCGGCAGGCGCACCAGGGCATGGATGCCGCTCATCCAGGCGCGGCCGGTTTCAAGGGTGTATTTGTCGTCCAGCTGGACGGATTCGAGCGCCGCGCGGACCGCGGGCGTGAGGGGGGCATTCATGTCTACTCCGAGGGTCGTGGAACGCCCGCAGCAGCATCGCGCCGAGTTCTTCTGGAGCCCGGGCGGGCCTGCGGCGGAGGTGAATTCCGGGCGCTTGGCGCGCCTCTACCTGACGGTTGTAACCGCTCGCCCCACCCCCGGCAATAGGGCGATGCGATAATTGCCGACATGGACTTCGCCCCTCGCATCGTCGCCTGGCAACGCCAGCATGGCCGCCACGATCTCCCCTGGCAGAACACCCGGGACCCCTACCGCATCTGGCTCTCCGAGATCATGCTGCAGCAGACGCAGGTGGCCACCGTCATCCCCTACTACGAACGCTTCCTGCAGCGCTTCCCCGACGTCGCCGCGCTGGCCGCCGCCGCCCAGGAAGAGGTCATGCCCTACTGGGCCGGCCTGGGCTACTACGCCCGCGCCCGCAACCTGCACCGCTGCGCCCAGGAAATCGCGCGCGACTGGAATGGCCGCTTCCCGCCCACCGCCGAAGCCATCGCCACCCTGCCCGGCATCGGCCGGTCCACCGCCGCCGCCATCGCCGCCTTCGCCTACGGCGAACGCTCGCCCATCCTGGACGGCAACGTCAAACGCGTCTTCACCCGCCACTTCGGCATCGCCGGCGACCCCGCCAAACGCGACATCGAACAACGCCTGTGGGCCCTGGCCGACGCCCAGGTCGACGCCGCCCCCGGCCTGGACATGGCCGCCTACACCCAAGGCCTGATGGACCTGGGCGCCACCCTCTGCACCCGCGGCAAACCCGCCTGCGGCCGCTGCCCCGTCACCACCACCTGTATCGCGCGGCAGGAAGGCCGCCAGGCCGAACTGCCCACGCCCAAGGCCCGCAAAGCCATCCCCGAACGCGAAACCGGCATGCTGGTCCTGCAACACCAGGGCGCCTTCCTCCTGCAACAACGCCCCGAACCCGGCATCTGGGGCGGCCTATGGAGCCTGCCCGAATTCGACGCCGCCGGCGACCCCCTGGCCGCCTCCCGCGCCCTGGGCCTCATCCCCGAACACCGCTTCGAACTCGCCGCCTTCGCCCACACCTTCACCCACTACCGCCTGCACATCCGCCCCTGGTACATCCCGGTACGCAGCGCCACGCTGCGCGAACCCACCCAGACCGAACGCTGGATCCCCCAGGAAGACCTATCCAAAACGGCCCTGCCCGCCCCGGTAAAAAAGCTGCTGCTGGGTCTAGTGGAAGCCGGCCTCCCCGGCGACCTGCTGACGAACACCAAATAGCCCCCCGCGCAAGCGCGCAGCGTCATCCCATGACGCAAGACCCCGCGTAAGCCGAGCAAGGCCGCTCGCGCGGCCGGCACGAGGCGGGCCCCGCAAACTCCTCCATACCCTCACCGCCGCTGGCCAAAACGCCAAGCACACCACTCGCCCCAGCGCCCGCCAGTAAGGCACATCAAGAGCGCGTGACGGGGCAGGCGGGTGAGGGCGGGGCGTGTAGACTGTCTCTTATACACATCTCCGAGCCCACGAGACCTAATAAAAAAGGGGGGGGGGGGGGGGGGGGGGGGGGGGGGGGGGGGGGGGGGGGGGGGGGGGGG
>NZ_JAELTJ010000173.1 GCF_016428805.1 Achromobacter sp. ASV32
CCCCCCCCCCCCCCCCCCCCCCCCCCCCCCCCCCCCCCCCCCCCCCCCCCCCCCCCCCCCCCCCCCCCCCCCCCCCCCCCCCCCCCCCCCCCCCCCCCCCCCCCCCCCCCCCTTTTACAAGCAGAAGCCGGCATACGAGATCGGTTATTAGGTCTCGTGGGCTCGGAGATGTGTATAAGAGACAGGCTCTTGACACCGTCGATGAAGGCGAAGTTCGTGGCGTACGAACCCAGCGCGTACAGGTTGGTGCGCTTGGACAGGTTGTAGGTGTAGCCGATGCTGTAGATGTTCATCGTCGCATCGTCGCCGGTCAACGAGGTGTTGTTGGCGTCAGCACGCTGCCACGTGGCCAGGATGCTGCCAGCGCCACCGACCGGGGCCGACAGACCGACCAGGTACGAGTTCGACTTGAAGTCCTTGGCGATGACGTTGCTGCCGAAGCTCTTGGCCACGGTGGTGCCACTGCCGAAGGCGTTGATGGCCTGGCCGGTGAACCAGCCGTCGCGCGTCTGGCCGTAGGCCAGCGCCAGCTTGATCACTTCGAAGTCATACGAACCGCCGATGATCCACTGCTTGGGCGACGCATCGTCGCTGCCGGCAACCTGGTTGGCCAGGTTCAGCTGGTCGTACGTCAGGGCCACGTTCAGCGGGCCATTGACATAGCGCACGCCGGCCGTGATGGCGCGGGTGTTGTCGGCGGTCTTGAAACCGGTTTGCGCGGCGGTCGTGTCAGCCACGTTGAACGAGTAGCCCAGGCCGACCTGGAAGCCGCTGAACGACGGCGTCGAGTACTGCACCATGTTGTCATAGCGGACCGTGTTGGCCGCGCCGAAGGCCGCGCCCACGTTGGCCTGGCCGTAGCTGGCGCCGAACGGATCAATCGCGCCGAAGTACTTCGAGGCAATGTTGGTCTGGCGGCCGAATTCCAGCAGGCCCCACGAATCGCTCTTCAGGCCGACGGTGGCTTGACGGCCGAACAGGCGGCCGCTCTGGCCCGACTGGCCGTTGGCCGAGTTGAAGCCGCTTTCCAGGGTGAACACGGCGCTCAGGCCATCGCCCAGATCTTCGGCGCCACGCAGGCCCCAACGCGAACCGCTGGACACGCCGTTGGTCATGCCGACCTTCGATTCCTTGTAGCCGTCGTTGCCCTTGATGCGCTGGAAGCCCACGCCCGTGTCGATCAGGCCGTACAGAGTCACCGAGGTATCAGCGTGCGCAACGCCAGACAGCGCGGCGAACAAGGCGGTGACGAACAAAGTCTTTTTCATTACAGATTCCCGTTAATTGAACAGACATGCGCTTGCGGGCGGTCCGCAACACCAGCAGCGGCGCCGCGCATGACAGGAACGAATTCTAGGAACGCTGTATGTCAGTTTTTGAGACACAAGCGGAAACACTGCACGTGCGATGAAATCCGCAAGGATTTGTGGCGCACGGCCGACATGCCTGAGCACGCCACGCCGCGTGCTCAAGCATGTCATGACGATGTGCTATTTAAGATGAACGCACGCACGGACCGAGGCCGTGACCGCATCGAACAACGCCGTTTGACGCTTCTGTCTCAATATTCACGGCGATTTGTCTCATCTGGCCGCAAGCACGGTTTTGCGCGAAATATCCCGGTGTAAATTCTGCCGCACATTCAGGCTGGGCAACGCCCCGGCCCGCGTTGAATGCCCCTTTGCAGACATTGATTTCACCGACGGTACAGGCCGACCATGCGCGCAAGCATCTTCAAGACAGCCCCCCTTCTCGCCCTGGCCTTGCTCGGCATGACTCCCGCGATCGTGCATGCGCAGAACAGCGCGCCCGGCCCGAAGGTCACGGACCCGCACTTCCAGCTGGCGCCCGGCTACCTCCCGCCCAAGGACCTGCCCAACAGCCTGGAATTGCTCGGCCCGCCGCCGGCCAAGGGCAGCGCGGCGCTCGCGCGCGACGAAGAAGCCCGTACCGCCACCATCGCGCTGCGCGGCAAGGCGCGCTCGGGCCTGGCCCGGTTGGACGCCGACCTGCAGTTTCCGCAACCAGCCGCCAATTTCTCGTGCGCCATGGGCATCGAGATCAGCGAAGCCACCACGCCGCGCCTGTATGTCCTGATGCAGCGGGTGCTGACCGATGCCGGCCTGTCCACTTACGGCGTCAAGAACACCTACAACCGCACGCGTCCCTTCGTTGTTCACAACGAAGGGACCTGCTTTGCCGAACAAGAGCCGCTGCTGCGCAATGATGGCTCCTACCCGTCGGGTCACACCGCCGCTGGCTGGGCCTGGGCGCTGATATTGGCCGAGCTCAATCCCGAACGGGCCGACGCCCTGTTCAAGCGCGGCCTGGAATTCGGCCAGAGCCGCGTCATCTGTAACGCGCATTGGCAAAGCGATGTCGACGCCGGCCGCACCATGGGCGCCGCCACCGTCGCGACGCTGCACAGCAACGCCGAATTCCTGGCCGACATGGCCGCCGCGCGCAAGGAAGTGCAGGCGGCCCGCGCCGACGGCGCGGCGCCGAAAACGAACTGCGGCGTGGAAAACGCCGTCCTGTCGGGACAGTGATCGCGCCCCGGGCATCGGTGCGTCCACGCAAATTGCTTCATCGGAAAATCATGCGGTCTTTCGCCAACACCCTGACGCTACTTGCCCTGCTGGCCGGCGCCAGCAACGCGGCCTTTGCACAAGACAACCCGCTGCCCATCAGCCCGCTGCTGAAAAACAATGCGGTCACGCCGGACACCTGGAACGTCAATGCCAGCCCCTATCTTTGGATGGCCGGCATCAGCGGCAAAGTCGGGCAGTTCGGCCAACCCGCGAGCAAGATCAATTCCAGCTTCGACAAGATCTTCAGCGAGCTGGATCTGGCGTTCATGGCCGCCGTCGAAGCGCGGCGCAATCGCTTCAGCCTGCTGGGCGATGTCATGTACAGCCGGCTGTCCGGTAGCGGCAAGAACCGTTTCGGCGTCCTGAGCAAGGAAGTCGACATCACCTCGAAATCCTTCTCCGGATTCCTGGGGGCCGGCTACACCCTGCTGGAATCCGACCGGGGACACCTGGACGTCATCGGCGGCGGACGCCTCTGGTATGCCAGCACGAAGATCGACCTGAAAGGCGGCCTGCTCGACGGCAAAGGCCAACGCGACAGCGCAACTTGGGTCGATGCGGTGGCCGGCCTGCGCGGCCGCTATCTGTTCGATGACAGCTGGTTCTTCACGGGGTGGGGCGTGGCCGGCGCAGGGCAGGCCCGCCTGGACTGGGATGCCACGGCGGCCATCGGCTATCAGTTCAAGAATGATTTTTCCGCCGTGCTGGGTTATCGCGCCGTGGGCGTCAACTACAACCGCAACGGCTTCGTCTACAACGTCATCCAGCAAGGGCCCATCATGGGCCTGGCCTATCGTTTCTGACGCGTCCCGTAGGCCGCGAAATGACGCGATAGCGGCGCCGCGTCGTCAGGCGCCGCTGCGGCATGGCTCCCCCGCTCGCGAGCATCCTGCGGCGTCATGCCGAACCGCGCCACGAATGCCTTGCGGAACTTGCCCGTGTCCGGAAAACCGCAATCGGCCGCGATCCGCGCCACCGGGCGCGTCGCCTTGCGCGGGTCGGCCAACGCAGTGAACACCGCGTCCAGGCGCCGGGTCTTGATCACCTGGACGATGCCCCCCAACTCGGCAAAGGCCCGGTACAAGTGGGCGCGCGACACACAAAAGCGTTGCATCAGCAGATCCGGCCCCAGCCTGGGGTCGGCCAGGTGCGTCTCGATGAAGGCCAGGGTGCGCGCGCGCAAGGCGCGCCCCAGCACGGACTTCGGTTCATCCCGGGCGGGCGCCGTCCCGGCCAGCCCCGCCGACAGCAGGGACAGCAGGGCCTCCTGCACCGCGACGTCCTCGCTGGTGGACAGCTCGGCCGACACAGCGTGCAGGCCTTGCAGATAGTTCACCAGCAGCCGCGTGATCGGCAACCGGGAATCCAGCACGAAGCCGTGCATGTCGCGGGCCCCCAGCAACTTGTCGATGCCCGCGCGGGGCACCGTCGTCGCCAGGCGCACGCCCGCGTCCACTTCGCAGGTGTAAGGTCGGGACAGATCGATGATGCAGATGCCGCCCTGGGCGGCCTTCGCCCCACGGCCGGCGAAATCGCCGCGGATCGAGCCGGCCACCAGGACATGCACCAGATAGTGATCCAGGGAACTGCGCGCAATGGTCCATTTATCGCGCGTATAGCGCTGCGCGTTGAATGACGTCGACCCCAGCGTCAGCCCGGCCACGGTACGGATCCGCATGGTGCCTTCCAGCGTCGCCGCGCCGCCCGCCATCGGCGTGGTATCGCAGAACGGCCGCGTGACTTCGCGCCAGTAATCGTTGCGAAGCGCGGGCTCTATCGTATCCGTGGAAATAAGGATATCCGTGGCGGCCATGATGAGGTCTTCTTCCTGGGGAGCAATCAGGCGCAGGATAACCGACATCCCATGACCACTCCATCCGATGCCGTGCCGCCAGCGCGGGCGGCGAACGTGCCACCCCCGTTGCGGATCGGCTAGAATCGATGCCATCAAGCGATCTCACACTTGCCCGCCAGGACGACCTGGCGGCGTATCTTTCATAGGGACGACCCTGCCTCTTTCACGGAAAGAACAGCAATGCCCGTCCCCCACTCTCCCGCTTCCTCCGGCGCCACGCCGCCCCCGCACGCCAATCGCATCCCCAAGGCCACCTGGTTGAAACTGGGCTGGGCCTGGCTGGTCGTGATCGCCTTCATGCTTTATGGCGGCACCTGGCTCGCGCAACCGCTGACACCCGTGGCCGCGCTGGTCTGCTTCGCGGTCCTGTTCCTCACCATCGTCGCCGCCTCGTTCGGCGTAGTGCATGAAGCGGACTTGTTGGCACACAAGCTGGGCGAACCCTACGGCACGCTCATCCTGACACTGTCCATCGTCTCGATCGAAGTGATTCTGATCGCGTCGATGCTGCTGGGCCCCGGAGAATTTCCCACCATCGGCCGCGATTCCATTTTCGCGGTGATGATGATCATCCTGAACCTCGTCATGGGGATCAGCCTGATCGCGGGCGGCCTCAGGCATGGCGAGCAGGAATACAACGCCCAAGGCGCCAACGCGTATCTGGCGATGATCGTGCTGCTGACGGGCACGGCGCTGGTCCTGCCCAATTACCTGTCGGGCGCCGGCGAGTTCTCGCACCTGCAGGCGTGGACCATCGCCGCCATCACGGCCGGCCTGTATGCCGTGTTCCTGCTGCTGCAGATGCGCGGCGAAAAGCGGCTGTTCATCCAACCGCCCGTGGGGCAGATGGCCGTGGCGCACGCCCCCGCGCAAACCAAGGCGGTTGACCCGACCGGCAGCTCGGGTGGCAAGGCTGCCATTGTGCGCAGCAGCCTGTTGCTGCTCGCGATGATCATCCCCATCGTCCTGCTGGCACATCACCTGGCCATCGTCATTGATTATGGCGTGGCCACCGCCGGGGCCCCGGTCGCCGTCAGCGGCGTGCTGATCGCCATTATCGTTTTCACGCCTGAATCGCTGACCGCGGTCAAAGCCGCGTTGAACAATGAAATGCAGCGATCGATCAACCTTTGCCAGGGCGCATTCGTATCGACGGTCGGCCTGACCGTGCCCGCCGTGCTCGTGATCGGCCTGGTGACGGGCAAGCAGGTCGTCATGGGCATTTCGGCACTGGAAACGGTACTGCTGGGATTGACGGTGCTGCTGTCCATGCTGTCTTTCAACGGGCAACGCACGTCCGTCATGCAGGGCGCCATGCACCTGGCGCTGTTCGTCCTGTATGGTTTTCTATTGTTCAACCCCTGAATGGGCAAACCGTCCGGGTGTTTCCGGGGGCAAGCATGACCTGCTTGCCTGCGTAGGCGACGGACGCACAAATCCCCCGCGTTGGCAGAGGCTGAATTGCTTGGGGGAAGACATGGCTGAAAAGACGTGATGGCCAACGGCCAGGACCTGTCTTCTTCAAGCCGGCGAGCAGAGGGAGTTTGGCCGATACCGCAGCGCGCTGGGCGGTGCGGGGTATTCGAGGCCTGCTCGACATGAATGACTGGCGCGCCCGACAGGAATCGAACCTGTATCAAGAGCTTCGGAAACTCTCATTCTATCCATTGAACTACGGGCGCAGCGCAAGGAGGCGGTATTGTACCTAGTTTTGCGCGGTGTGCATGAAGTGGATCAAATCATCGGGCAAACTCCGCGAAAACCCCCGTCCGGGGGTTGGACGTGTGTCCATGACACCGTTATATAATCCAGCGTTTGCTTGCAAGGCGGTCTGCTTTTTCCGCCCTTTGTGCAGTACTGATTTTCTGTTGCCGCCGCCAGGCGCCCCCGGTACCCGTTAGCAGGATTTGGTCATGAGCAACGAGCAGGAACACATAGAAGAGCACTCCTCCCCCATCAAGACTCCGAAGCAACTGGTCGTCACGATCGTCCTGTCTTTCGTGATTCCCATCGCCATCATCATCCTACTGGTGAACCTGGTGGTGTCAGGGACCAAGGTGGGCGCCGGCTCGGACACCCTGTCCAACGAAGCCGTCACCAAACGCATTGCCCCGGTCGCCGGTTTCGCCCTGGTCGACGCCAACGCCCCCAAGGTCTTCAAGACGGGCGAACAAGTCTTTACTGCCGTCTGTACGGCCTGTCATACCGCCGGCGTGGCGGGCGCTCCCAAGATCGGCGACAACGCCGCCTGGGCGCCCTTCATCAAGTCCGGTTTCGACGCCATGCTGAACGTGGCCCTGCACGGCAAGGGCGGTATGCCCGCCAAGGGCGGCAACCCCACGCTGTCGGACTTCGAAGTCGCGCGCGCCGTGGTCTACATGGCCAACAAGTCCGGCGGCTCGCTGCCGGAACCGGCCGCCCCGGCTGAAGAAGGCGCCAAGAAGGAAGCCGACGCCACGCCCGCCGCAGCGCCGGCTGTCGCAGCACCGGCTGCCGCAGCACCGGCTGCCGCAGCACCGGCTGCCGCAGCACCGGCTGCCGCAGCTGCTGCCGCCGCCGCTGCCCCTGCCGCAACGGCCGCAGCAGCAGCTCCCGCTGCCGCACCGGCCCCCGCGCAGGCCACCGCTGCCGTCAACCCGGCCGGCGAAAAGCTCTACAAGAGCGTCTGTTTCGCCTGTCACGCCACCGGCGTAGCCAACGCCCCCAAGTTCGGCGACAAGGCCGCCTGGGAGCCGTACATCAAGACCGGCATGGATGCGATGGTCAAAGTCGCCATGCAAGGCAAACCGCCGATGCCGCCCAAGGGTGGCGCCGCCACGGCCTCGGAAGACGACATCCGCGCCGCCGTGCAGTACATGGTCGACGCCGCCAAGTAAGCCAGGCCCGCACCCCGCTGCGGCCACGCCTCACCGTGGCGCCCAACAAAAAGCCCTTCGATCGCTCGAAGGGCTTTTTACATGGCGCGGTGCGCGCCGGCCGTCAATCAGCGGCGGACGACTTCAACAGCGACATGCCCAGCTGCACGCGGCGTTGCAGCCACAGGCTGGGCCGATAGCGCGGATCGCCGGTAACGCGCTGCATGCTCTTGAGGATCTCAAGGATGCGTTCGGCGCCCAGGGCATCACCCAGCGCCAGCGGACCCACGGGGTAGCCCAGGCCCAGCGTGACCGCGCGGTCGATGTCCTCGGGCGTAGCGATCTGCTGCTGCGCGATGTCGGCGGCGATGTTGACGATCATGGCCACGATGCGCTGGGCCACGAAGCCCGGCGAGTCCTGGATCACCGACACCGGCACGCCATCGCCCGCCAGCAGCGCATGGGCGGCATCGCGCCATTTGTCCTGCGTGGCCGGCGACACCATGATGCTGCGGCGGCGGGCGCTGTCGAAAGGCTGCAGCGTATCCAGGCCCACGGTGCGCGAGGCGTCCAGGCCCTGCGCCGACACCGTGGTGGACACGTCTTCGCCGAACGGGGTCACGATGATCAGCGCGTCTGCTGCGGGCGAGGCGCCCGACACCAACGGCGCGCCCAGCTTTTCCAGCAGCGCCGTGGCGCGGGCATAGCCTTCGGGATGCTTGGGGCTGATCCAGACCTTCAGGCCCTGCGGCAATGCCGGCACGGGCGGCTCGGCGGGCACCTGCTTCTGGCCGTCCACATAGGTGTAGAAGCCCTCGCCGACCTTGCGGCCGATCAGGCCGCCGGCCAGGCGCACGGTGGTGATGGGGGACGGACGGAAACGCGGTTCGTCAAAGAACTGGCGGTAGATGGATTCCATCACGGGATGCGAGACATCCAGCGCGGTCAGGTCCAGCAGCTCGAACGGGCCCATGCGGAAACCGGCCTGTTCGCGCATGATGGCGTCCACCTGCGCGAAAGTCGCCACCGACTCCTGCGCCACGCGCAGGCCCTCGGTGTTCATGCCGCGGCCCGCATGGTTGACGATGAAACCGGGCATGTCCTTGGCGCGTACGGGCGTATGGCCCATGCGGCGCGCCAGCTCGGCCAGCGCGTCGCCCGTCTCGGGCGCGCTGCGCAGGCCGTCGATCACTTCAACCACCTTCATCAGCGCCACGGGGTTGAAGAAGTGGTAGCCGGCCACGCGCTGCGGCCGCTTGCAGGCCGCGGCGATGGCGGTGATGGACAGCGACGACGTGTTGGAAGCCAGGATGCAATCCTCGGCCACCACGCCTTCCAGCGCGGCGAACAGGTCGCGCTTGACGTCCAGGCGTTCGACGATGGCTTCCACCACCAGTTGGCACTGCGACATGTCGGTCAACGCGGTCGCGGATTCGACGCGATCCAGCGCGGCCTGCGCCTGGGCGGCCGTCAGCTTGCCCTTCTGGGCCAGCTTGTCCCAAGTCTGGCGCAACGATTCACGCGCCGCCGCCACCGCATCGGCGCTGGTGTCGTACAGGCGCACCCGCAGGCCCGCCTGCGCCGCGATCTGGGCAATGCCCCGCCCCATGGCCCCGGCGCCCACGACGCCGATGGTTTGAATCTCCGTCATCAACTCTCTCCTGCCTTTATTGGGAATAGTGTTCGTGCGCCGCGGCGCTTGGCGGCACGTGGCCGCAAGCGCCGCGCAGCGATGAGGGTCAGGCCGGGCCCTGGGCCAGCGCCTGGATTTCTTCGGCGGACAAGCCCAGCTTTTCCGCCAGGACCTGCGCCGTGTGCTCGCCCAGCATGGGCGGCGGGCGGCGGTATTGCACCGGGCTGCCGGAAAACTTCAGCGGGCTGGCCGCCATCGGCACCGTGCCGGCCGCCGGATGCGGCAGCTCGCGCTTCATGCCGCGCGCGAGCACCTGCGGGTCTTCGTAGACCTGGTCCAGCGTATTGATGGGCCCGGCCGGCACGCCCACGGCTTCCAGCGCCGCCAGCCAATAATCGCGCGCGCCGGTGGCCATGCGCTCGGCCAGCAATGGCACCAGTTCTTCGCGGTTCTTCACGCGCTGCGGGTTGGTGGAAAAACGCGGATCGGCCGACAGCTCGGGCAAGCCGATGGCCCCGCAATAGTTGCGGAACTGGCTGTCGTTGCCCACGGCCACGATCAGGTGGCCATCGCTGGCCGCGAAGACCTGGTACGGCACCAGGTTCTGGTGCGCGTTGCCCGCACGCCGCGGCGCCTTGCCGGAGGTCATGAAGTTCAGGTTCTGGTTCGCCATCATGGCAACCTGGCAATCGAGCAGCGCCATGTCGATGTGCTGCCCCAGTCCGCTGACCGAGCGCTCGTGCAGCGCCGCCAGGATGCCGACGGTGGAATACATGCCGGTCATCAGATCGGCCACGGCCACGCCCGCTTTCTGCGGCCCGCCGCCAGGCAGGTCATCGCGCTCGCCGGTGATGCTCATGAGTCCGCCCATGCCCTGGATCATGAAGTCGTAGCCCGGACGGCTGGCATAGGGCCCGGTCTGGCCGAATCCGGTGATGGAGCAATAGATGAGGCGCGGATTGATTTCCTTGAGGCTGTCGTAATCGAGCCCATACTTGGAAAGCCCGCCGACCTTGAAGTTCTCGACCAGGATGTCGCTTTGCAACGCCAATTCCCGCACCAGTTCGGCGCCCCGCGGCGAGGCGATATCCAGCGCCACCGAAAACTTGTTGCGATTGGCCGACAGGTAGTAAGCCGCCTCGCTGGTGTCGTTACCCGCTGCATCCTTGAGATACGGCGGCCCCCAGGCGCGCGTGTCGTCCCCCGCGCCGGGCCGTTCGATCTTGATGACCTCGGCCCCAAGATCGGCCAGGTTCTGCGTGCACCAGGGACCCGCCAACACACGAGTCAAATCCAACACACGCACACCAGTAAGAGGAGCAGGACGTTGCGACATTTTTTATCTATACGCGGCAAGAGTGATAGGTTAGGGGGGATATTAGCCGGTGGGGGCTTTGTGTGGCTTTTTGGATGGTCGAGTGGCGGACGGTTGATTGCTTGAGTTTAGGTTCTTGAGACGCTCTGCGGCGTGTGGCCGGGGGGACGCGGGGCTACGATTGCGGTCCGGAGCCTTCGCTCCGGACTGCCCCGTCCTCATCCTTGTATGGTGTGGGTGCGCCCTCTGGAGTGGGGAGGGCGCCGGGGTAAGGGACGTCCTCATCCATCAGCCGGTAGCAGCCGGACTGCCACAACGAGAGCATCCCACCCCGCCTCATAG
>NZ_JAELTJ010000174.1 GCF_016428805.1 Achromobacter sp. ASV32
GTGCCGCAGGGCGTGCGCCTGACCGACAGCGGCGCGCGCCTGTTCGCCAGCACGCACGGGGCCTTCCTGGATATCGCGCAGACGCTCGACGCCCTGCGTCCCGCCAGCGCGGCGGGCGCGCTGACGCTGTCGACCACTCACTCCTTCGCAGCCCTGTGGCTGGTGCCGCGGCTGGGGCGCTTTCATCAGGCCTATCCGCAATACCAGTTGCGCCTGTCGACCCAGGCCGAAACCATCGACCTGTTGCAGGACGCCAGCGTCGATGTGGCGATCCGCTACAGCAGCCGCCGCTACCCGGCGCTGCATGCGGCCTGCACGTTGCAGGAATCGTTTGGCGTCTACGGCGCGCCCGCGGTGGTGGCGCAGGCGCGCCGCGCCGGCCGGGCCAAGCCGGCGCTGGTGACCGTGCGCTGGCGCGATTCCGCGCTCTACGAAGAAGGGTGGCGGCAGTGGTGCGACGCGGCCGGCCTGCCGGGGTGGCGCAAGCCGGCGTCGGAGCACGCGTATACGGAAGAGCATTACGCGTTGCAGGCGGCCATCGCCGGGCAGGGACTGGTGCTGGCCAGCTCGGTGATGGTGTCCGACAGTGTCAAGGCCGGCACGCTGGTGCCGTTGCGGCCGCAGGTCAGCGTGGCGGGCTCGGCCTACACCGCCCTGTGCGCGCCGGGCCGCGAACGCCATCCGCCGGTCAGGGCGTTTCTGGCGTGGCTGCGGCAGGCGTTCAAGGAATAGCGCGCCGGGGTCATGCCCGCGCCGGGCGGGGCAGCAGCGGCAATGCTGCCAGCATCGCCAGCCCGGCGGCCAGCCAGGCCAGCGGCCAGGAGGTGGCTGCGACCAGATGGGGCAGGGCCAGCGGCGTCAGGAACAGGCCCAGATAGACGCAGGTATTGGCCAGGCCCAGCGCGGTGCCGGCGCGCTGCGCGCCGGCCAGCGTGGCCAGTTCGGTATAGGCCACGCCGTGCCAGGCGGATACGCAGATGCCGGCGATCGTCAGCAGCAAGGCCAGCAGGGTCACCGCGCCCGTGCTGGCCGGCGCGCCGCGCACCGCCCAGGCCGCGCCGGCCAGCACGGCGAACAGCAGGACGCCCAGCCACACGCAGCCGCGCAGATAGGCGCGCCGGTTGCCGCGGCGGTCGGTCCACCGGCCGCTGGCGATGCGCGCCGCCATTGCGCCCAATTGCACCGCTACCATCACGGCCGTCAGCGTTGCGATGCCGGCGCCGCTGAAGTCGTGCAGGAATATCGTGGCGAAGGTCAGCACCGCGAATTGCGGGCAGCACAGCAGGCCGATGGCCAGCGCGGCGCGCCAGACGCGGGCATCGCGCAGCGGGCTGGGCGGCACGGGGCGGACAGGGGCGGCAGGCAACCGTTCGGCAGCGGCGGGCGGCATCACGCCGGCGCCTGGCTGGCCACCGGCCCGCCCCTGGGGTGGCGCCGATGCGGCCGGCTCGCGCAGCCATCGCAGCGTCAACAGCGCCGCCCCGGCGCACAGGCCCCCCAGCAACCCGAACACCGCGCCGAAGCCGACCCGCGAGGCCAGCCACGGCAGCGTCAGTGCGCCCAGACCGCCGCCCAGAGGCACGGCGGTCTGGCGGATGCTCATGGCCAGACCGCGCTCGCCCTCGTCGAACCAGGCCATCACGGCGCGCCCGCTGGCGCCGTTGACGCTGCCGCCCATGACGCCCACCAGCAGCAGGCCCAGTGCCAGCAACCACAAGGCGGGGGCCCCGTTGGCGGCCGGCGCGGCATACAGGCTCATCCAGGCCAGCGCCGACGCCGTCGCGCCCAGGCCGGCCAGCAGCACGGGCCGGTCGCCCCAGCGGTCGGCCAGCATGCCCCAGGGCAGTTCGAACAGCGCCACGCCCAGACCCATCAGACCCAGCGCCAGGCCCAACTGATCGTTGTCCAGCCGATAGCCGGTGCGCATGAACACGGCGGTGGCCGGCAGGCCGGCGGCGGCGGCCGAGAAGGCGGCGTTGGCGGCCACGCCGACCGTCAGCACCTTCCAGCGGTGGGCGGGGCGCACGGCCGGCAGCGCGGCGGGGGCGGTAAGCGTGGGGAAAGTGGTCATGGCGGGTTCCAGGCAGGATTGACGCGTCATAGTCTGGGCCCGTAACATGATTCTGAAAATCGGGAAATATTCAACAAAAGGTTTTGAAAAACAGGACAATCAATGCGGCCTGCCACCTTCGACCTGGACGTGCTGCGCAGCTTCGTGGCCGGCGTGGAACTGGGCAGCTTCGGCCGCGCGGCCGACCGCCTGGGCCGATCCACGTCCGCCGTCAGCGCGCAACTGAAAAAACTGGAAGAGCAGGCCGGCGTGCCGCTGTTGCGCAAGGCCGGGCGCGGCCTGGCGCTGACCGACGCCGGCGAGACCATGCTGGCCTACGCGCGCCGCCTGCTCGAATTGAACGACCAGGCCTCGGTGGCGGTGCGCGGTGCGCAATTGCAGGGCCGCGTGCGCCTGGGCCTGCAAGAGGATTTCGGCGAAATCCTCCTGCCGCAGGTGTTGGGCCAGTTCGCGCGCACCCATCCGCAGGTCCGGATCGAAGCGCGCGTGGCGCGCAACACCGACCTGCTTGACCGCGTCGCGGCCGGCGAACTCGACCTGGCGTTGGCCTGGGAGCATGACGCGGCGCGGCCCCACGGGGTCCGGCTGGCTGAATTGCCCATGTGCTGGATCGGGCCGGCGGGGGCGGCGCCCGTTCGCGACGCCGACGGCGCCCTGCCGCTGGTCGCATTCGAGGCGCCCTGCCTGTTTCGCAGCCGCGCCACCGATGCGCTGGACCGGGCCGGCATTGCCTGGACGTCGGCGTTCATCAGCCCCAGCCTGGCGGGTTTGTGGGCGGCGGTCAGCGCCGGCCTGGGGGTGATGGTGCGCACGCCCTTGGGCCTGCCCGCCAGCCTGCGGGTCATGGCGCCGGGCGAGCAGGGGCTGCCGTCCTTGCCGGCCCTGGCCTTGTCGTTGTACGGCACCCACGCGCGGCCCGGCCCCGTGGCTGCCGCCCTGGCAGACATCGTGCGCCGATGCGTGCGCGACAGTGTCGCCGCGTTGCCCGCCATGCCCGGCCTGCCGGCCCGCATTATCGCCACGGAGGCTGCCCGCCTTGAACCGGTTTCATGAAATGAGCGTGTTCCTGGCGGTGGCCGAAGCGCAGAGCTTCGCCGCCGCCGCCCGCCGCCTGGCCATGTCGGCGCCCGCGGTGACCCGCAGCGTCGCGGCACTGGAGCGCCGCCTGGGCACGCTGCTGCTGGTGCGCACGACCCGCAGCCTGCGCCTGACCGAGGCCGGCCAGCGCTACGCCGCCGACTGCCGCCGCATCCTGGACGACGTCGAGCAGGCCGACGACGCGGCCGCCGGGGCCATGGCCGCGCCGCGCGGGGCGTTGCACATCACCGCGCCGTCGCGGTTCGGTGAATTGCACGTCATGCCCGCGGTGCTGGGGTATCTGCGCGAGCATCGCGAAGTCACGGTGCGCGCCTTGCTGGTGGACCGCGTGGTCAACCTGATGGACGAAGGGGTGGACGTGGCGGTGCGCATCGGCGCGCTGCCCGATTCGTCCTTGACGGCTATCGCCGTGGGGCACGTGCGCCGCGTGGTGTGCGCGTCGCCCGATTTCCTGCAGCGCTTCGGCACGCCGGACACGCCCGATGCGCTGGCGCAGTTCTGCACGATCACCGCGGCCATGGAAGGCCGCGGCAATCAGTGGCGCTTTCTGCAGGACGGCCAGCCGCGGCGCCTGCCGATGGCGTCGCAATTGACCGTCACGTCGTTCCAGGCGGCGGTCAAGGCCGCATGCGAGGGCTGGGGCCTGACCCAGGTGGTGTCCTACCAGGTGGCGCGCCACCTGGCCAGCGGCGCGTTGCAAGTGGTGCTGCGCGACTACGAACTGCCGCCGCTGCCGGTCCACGTCGTCTACCCCGAAGGCCGCAAAAGCTCGGCCAAGGTCCGCAGCTTCGTCGATTTCTGCGTGGATGCCTTGCGGCGCGACCTGGCGGCATTGCCCGTGTAAACCCGTCCGCCTGGCGCCTTGCCGGCGCGAACGCGTGAAGCACGGCCGGGACCTCTTCCGTTTTTCGCAATAGTCTCTTGTGTCCGCCGGCGGTTCTCTGGCGGCCTGCGCCGGTTCAAGATGAAGGCCTGTTCCCTTTTCTTGAGATGCCGCCATGTCCGCCGCTCCCCTGACGTTCTACAGCTTTCCCTTGTCCGGCCACGCGCACCGCGTTGCGCTGATGCTGTCCCTGCTGGACGTGCCGCACCGCATGGTCGAGGTGGATCTGCGCCGAGGCGCGCAGAAGCAGCCCGACTTCCTGACCCTGAACGCCTTCGGCCAGGTGCCGGTGATCGACGACAACGGCGTCGTCATCGCGGATTCGACCGCCATCCTGGTGTACCTGTGCAAGCGCTACAACGGTCAGGCCTGGCTGCCCGAGGATGCCGTGGGCGCGGCCAAGGTGCAGCGCTGGCTGTCGGCGGCCAGCGGCCCGCTGGCGGGCGGCCCAGCGGCGGCGCGGCTGGTGACGCTGTTCGGCGCGCCCTATGACGTGCCGGCCACGCTGACCCGCGCGCATGCGTTGCTGGCCGTGATGGAGCAGGAATTGGCCGCGACCGGCTATCTGGCAGGCGCCGCGCCCACTATCGCGGACGTGGCCTGCTATGCCTATGTGGCGCATGCGCCCGAAGGCAATGTGTCGCTGGCCGCGTACCCGCGGGTGCAAGCCTGGCTGGGCCGGATCGAGGCCTTGCCCGGATTCGTGCCGATGCTGTCGTCGCCGGTCGGCCTGTTGGCTGCCTGACACCGGCCGTCCCTCGCTTGACGTTACCGACGGCGGCGCTTCTCGGCGCCGCCGCCCGCAAGGAGCAAGACATGACTCTCACCCCCCTGAATCCGGCCTTGACCGATGCGCCGGCCCCCGCCGCGCCCTGGCACGCGGGCGAGCGCCAATTGCAGGCCCGCGTGGGCATGGCCGACCGCATGGCCCAGATCGGCGCCAAGGTGATCCGCGACCACATGCCGGACCAGCATCGGATCTTCTTCGAGCAACTGCCGTTCGTGGTGGTGGGCGCGGTCGATGGGCAGGGCGACCCGTGGGCCGGCGTGCTGGAAGGCGAGCCCGGTTTCCTGCGCTCGCCGGACCCGCTGACCTTGCAAGTGGCCGCCATGGCCGACGCCGACGACCCGTTGCGCGATGGCCTGGGGCCGGACCAGGCGGTGGCGCTGCTGGGCATCGAATTGCACACGCGCCGCCGCAACCGCATGAACGGGCGCATCAGCGCCTGGGACGGCAAGCGTTTTGCGATCACGGTGGGGGAATCGTTCGGCAATTGTCCGCAGTACATCCAGGCGCGCGCGTTCTATTTCTCGCGATCGCCCGCGCTGCGCTTTCCCGCGGTGGTGCAGCCGCGCACGGGTTTGGACGAAGCGGACCGCGCGTTGATCAGGCGGTCGGACACCCTGTTCGTGGCCAGCTATGCCGACACGGATGCCGGTGCGAGCCCGCATGCCCCGAGCGAAGCCGGCGCCGCGCGCCGGATCGACGTCTCGCATCGCGGCGGCAAGCCCGGCTTCGTGCGGGTCGATGGCGACACCCTGACGATTCCGGACTTCTCCGGCAATCGCTTCTTCAACACCCTGGGCAACCTGATGGTGAATCCGCGCGCCGGCCTGTTGTTCATCGACTTCGAGCGTGGCGACGTGCTGCAGGTGTCCGGCCGCGCCGAGGTCGTGCTGGATAGCCCGGAGATCGCGGCCTTCGAAGGCGCCGAGCGCTTGTGGCGGGTGCATGTGCGACGGGTGCGCACGCGCCGGGGCGCGCTGGCGCTGCGCTGGCACTTCGGCGGCTATTCGCCGACCGCGTTGGCGACGGGCCAGTGGCCGGGCGGTGTCGCGGCGCAGGGCATGCCGTAGCCGCCGCCGGGCCCGCTGGACCGAGGGTTGTCCGGATCAGCCCTCGATCTTCTGCACCACGGTGTCGTCCGGCCCCAGCAGGCGGCCGTCCTGGGCATGGATTTCCAGCCGCTTGACGGGCTGGCCGCGCTTGCGGTCGATCAGCAGGGAATGGGCTTCGGCGGGGCCGTAGTAGTGGTCTTCGCCCCATTGGCGCAGGCCGACGATGACGGGAAACAGCGCCTGGCCTTTTGCCGTCAGCACGTACTCCTGATAGGCGCTGCCGTCCGACGCCGGCACGCTGGCCAGGATGTCGTGTGCGACCAGCGTGCGCAGCCGGTCGCTGAGAATGTTCTTGGCCACGCCCAGGCTTTTCTGGAATTCGCCAAAGCGCCGCAACCCGTCGAATGCGTCGCGCACGATCAACAGCGACCACCAGTCGCCGATGGCATCGAGCGAGCGCGCCACCGGGCAGGAGGCGCCTTCAAGGCTGGTGCGTTTAACCATGTCGTACGGACCTTTGCCGGTCGGGCCGGCGAGATCGCCCGCTGCCGGGCAGCGGACATGCCAAATTTGTAGTTGCATTATAAAACCTTAACGCCTAGCATTCTGGTTTCGTTATGAAACCGTAAGAGAGAGCCATGCCCGATCCTTCCGACGCTCGCGTCCTGCCTGGCCGCGCTGCGGCGCCGGCCCCCGTTCACGCATCCGGCCAGGCTCCCGGCCGCATGCCGACCTCGCTGGTGATGTTGCTGGCCGTGGCCTGCGCCTTGAGCGTGGCCAACGTCTACTACGCCCAGCCCTTGCTGGATGCGATGGGCCGCGAGTTCGGCCTGGACGAGGGCGCGGTGGGCATCGTGGTCACCGCCACGCAGGTCGGTTGCGCCATCGCGCTGTTGCTGGTGGTGCCGCTGGGCGATCTGCTGGACCGGCGCCGCCTGATGCTCGGGCAATTGGGCTTGCTGGTGCTGGCGCTGGCGGCGGTGGCGGGCGCCACGAACTCGCCGTGGCTGCTGGCCGGCATGTTGGCGCTGGGGTTGCTGGGCACCGCCATGACCCAGGGCTTGCTGGCGCTGTCGGCCGCGCTGGCCGCGCCCGCCGAGCGCGGCCGGGTGGTGGGGGCGGCGCAGGGCGGGGTGGTGATCGGCCTGTTGCTGGCGCGCACGCTGGCCGGCGCGGTGGCCGATCTGTGGGGCTGGCGCGCGGTGTATCTGGTGTCGGCGGTACTGGCCGCCGTTTTGGCGCTGGGGCTGGCGCGTTGGCTGCCGCGCCGCGACCTGCCGGCTGCCGGCCTGCGCTATGGCGCCTTGCTGCGTTCGCTGTTCACGCTGTTGGCGACCGAACGCGTGTTGCAGGTGCGCGGCGTGATCGCGCTGCTGATGTTCGCGAGCTTCAGCGCCTTCTGGACCGCGCTGGTGCTGCCCCTGAGCGCGCCGCCGTATTCGTTGACGCATACCGCGGTGGGCGCGTTCGGCTTGGTGGGCGTGGCCGGCGTGCTGGTGGCGGCGCGGGCAGGCCGGCTGGCCGATCGCGGCCTGGGCCAGCGCACCACCGGGGCAGGGCTGGCGTTGCTTTGCCTGGCCTGGATCCCCATTGCGTTCCTTGGCGACAGCCTGTGGGCGCTGGCGCTGGGCGTGCTGTTGCTGGACATTGCCGCGCAAGCCCTGCACGTCACCAATCAGACCATGATCTTCAGCATCGGCGCGCAGGCGCACAGCCGGCTGGTGGGCGGCTACATGATGTTCTATGCGGTGGGCAGCGGCCTGGGGTCGATCGCGTCGACTTATGCGTACGCGCAGGCCGGCTGGCGGGGCGTGTGCGTGCTGGGCGCGGGCCTGGGCCTGGTGGCCATGGTGTTCTGGATCGTGACCTTGCCGCGCAAGGCGCCGCTGAAGGCGGCCTGCGCCGGGCCGCAAGCGTAAGGCCTGAGGCTGCGTGCCGCGCCAGCGGTGCGCGAATCCGCGACGCAGCGACCGATGGCGCCGCGCCAGGGCGCCCGCGGTTCAGTGATGTTCCAGCGTGTGCGAGATCGCCGCCACCTGGCGGGCAAACGCCGGATCGGCGCGGTCGCGCGGCCGCGGCAGGGCGATGTCGTAGTTGCCCACGATATTGGCCGGACGTCCGCCCAGCACCACCACCTTGTCGGCCAGGAACACGGCTTCTTCGATGTCGTGTGTCACGAACAGCACTGCCGCGCCCGACGCCTGCCACACGCGGATCAGTTCCTGCTGCAGGTTGCGGCGGGTGATGGCGTCGACCGCGCTGAAGGGTTCGTCCATCAGCAGCAGATCGGGCTTGACCGCCAGCGCCCGGGCAATGCCCACACGCTGTGCCTGGCCGCCCGACAGCTGATGCGGCCAGCGGCGCCCGTAGTCGCCCAAGCCGGTCAGCCGCAGGGCCGAGTCGATGCGCTGTTGGCGTTCCTGGCGCGTCAGGCCCAGGCCTTCCAGGCCGTAGCCGACATTGCCGCCGACCGTGCGCCAGGGCATCAGGCGGCTATCCTGGAACACCACCGCGCGGCTGCGGCGTCCCGGGCGCGTCGGCGCCTGGAAGCGCACCTGGCCGCCGGCCGGTTCGGCCAGTCCTGCGGCGGCGCGCAGCAGCGTCGACTTGCCGACTCCCGATCCGCCCACGACCGCGACGAAGCTGCCGGCCTCGATATCCAGGGACAGCCCCTGGATGACGGGCGCGGCGGCGCCGGGGTGCTGGTAAGAGAGCTTGGAGAATTCGATCACGGACGCCATTGCAGCACCTTGCTTTCGACGGCGGAAAACGCCATGTCGCAGATCGTGTAGACCAGCGAGATGATCAGCATGTAGACCACCACCGCATCGTAGGCGCCCACGCCGGCCGCGGCGTTCATTTCCTGGCCCATGCCGGGCACGCCCAGCAGTTCGGCGGCGATCAGCGTCATCCAGGCCTGGCCGATGCCGGTACGCACGCCCGACAGGGCGCCCGGGGCGATGGCCGGCAGGGTCACGGTCAGCGCGCGCGCCAGATAGCCACCATGGCCAAAGGCGCGGGCCAGTTCGTAAAAGCGCGGGTCCACGTTGCGCACCGCGCTGTAGGTGGCGAAGTAGTTGACCCAGAACACGCCGATGGCGATCACGAAGGCCGCGCCGGCATGGCTGACCTTGAACCAGGCGATGGCGAACACCACCCAGGCCAGCGGCGGAATCGGCCGCAGGATGCGCGCCAGGTAAGCTTGCATCAAATCAAAACGGGGCAGCGTGGCCGCGGCCAGCCCGACGGCAAAGCCCAGCGCGGTGCCCGCGGCCAGGCCCCAGAAATAGTGCACCAGGCTGGAGCCGATGGCCGGCAGCAGCCGGCCCGACTGCCATTCCTGCGCCAGCGTAGCGGGCAGCGCGAACGGGTCGGGCAGGGTGCCCGCAGGCGCCCACTGCCAGATCAGCGCGGCCTTCCAGATCCCGATGAAGATGAGCAGCCCCGCGATGCCATAGGCGGCCCGGCGTGCGGACGCGTGCCAGGGCAGGGGCGCGCTGCGCTTGTCGGCCGCTGGGGCGGCCCGGACCTGGGCGGTCTGGCTCATGGCTTGGCGGCCCGGTCGAAGTAACGCGTGTCGAACAACTGCTTCACGTCCACGGCCGGCGCCTCGACCGTGCCCAGGCTGGCCTGGAAGGCCTGCAGCTCGGCGGTCGCGTTGACGATGGCGTGCGGGTCGGCCACGAACTGGTCGTGCGAATTGCGGATGGCCTTTTCGACCAGGGCGCGGTCCAGGCGGCCGCCGCCCACGTATTTCTGCACGTGGCCCGCGGCGCGCGCCGGATCATTCTTGAGCAGGGCGGTGGCGGTCAGCTGGGCATTGACCAGCTGCTGCACCGCCTCGGGGTGATCGGCGATCAGCTTGTCGCGCACCAGCAGCACGGCGCCGGGCTGGTTCGGAAACAGTTGCGAGCCGCGCGCCACCACGCGGGATTCCGGGGCGCGCGCCAGCACCGTGGTCACGGTCGGTTCCAGGATCGCCGCGCCGTCGATGGCGCCGGTCAAGAGCGACTGCTGGATCTGCGCCTCGCCCTGGTAGATCAGTTCCAGGCTGGCCGGGTCGGCCTTGATCTGCTTGCGCAGCCAGTACTGCAGCGCGGCTTCGGGCACCGCGCCCTTGGGGTAGCTGGCGATGACGGGCTTTCTGCCCTTGTCCTTGGCAAAGCGCGCAAAGGCCGTGGCCGGATCGCCCGACGCGAAATACGGTGCCAGCGCGCCCAGCGCCACCACGTTCACCTGTTCGACGATGTTGGAGGCCACCACCTTGATGCCGGCGCCCTTGGCGCTTGCCACCAGCGCCGGGCCGATGCCCACATAGGCCACGTCCAGCTGGCCGGCCAGCAGCGCCTGCGTCAGCGCGGGGCCGCTCTGGAATTGCACCAGTTTGGGCGCCGGGGCGCCCTTGGCCTGCAAGGTGCCTTCTTCCAGCGCCACGAACAGCTGGGCATCCGGCAGGATCGGCAGGTAACCGATTTCCAGCGCGGGCGGCGCGGCATGGACGGGTGCGACAGCGAAGGCGGTGGCGATGAGTGCGGCGGAAAACAGCTTGCGAAGCATGGGAAGCGTCCTGTACTACGCCTTGATACGGCTGGCGTCTTGCCTGCGGGCAGGATTTCCGATGTCCGCTTAATAATTTTAGATATGTTTATTTCTTTTCTTTATTCTTTTTGGTTATATGTTTAACCGCGCTG
>NZ_JAELTJ010000175.1 GCF_016428805.1 Achromobacter sp. ASV32
CAATTCGACGGCGGCCTGCGCGGGGCGCAAGGCCAGGACCTGGGTCGCCACCGCGTCACGCACTTGCGCGTCGTGGAAGATGCCCAGCAGGCAGCGTCCGGCGGCGCGCGCCTCGCGGATCAGTTCCACCACCACGGCGCGGTTGTCGGCGTCCAGCGAGGCGGTCGGTTCGTCCAGCAGCAGGATCGGATGCTGCGCGATGAAGCCACGGGCGATATTGACCCGCTGCTGCTCGCCGCCCGAGAACGTGGCCGGCGCCAGGCCCCACAGGCGTTGCGGCACATTCAAGCGCCGCAGCAAGGCGGCGGCGCGGGTGCGGGCCTCGTCGGCATCCACCCCGGCCATGCGCAGCGGCTCGGCCACCACGTCCAGCGCCGACACGCGCGGAATGACCCGCAGGAACTGGCTGACATAGCCGATGACGTCGCGCCGCAGCGCCAGGATGCGCTGCTCGGGCGCGCCGACCAGTTCCACCCAATCGTTGCCGGCGCGCACGCGGATACTGCCCTCGGTGGCCAGGTAGTTGCCGTACAGGCAGCGCAGCAAGGTGCTCTTGCCGGTGCCGGACGGGCCGGCCAGCACCAGGCAATCGCCGGCGGCGGCGTCGAAATCCACCGCTTCCAGCACCGGCAGGCGGATACCGCCCTGGTTGTGCAGGGTGAACATCTTTCCGAGGCCCCGCACCTCGATCATGGGAGTCGCTACAGTCATGGTCAGCTCTGCAAAATGGAAGACACCAGCAACTGGGTGTAGGGATGTTGCGGGTCGTCGAGAATCTGGTCGGTCAGGCCGCTTTCCACCACCTCGCCGCCGCGCATGACCAGCGTGCGGTGCGCCAGCAGGCGCGCCACCGCCAGGTCGTGGGTCACCACGATCGCGGCCAGGCCCAGGTCGGTCACCAACTGACGCAGCAGGTCGAGCAGGCGCGCCTGCACCGACACATCCAGCGACGCGGTCGGCTCGTCCATGAAGACCAGGCGCGGATGGGTCACCAGGTTGCGCGCGATCTGCAGGCGCTGCTGCATGCCGCCCGAAAATGCGGCCGGCGCGTCGTCCAGGCGGCCGGCGTCGATTTCCATCTTCTCCAGCCAGCTACCCGCGGCCTGGCGCAGCTCGCCATAGTGGCGGTCGCCCACGGCCATCAGCCGTTCGGCAATGTTGGCGCCCGCGCTGACCTGCATGCGCAGGCCGTCACGGGCGTTCTGACGCACGAAGCCCCAGTCGGTGCGCGACAGCAACCGCAGGCGCGCGCCCTGCAGCGCGGCCAGGTCGGTAAAGCCCTGGTCGCGGGTGTCGTACCAGACGCTGCCGGCATCCGGCGGGGTCTGGTACGACACCGCCGACAGCAGGGTGCTCTTGCCGGAGCCGGACTCGCCCACCACGCACAGCACTTCACCCGGGAACAGGTCGAAGCTGACGTTGCGGCAGCCATGCACGCCGTCCCAGGTGCGCGTCATGTTGCGCACGGAAAGCAAAGGTTGGGCGTTCATGCGGTGGCCTCTTTCGGATGTTGCTGCGCCTGGCGGTCGTTGCAGTATTCGGTATCGGAGCAGACGAAGCGGCGCGTGCCGGCGTCGTCCAGGATGATCTCGTCCAGGAAGCTCTCGCGCGAGCCGCACACGTCGCAGCATTCCGACCACTTTTCGACCGTGAACGGATGGTCCTCGAAATCCAGGCTCTTGACCCGGGTGTACGGCGGCACGGCGTAGACGCGCTTTTCGCGGCCGGCGCCGAACAGCATCAGCGCCGGGCTGTTGTCCAGCTTGGGATTGTCGAACTTGGGAATCGGCGACGGCCGCATCATGTAGCGGTCGTTGACGATGACGGGGTAGTCATAGGTGGTGGCGATGTGGCCGTGCTGCGCGATGTCTTCGTACAGCTTGACGTGCATGCCGCCATACTCGGCCAGCGCGTGCATGGTGCGGGTTTCGGTTTCGCTCGGCTCCAGCCAGCGCAGCGGCTCGGGGATCGGCACCTGGAACACCATGATCTGCCCGGCCGCCAGCGGTGTTTCCGGAATGCGGTGGCGGGTCTGCACGATGCTGGCGCTGCGCGTCGATTCGGTGGTGGCCACGCCCGTCACCCGGCCGAAGAAGCGGCGGATGTTGATGGCGTTCGTGGTGTCATCGGAGCCCTGGTCAATCACCTTGAGCACGTCGCCCTGGCCGATGATGGACGCGGTGACCTGGATGCCGCCCGTCCCCCAGCCGTAGGGCAGCGGCATTTCGCGGCTGCCGAACGGCACCTGGTAGCCGGGAATGGCCACGGCCTTGAGCAAGGCGCGGCGCAGCATGCGCTTGGTGGACTCGTCCAGATAGGCGAAGTTGTAGTGCTCGTCGCGTTCGACGGTGGTGCAAGTGTGGGAGGGGTTCATGGGGCAACGGCCTCATCCAGCGGGTGGGTGTTCTCGGAATCAGGCGCGGAATCGGGCACCGCCCCCGGGGCCGCGCGCTCGGTGCGCATGCGCCGCAGCAGCTCAAGATTGGCCTGGAAGTCGACGTAATGCGGCAGCTTCAAGTGCTGCACGAAGCCGGACGCCTCGACGTTGTCACTGTGGTACAGCACGAATTCGTGGTCATTGGCCGGCGAATCGGCGCGTTCGCCGAGCTCCTGCGCTTTCAGGGCGCGGTCCACCAGCGCCATCGACATGGCCTTGCGCTCGCCGTAGCCAAAAGTCAGGCCATAGCCCCGCGTGAACTTCGGGCCCTCTTCGCCGTTGCCGGCGAACTGGCTCACCATCTGGCATTCCGTGATCTCGATCTCGCCGACCGTGACCGCGAACCCCAGTTCCTCGATGTGCATCTCGACTTCCAGAAAGCCATAGCGGATCTCGGCGGCGAAAGGGTGCGTATTGCCGTAGCCGCGCTGGGTGGAATACCCCATGGACAGCAGGAAGCCCTCGTCGGCGCGCGCCAGGTTTTGCAGGCGCGCCGCGCGCGAAGCCGGGAAATCCAGCGGCTGGCGGGTCAGGTCGAAGGGCTCGGGATCGCCTTGCGGAATGGCTTCGGCATCGATCAGATCGTCATGCGCCAGCAGGTCGGTCACGCGCGGCATGGCGCTGTCCAGCGGCTCGGCACCGGCCGGCAAGGCATCGGCCTCGCGCTCGGCTTCCAGCGAGAAATCGAGCAGGCGCTGGGTGTAGTCGTAGGTCGGGCCCAGGATCTGGCCGCCGGGCACGTCCTTGAAGGTGGACGAGATGCGGCGTTGCAGGCGCATGTTGCCGGTGTCGATCGGCTGCGTGTAGCCATAGCGCGACAGCGTGGTGCGGTAGGCGCGCAACAGGAACACGGCTTCGATCACGTCGCCGGCCGCCTGCTTGAGCGCCAGCGCCGCCAGTTGCGGATCGTAGAGCGAACCCTCGGCCATGACGCGCGACACCGCCAGCGGCATCTGGCCGCGGATCTGGTCCAGCCCCAGTTCGGGCACGGCCCGGTCGCCGCGCCGGTAATCGTCCAGCATGCGGTAGGAATTGAGGATGGCGCGTTCGCCCCCTTTGACGGCTACGTACATGTCAGCTCTCCACGCGCGTGCTGCGGGGCAGCGCGCATAGTTGCCGCCCGTGCGTCAGGAAGACGTCGACGCCCAGCGGAAAACGTTGATGGTTCAGGCGCCATTCGCGCCAGAAGCCTTCCGGCAGCCCGGCCGCGCGCAGCGGCTGGCGGGTCTGGATGCCGGGGCCGCTCAGCGTGACCTCGGCGCCCTGGTCCAGCGACTCGACTTCGAGCAGCAGCGTGGTCGACTGGTCGGGATAGGCCGGGTCGCCGGCATGGCAGGCCGACAGCGCGGGCGCGGCGAACCCGGCCGGCACGATGGCAAAACGCGCCAGCGACGGCGACGGCACGATGGGGCAGGCGCAATGAAAGCGCAGGAAGTCCAGCACCCCGCTATCGATGCCTTCCGGCAGCCACAGCGGCGTGTCGACATCGACCAGCGTCAGCAGCAGCGCGGTCAGCGCCGGCGACAGCCCGGCCGGCACCCCGCTGGCCGCGGCCGTTTCGACGACCCGGCCCGGATGCGCCATGGCGTCCAGCGCCGTGCGGAAGGTGGCCTGCGCGTCGTTCACCGGGTCCGCGAAGCCGGGCAGCAGCCTGCGGCTGGCGGCCGCCGCGCTCAAGTGTTCCTGATGCATGTCAGTCCTCGCCTCGCACCATCGTGAAAAATTCGACCTTGGTCTGCGCGGCAACGCGCGCCTGGCTTTCGACGCGCCCGGCGCGATCGCGCGCCAGCGGTTCGATCAGCTGGGCCTGCACCGTGTCGTGCCAATCGGGCAACTGCAGCAGCGCGTCGGCCACCGCCGCCTGTTCGGCGTGACGCAGGGACCGGCCCTGCACGTAGGCGATGCCGACCACGCCGTTGTCCAGGCTGACGGCGCAACGTGTCACAGTCATTTCGCCCAGGTTGAACCGTCCGCCGGTGCCGCCGCTGCGCGCCCGCACCATGGCCATGCCGGTCTGGGCCGGCCGCAGCATCTGATGGGACGGCAGGCCGCCCAGGGAGCCGAAGGCCCCGTCCAGCATGGCCGGATCGGCCAGCGCCAGCACCCGCATCCAGGCAGCCCGCTGCGCGTTGGCCTCGCCCTGCGCCGTATGTCGATGATCCATTATTTCCTCTAAACGTCTAGACGACCGGATGGAGTATGATCGCGTTCAGATCGAAGTTCAACAGCCTGGCGTGAATTTTTGATGACAGTTGCGGCGGGGACGCATCGCCTATCCCGCGCCCGCCGCTTGGTGCACAATCACAGCCATTCCTGATGAAGCCGATATGACAGATCACAGCATGAGCACATTCCATGGTTGAACGAGGTTCCGGCATCGCCGTGTGGCGGCAAATCGGCGAATCGCTGGCGGACGACATCCGCAACAAGCTCTACATGGCGGGCGAGCAATTGCCGTCCGAACCGGAGTTGGCCGCCAAGTTCTCCGTCAACCGCCACACCATCCGGCGCGCCATGGGCGAGCTCGAGCAAAGCGGCCTGGTGCGCATTGAGCAGGGCCGCGGCACGTTCGTCCAAGAGCACGCCATCGACTACGCCATCGGCAAGCGCACGCGCTTTTCCGAGAACCTGCGCAGCCAGGGCGTGCTGGGCCACCTGGAGACGCTGGGCAGCCAGACGCTGCGCGCGGCCGACATCGCCAAGCACCTGGGGCTGGCGCGCACCGCGCCGCTGCTGCGCGTGCAACTGGTGGGCAAGGCCGAGAACCGCCCCATCAGCGCGTCCGAGCACTATTTCGATGAAAAGCGTTTCCCCGATTTCGCCGAACGCCTGAGCGCCTTGAAGTCGGTGTCCAAGGTCTATGCCCACTATGGCATCGGCGATTACACCCGCAAGTGGTCGCGCATCACCGCCGCCCTGCCCTCGCCCGAAGTGGCGCGGCTGCTGGGCCAGCCCAAGACGCGCCCGATCCTGCAGGTCGAAGCCCTGAACATCGACCAGGCCGGCGCGCCGTTGCAATACAGCATCACCCGCTTCGTCGGCGACCTGGTGCAGTTGATGGTGACCGACGAAAGCTGACCCCGAGCCGCGGCACGCCTGCCGTGGCCCCACGCCCCCACTCATCTAGACATCTGGTTGTAATGCAACACCGCTAACTTTCCAGTCATGAACCAAGCACACGCTCCCTCGCCCCTGGCCGGTGTCACAGGCCAACGTATCCTGACGCCTCGCGGCATCGAACAGGCCAGCCTGCGATTCAACGCAGGACTGATTGACGACGGCGGCGGCACAGCCCCGCACGGCGCGACCTGGTTCGACGCCGGCAACCTGCTGGTGCTGCCTGGCATCGTCGACCTGCACGGCGACGCCTTCGAGCGCGCCATCATGCCGCGGCCCCGCGTCACGTTCCCCTACGACGGCGCGCTGTTCGACGTGGACCGCCAATTGCTGGCCAATGGCATCACCACCGAATTCCACGGCGTGACGCTGTCCTGGGAAGGCGGCCTGCGAGGCGAGGCCTACGCCGAGCGCATGTTCGACGCCCTGGAACGCATGCGCCACGTCATGGGCGCGCGCCATTACGTGCACCTGCGCTTTGAAACCCACCATGTCGGCGGCGTCGACACCGCTCAGCAATGGATCCGCGACGGCCGCGTGCGCTTCGTGGCGCTGAATGACCACCTGCCCAGCATGGCGCGCCGCCTGGGCGATGACCGCAAGCTGCTGCAATACGCCGACCGCGCCGAGTGCGATCTGGACACCTTCCAGGACCGCATCCGCCAGGCGATGGCGGCGGCCGATTCCGTGGCCGACGCCATGCGCGAGCTGACCGCCTGCGCGCAGGCCGCCGGGCTGAAAGTCGCCTCGCACGACGATCCTGACGCCGCCACCCGCCGCTACTACCACCAGCTGGGCTGCGGCGTGGCGGAATTCCCGCTGACGCGTGAAGCGGCCGGCGTGGCACGCGACCTGGGCAATTCCGTGGTGTTCGGCGCGCCCAACGTGGTGCGCGGCGGCAGCCATACCAACGCCCCCAGCGCCACCGAGATGATCCGCGCGGGCCTGTGCGACATCCTGACGTCCGACTACTACTACCCCGCCCCGCTGGCCGCCGTGATGCGCCTGGTCAATGATGGCGTGCTGCCGCTGGAGCAGGCCTGGAACCTGGTGTCGCTGAACCCGGCGCGCGCCGCCGGCCTGCAGGACCGCGGCCTGCTGGCCCCCGGCCTGATTGCCGACGCCATTGTGGTGGATGACCAGGTGCCCGGCCTGCCGCGCGTGTGCGCCGCGATCGTGGGTGGCGAGCTGCGCTACGCCACGCGCGCCTTCGGCGACGACCACAGCCAGCGCATGGCGGCCTGATCATGCCCTTGGCCCACCGCTATGCCCTGTACCTGGCCCCCACCGGTCCCTGGCGCGACCTGGGTAGCCGCTGGCTGGGACGCTGCGCCGACACCGGCGCGGCCCTGCCGCCGCTCCCAGGCCAACCCGAGGCCGCGCAGGACTGGACCCGCGCGCCGCGCCACTACGGCCTGCACGCCACCTTGAAACCGCCATTCCGGCTGCGCGCCGGCGCCCAGCCGCAAGACGTGGACGCCGCCGCGCGCGGCCTGGCGGACGCCCACAGCGGCTTTGCCATCCAACTCGACTGCGAGCCGCTGCGCGGCTTCCTGGCGTGGCGCATCGCCGACCAGGACGCCGGCGGCCGGGCCCGCATCCATGCGCTGGCCGCCGACGCCGTGCGCGGCCTGGACGACCTGCGCGCCCCGCTGACGGCCGACGAACTGGCCCGCCGCCAGCCACACGCGCTGCCGCCCGAGCAGCAGGCCATGCTGGCGCGCTGGGGCTACCCGTATGTGTTCGACACCTTCACCTTTCACATCACGCTGACCGGCAAGCTGGAAGGCGCCGCGCTGGAGCAGGCGCAGCGCGCGATCGCCGCCTTCGCCGACCCGCTGCGCGGCCAGGCGATGCCGGTGACAGGCGTCAGCGTCTACGTGCAGCCCGAGACCGGCGCGGACTTCATCGCCGCCCGCCACTATGGCTTTGACGGTACCCAGGCCGACGCCGCCGGCGCCGCCTACCTGCAGGGGCCTGCCGCGGCATGAACCCGCCCGCCCCCGCCAGCGGCTTGCGCCTGGTCTATCTGATGGGCGCGTCAGGCAGCGGCAAGGACACCTTGCTGCGCCTGATGCGCGCCCGCCTGCAGGGCGACGAACCCGTGCTGGTCGCGCACCGCTACATCACGCGCGACAGCGGCGCCACCGAAGACGCCTTGCGCCTGACCGAAGCGGAATTCGCGCGCCGCGCGGCGCTGGGCTGCTTTGCGCTGCGCTGGGCCAGCCATGGCCTGCACTACGGCATCGGCATCGAGGTCGATACCTGGCTGGGCGGCGGCGCGGCGGTCATCATCAACGGTTCGCGCGCGCACCTGGCCGAGGCGCACCAGCGCTATCCCGCCCTGACGGCGGTGGAGATCACCGTGGATCCCGCCCTGCTCGCGCGGCGGCTGGCCGAGCGCGGACGCGAGAGCGCCCAGCAGATCACACAACGCCTGATGCGCGCGACGCAGGACTTTGCCGTGCCCGACGGCTGCCGCCTGCTGCGCGTGAGCAACAACGGCGCGCCCGACACCGCGGCCGCCGAGCTGCTGGATATCGCGCGGGACCGGCTGGCCGCTTGAATCCGGCGTTGCCGGCCCGCGATGTCCGTCACGCCGCCGGCCGCGTATCCGCCGCCGGGTCCGCGCACAGTTCCAGCAGGATCGCCGAAAACCAATCCTCGGCGGCCAACGCCTGCTCGCGGCGCCGCCGGATCAGGTTGATGGGCGGCAGTTCCCAGCCGAAATCCCACGGCACCATGCCCAGCTTGCCGCGCTGGCAGATTTCGCGCGCGATGTCTTCCGGCACCACGGACACCAGCGTTTCGTTGGCGCTCAGCATGCCTTCGATGACGTCGGTCGAATAGGCCTCCAGCACCGGGGACGGCGAGCGCAGGCCGGCGCGGATGAAGTGCTCGACGATCAGTTGGCGCGTCGGCGTATTGGCGGCCGGCAAGACCCAATCCATTTCGGCAAGCGCGGCCCAATCCGGCTTGCGGCGGGCCAGGCGCTGCGCCAGCCGGCTGTGCGCGATCACCCTGGGCCGCTGCCGGTACAACACCCGGTGGCCCAGGTCGTCCAGCGCCACCGTCGAGGTCGCGCGGCTGATGATGCAATCGAGCTCGTGCCGGCGCAGCATCGGCACCAGGTGGTCGGTGGTGGCGCGATGCAGGGTCAGCGTGACGCCATGGCGCTGATGCAGCCGGCTGATCGCCGCCGTCAACAGCGCGCTCGATACATAGGGCACCACGCCCACGTGCAGGTGAGCGGCGCGGCCGTCGTGCAGCGCCTCGACCTCGCGCGCCCACAGGTCCAGGTCGTTCTGCAGGTGGCGGGCGCGCACCAGCGCCAGCTCGCCCAGTGGTGTCGCTTGCATGCCGCGCCCCGTGCGCAGGAACAGCGGCGCGCCGAAGATGTCTTCCAGCTCGGCCAGCGCCTTGGTCGCGGCAGGCTGGCTGATGCCGGTGGCCGCCGCCACGCGGGTCAGCGTGCCGTGCTTGGCGATATTGGCCAGCAGGATCAGGTGCCGTTGCTTCAGGCGGTTGGCAAGGCGGGAAGCGTCCCAGATCACAGCGTTTTTCCTATAACCAGATGGTTATTCAATTATGCCTACAAAGGTGATTGCAGTTATTTCATGACCCTATACTGGGGCCGTCCATCGCCGCCCCGCGCGGCCCGCCCTGCCAGCCCCAACGCCCATGTCCTCATCCTTTACGACCCGACCAGAAATACGCGGCACCTTCGGCGTCGCCTCGTCCACGCATTGGCTGGCCTCGCAGGTCGCCATGAGCGTGCTTGAGCGCGGCGGCAACGCGTTCGATGCGGCGGTGGCGGGCGGCTTCACGCTGCAGATTGTCGAGCCGCACCTGAACGGCCCTGGCGGCGAAGTCCCGATCCTGTTCTGGAGCGAAAACGAAGGCCGCATGCGCGCGCTGTGCGGCCAGGGCCCGGCGCCCGCGCTGGCCACGCCCGCCTACTTTCGCGGGCTGGGCCTGGACCTGGTGCCCGGCATCGGGCTGCTGCCCGCCACGGTGCCCGGCGCGTTCGGCGCCTGGCTGACGCTGCTGCGCGACTACGGCACCTGGGAACTGGCCGACGTGCTGCGCCCGGCCATCGACTACGCCCGCAACGGCTTTCCGATGGTGCCGCGCATCACGCAGGCCATCCTGGCGGTGCAGGCGCTGTTCCGCGGCGAATGGACCAGTTCGGCCGCGGTCTGGCTGCCCGATGGCCGCGTGCCCGCGCCGGACGCCCTGATGCGCACGCCCGCCATCGCGGCCACCTACACCCGCATCCTGGACGAGGCACACGCCGCGTCGCCGGACCGCCGCGGCCGCATCGACGCCGCGCTGGACGTCTGGTACCGCGGCTTCGTGGCCGACGAAATCGACCATTTCTACACCCACGAGACCGTGCGCGACACCACCGGCCAGCGCAATCGCGGCCTGCTGCGCAAGTCGGACCTGGCCAATTGGCGTGCGCGCTATGACGATCCGGTCACCGTGCAATATGGCCGCTATACCGTGGCCAAGTGCGGCGTCTGGTCGCAAGGCCCGGCACACCTGCAGCAACTGGCGCTGCTGCGCCACCTGGGGGTGGATACGCTGGATCCTTGCTCGGCGCCGTTCGTGCATCGCGTGGCCGAGGCGGCCAAGCTGGCCTTCGCCGACCGCGCCGCCTGGTATGGCGACCCCGACTTCACCGATGTGCCGCTTGCGGATCTGGTCAGCGACGACTATGCCCGCGCCCGCGCCGCCGGCATCGGCCCGCGCGCGTCCGACGCGCTGCGGCCCGGCCTGTCTCTTATACACATCTGACGCTGCCGACGACGATGCGGTTGTGGTGTTGGAGGGGGGGGGCGGGTGGGTTAAAGGGGGGGGGGGGGGGGGGGGGGGGGGGGGGGGGGGGGGGGGGGGGGGGGGGGGGGGGGGGGGGGGGGGGGGGGGGGGGGGGGGGGGGGGGGGGGG
>NZ_JAELTJ010000176.1 GCF_016428805.1 Achromobacter sp. ASV32
GATGCCGAAGCGGTCGCACAGCGCATCCAGCGAGTTGCGCTTGCCGGGGAACAGCGAACGCGCATGCAACAGCGAGTCGGTGATGGTGTCGCAGTACTCGGTGATGGCGCCGCGGCCGGTCTTGGCCAGTTCCGCGTTGAAGAACTTCACGTCGAACGCGGCGTTGTGCGCGATCAGTTCGGCGCCCTGGATGAACTTGACGAATTCATCGGCCACGTCGGCAAAACGCGGCTTGTCGGACAGGAATTCGGTGGTCAGGCCGTGCACCGCCAACGCCTCGGGGTCGCTGTCGCGATCCGGGTTCAGGTAGATGTGCAGGTTGTTGCCCGTGGCCATCCGGTTGACCAGTTCGACGCAGCCGATTTCGACGATGCGGTGTCCCTGGGCCGGGTCCAGCCCGGTGGTTTCAGTGTCAAAGATGATCTGGCGCATAAAGCTATTCCGACGCATGGGCCGCAGACGCCGGCCGCGGGGGGGCATCCGGGTCATCCGGCTGGGCCGGGGGATGCGCTGCGCTGCCGGCGGGGCCGGGTTTCTGGCGTGCGGTGGCGATCAGGGTGTAGGCCACCGGCACGACGAACAAGGTCAGTAGTGTACCCAGCATCAGCCCGCCCACCAGGACCCAGCCGATCTGCTGGCGCGATTCGGCGCCCGCGCCCGACGACAGCGCCAGCGGCACGGTGCCCAGCACCATGGCCCCCGTGGTCATCAGGATCGGCCGCAGGCGCAGCACGCTGGCTTCGGTGACGGCCTCGAACAGCGCCTTGCCCTCGTCGCGCAGCTGGTTGGTGAATTCCACGATCAGGATGCCGTGCTTGGTGATCAGCCCCACCAGCGTGATCAGGCCGATCTGACTGTAGATCGAGAGCGTGCCGCCGGTGAGATACAGCGCCAGCAGCGCGCCGGTCATGGACAGCGGCACCGACAGCATGATGATGAACGGGTTGCGCCAGCTTTCGAACTGGGCGGCCAGCACCAGGTAGATGAAGGCCAGGGCCATGGCGAACACCAGGTAGATACTGCCGGACGAATCGCGGAATTCGCGCGACTGGCCGTCCAGGTCGGTCACCACGGTGTTGGGCAGGACGTCGCGGGCGACCTGGTGCATGTGGGTCAGCACTTCGCCCAGCGCATACCCCGGCGCCACCGCGGCGTCGATCTTGACCGCGCGCAGGCGGTTGAAGTGGTTCAACGACTGCGGCGACACGCCTTCGTGCACGCCCAGCAGGTTGTCCAGCTGCACCATGCTGCCGTCGCGCGCCCGGATGTGGATGCCGGAAATGTCGGTGGGATTGGCGCGGTCGCGCGGCGTGACCTGCACGATCACGTCGTACTGCTCGCCCTGGTCCTTGTAGCGGGTGACCTGGCGGCCCCCAAGCATTGATTCGAGCGTGCGGCCCACGGTATCCACGTTGGCGCCCACGTCCGCCATTTTGTCGCGATCCACCCGCACCCGCAGCTCGGGCGTGTTCAGGCGCAGGTCGGTGTCCAGGTTCATCAGGCCGGGATACTTGCGCAGCTCGGTCAGGAACACCTCGGTCAGGCGCGCCAGTTCCGGGTAGGAAGCCTGGCTCATGATGATGAACTCCACCGGTTTGGAGCGCGCCGATTGCCCCAGCGACGGCGGATTGGTGGGAAACGCGCGCACGCCGGGCAGCGACGAAAACAGCGGCTGCAGCTCTTGCGTGATGGCCTGCTGCTTGCGGCTGCGCTCTTCCCAGGGTTTCAGGCGCAGGATGGCGGTGCCGTCGGTGACGGTGGGAAAGCCCACGGTCACCTGGCTGCCGCTGGCCTCGGGAATGCCGGCATAGAACCCTTCGATGCCCAGCATGCTGTCCAGCGTGTAGTTCAGCGTGGCGCCTTCGGGCGCGCTGACAATGCCGAACACCACGCCGCGATCCTCGATGGGCGCCAGCTCGCTCTTGACCACCTTGAACAGCACGCCGCTGCCGGCCGCGACCGCCACGCCGATGGCCACCACCAGCCAGCGGTGGCGCAGGGATGCGCCCAGCAAGCGACGATAGCCGCCGCTCATGGCATTGAGCCAGCTTTCGATCAGGTTGTACCAGCGGCTATGGCTGCTCTGGTGGCGCAGCAGCACCGAGCACATCATGGGCGTCAGCGTCAGGGCCACGAAGCCGGACACCAGCACCGCGCCGGCCAGCGCCAGCGCGAATTCAATGAACAACCGCCCCGTGCGGCCGGTGGCAAACGCCAGCGGGGCATAGACGGTGACCAGGGTCATGGTCATCGCCACCACCGCGAAACCGATCTCGCGCGATCCGCGCAGCGCCGCTTCCTTGCGCGGCATGCCGTCTTCGATGTGACGGAAGATGTTTTCCAGTACCACGATGGCGTCGTCCACCACCAGGCCGATGGCCAGCACCATGGCCAGCAGCGTCAACGTGTTGATGGAAAAGCCGAACAGGTACATCAGCGCGCAGGCGCCCACCAGCGACACCGGGATGGTGACGATGGGGATGATGCTGGCCCGCAGGTTACGCAGGAAGAAGAAGATCACCAGCACCACCAGGATGATGGCTTCGCCGATGGTGTGAAACACCGAATCGATGGACCGCTCGATGAAGACCGAGGAGTCGTAGGCGATGGTCAGTTTCATGCCCGCCGGCAGGTTTTCGTTCAGGCGCACGATTTCCTCGCGCGCCGCCTTGGACAGCTCCAGCGGGTTGGCGGTGGATTGGCGGGTAATGCCGATGTTGATGGCCGGCTTGCCATTGAAGCGCGACAGCACCCGGTCGTTGGCGGCGCCGATCTCGACCTTGGAGACGTCGCGCAGCCGCACCGGATAGCCCTTCACATTGGCGACAATGACGTTTTCGAATTGCGCCGGGGTCTGCAGGTCGGTGGACGAGACCACCGAGAATTCGCGGGCCCGCGATTCGATGCGGCCAGCCGGAATTTCGACGTTCTGGCTGCGCAGCGCGGTTTCGACGTCCTGCACGGTCAGGCCGTAGGCGGCAAGCTTGTCGCGGTCCACGTAGATGCGCATGGACGGCAACCGTTCGCCGAAGACGCGCACTTCGGCCGCCCCCGGCAGCACCGACAGGCGGGTCTTGATGTAGCGGTTGATGTAGTCGGAGGTCTGGATGGCCGAGTACGAGCCGGACTCCACCGCGATGTAGATGATGGGCTGGGAATCGGCCTCGACCTTGCCGATGATGGGTTCGTCGATTTCGTCGGGCAAAAAGCGCCGGGCGCGCGAGACCTTGTCGCGGACTTCGGCCGCCGCCGCGTCCGGGTTGCGCGACAGGTTGAACTTGATGTTGATCAGGCTGCGCTCGGAACGGCTGCGCGAGGTCATCACGTCCACGCCTTCGATACCGGCCAACTGGTCTTCCAGCGGCTTGGTAACCTGCGATTCGATCACCTCGGGCGACGCGCCCTTGTAGGTGGTGTCCACCGACACGATGGGTTCATCGATCTTGGGATATTCGCGCACCGACAGGCGGGAATACGAGATCAGCCCGATCAGGACGATGATCAGCGACAGCACCGACGCGAACACCGGCCGTTTGATACAGGTTTCGGAAATACGCATGGTGGGCCGCCGCTGGCTGGAAAGGAATTGGCGTCACACGCCGTTGTTCACGACCTGCACGGCGCCGCCGTCGGTCACGCGCTGCAGGCCCGACACCACCAGGTGGTCGCCCGCCGCCACACCGGTCAGGATCTCGACGCGGCCTTCGCGGCGCTCGCCGATGGTGACTTCGCGGCGCTCGGCCACCCCGTCCTTGACCCGGTAGACATACTGCGTTTCGCCGGAGGGCGACAGCGCGGCCTCGGGCGCGACCAGCGCCTTGTCCTGGCTGAACATCAGCTGCACCCGGGCGAACATGCCCGGGCGCAGCACCGAATCCTGGTTGGCCACGGTGGCGCGCAGCAGAATCGAACGGCCGCCCGCGTCGACCAGCGGGCTGACGGCATACACCTGGCCCTGGCGCTCCTGGCCGGGCAAAGCGTCCAGGCGCAGCGTCAGTTGCTGGCCCACCCCCACTTTGCTCAGATACATTTCCGGCACGCGGAAATCGACCTTGAGCGGATCGATGGCCTCCAGCGGCGCCAGGTCCTGGCCCTGATTGACGTAGTCGCCCACCGACACGCTGCGCAGGCCGGCAAAGCCGGCGAACGGCGCGGTAATGGTCATCTTGTCCAGGCGCGCCTGGGCCAGCGCCACGGCGGCTTCCTGCACCTTGAGCGTGCTGGCGGATTCATCGCGCGCCTGCTGGCTGACGAAACCCTTGCCCTGCAAGGCCACGGCCCGGCGGTAGTGGCTTTGCGCCAGCGTCAGGTTGGCGCGGGCCTGGGCCAGCTCGGCCCGCGGCACGGAGTCGTCCAGGCGGATCAGGGGCTGGCCGCGCTTGACCGGCTGGCCTTCCTTGAAATCGATGGACTGGATGCGCCCTGCCACCTCGGGACGCAGCATCACGGCTTCGTCCGAGCGCAGGCTGCCCACGGCCGACAGGCCCCGGGCAAACGGGATTTCAGTGACGGCGGTGACTTCGACTCGCACCGGCGCGGCCTTGGGCGCCGGCTTGGCGCTGGCCGCGGCTTTGGGCGCGTCGACGGCCGCTGGCGCCAGCCAGCGCGGCACGAATACGCCAAGTGCGGCCCCCGCGGCCAACCCGGCCGCGACGGCGGCCAACAATACAGCTTTTTTCATGCGTGAATGTGGCGGTATCGCGGCGCGCGCCATGCATGCCCCGCCGAGGCGGCGCCGCTGGATCTGGAATAAGCCTTGGCACTGTAGCACCCGGATTTACATACTGGAACAATCCTGTAGCGCGCTGAAAGCGCTAATCCGCCCGACCCAGGGTATATCCCGATGCGGCGCGGGGGCCGCCCGCCCCCATTGCGGCCATTCAAGAGCGCTTGATGGATTCCACGCCCTGGTTGGCCAGCTGGTCGGCGCGCTCGTTGCCAGGGTCGCCCGCGTGGCCGCGGACCCAACGCCAGGACACGGTATGGCGGCGCACCTGTTCGTCCAGCGCCTGCCACAGCTCGGCGTTCTTGACGGGCTTTTTGTCCGCAGTCATCCAGCCGCGCCGCTTCCAGTTGGCCAGCCATTCGGTCATGCCCTTCATGACGTACTGGGAGTCGGTGTGGATGGTGACCGAGCACGAACGCTTGAGCGCCCGCAGCCCTTCGATGACGGCCAGCAATTCCATGCGATTATTGGTGGTCTGGGCTTCGCCGCCATGCATCGTCTTTTCGTGCGCGCCGGCGCGCATCAGCACCCCCCAGCCGCCGGGACCGGGATTGCCCTTGCAGGCCCCGTCGGTCCACATTTCCACTTTCTGGTCGTTCGCGTTGTTGTCCTGCATGGTGCTGCTTGGTTGTCCTTGTACTGTCACAGAGAATCCGGCCGGCCGCGCGCGGCGCGGTCGAAACCGTCGTCCGCCTGGCGATTGACCACCACCGACGCCGCACTGGCGCGCTTGGGCTTGGTCTTCCAGGCCGGACCGATGATACGCATGCCGGCCACGCGCTTGACGGCCGACACGAGATAGACCGCGCCGCCCAGGCTCCACCAGCGGGCACCGGCGGATTCCAGGAAGCCCCAGCGCTGCAGCCATTTTTCGCTGCGGCAGGCCGGCGCGTAGCAGCCGAAATGGCTTTGCTCGACTTCCAGCGACAGCAGCTTGAACCAGTCTTTCAGGCGCGGCAGCGACACCTGTGACGACGGCGGCTGCGGCAGCCAGGGTTCCATGCCGGGCATGCGCGTGCGCGCCCCCCACATGCTCCAGGGATTGAAGCCGGAGATCACCACCCGCCCCTCGGGCACCAGCACGCGCTCGACTTCGCGCAGCACGTTATGCGGTTCGGCGGCGCATTCGAAGGCATGCGGCAGGATCAGGAGATCCACGCTCTGGGATTCGAACGGCAGCGCCTCGGGCTGGGCCAGCACCACCCGCGACTGCCAGCCCGTGGTGCTTTCGGGCGAGGGGGTCTCGGTGCCGACATAGCCCTTGAAAGGCATGCGGTTGGCGCGCAGCAGGTTCATGTCGGCCAAGCCGACCTGCCAGGCGTAATATCCGAACACGTCCGCCACGGCCGCGTCGAACTGCGCGCGTTCCCAGGCCAGGGCGTATTGCCCTGGCGGCGTCTGGAACCATTCAGCCAGTTCTACAATCGGCGCAGTCTCTTCTGCCACGTCTTATTCCTTCGAATCTCATGCAAGCCTTGACCGCCCCCGCAGGCGGCCGCGAAAGCACTGCCGCGGTCTTGCCTTTGCCCGCCTTCACCGACAACTATATCTGGGCCATCGTGCGCGGTGACCAGGCCGCCGTGGTCGACCCCGGCGAAGCCGGCCCCGTGCTGCAATGGCTGGCCCGCGAAGGCCTGAAGCTGCGCGCCATTCTACTCACGCACCACCATGGCGACCATGTGGGAGGTGTCCTGGAATTGTCCCGCATCGGCGATCTGACCGTATATGGCCCGGCCCGCGAAAAGCTGCCACGCTGCGATGTGGCGCTGGCCGAGGGCGACCGGGTGACCCTGCCCGACCTCGACCTGGACCTGACGGTCCTGGACGTGCCCGGCCACACGGCCGGCCACATTGCGTACGTCGGCCGGGCGGCGGGAAAACAGCCTGTGCTGTTCTGCGGGGACACATTGTTTGCCGGGGGGTGTGGCCGGCTTTTCGAGGGGACTCCCGCGCAAATGCATGATTCCCTGGAAAAATTTTCTGTTTTACCGCCAGATACACAGGTTTTTTGCGCACACGAGTACACTCTAGCGAACTTGCGCTGGGCCATGGCAGTCGAACCCGCCAACCGCACCCTGCAACAGTGGTATCAGCGGGCCCGGCAATTACGCGCAGAAGGTCTCCCCACGCTTCCGTCGACCATCGGTCAGGAATGCGCGACCAATCCGTTTTTGCGTACACAGCAAGCTGACGTCGTCCGCGCCGCAGGTAACTGGGCCGGCCGCGACCAAACTACGCCGGTAGAGGTTTTTGCCTCCCTTCGTGAATGGAAGAACGATTTCAAGTGACCGCCCGATGAATCTATCCCGACTCCTTCTGCCGCTTCTGCTGGCAGTCCTCGCCGGTTGCGCAGGAACCAAGTCCCCCGACAGCAAGAATCTCACCACCAACTCCCAAGGGCGTTACATCGCCCGCGACACGTCCCGCACGGTCGACCTGACCAACCCGCCGGTCGACGCCTGGGACCGCATCCGCCGCGGCTTCGCCATCCCCAACCTGAACACCGACCTCTCGCAGCAGTGGACCGACTATTACGCGTCCCACCCCGAGGCGGTGCAGCGCATGGCCGAGCGCGCCGGCAAATACCTGTATTTCATCGTCGACGAGATCAACCGCCGCGGCCTGCCGACCGAGCTGGCGCTGCTGCCTTTCGTCGAAAGCGCCTACAACCCCACGGCCCTGTCGCGCGCCCAGGCTTCCGGCCTGTGGCAATTCGTGCCGGCCACCGGCCAGCACTTCAACCTGAAGCAGGACTGGTGGCGCGACGAACGCCGCGACCCCATCGCCTCGACCAACGCGGCGCTGGACTACCTGGAAAAGCTGTTTGAAATGCAGGGCGACTGGTACCTGGCCCTGGCCTCGTACAACTGGGGCGAAGGCTCGGTGCAGCGCGCCATGGCCAAGAACGAAGCCGCCGGCCAACCCACGGACTACCTGTCCCTGAATATGCCGGACGAGACCCGCAACTACGTCCCCAAGCTGCAGGCCATCAAGAACATCATCGCCGATCCGCAGCGCTATGCGGTCGCGCTGCCCCCGGTGGGCAACACCCCGTACTTCGTGACGGTGCAAAAGAACAGCGACATCGACCTGGAAATCGCCGCCAAGCTGGCCGAAATGCCGCTGGACGAATTCAAGGCCCTGAACCCCTCGTTCAACCGCCCCGTCATCCGCGGCGATCACGGTCCCACGCTGCTGCTGCCGGCCGACCGCGTCGAGATCTTCAACGCCAACCTGACCAACTACAAAGGCGACCTGAGCGCCTGGAAGGTCTACCCCACGCGCCGCGGCGAGTCCTATGCCTCGATCGCCAAGCGTTTCGGCGTGACCGAAGCCAAGCTGCGTGAAATCAACGATATCAGCGCGCGCCAGAAGGTGGCCTCGGGCCAATCGCTGCTGGTGCCGGGCGATCCGGGTACGGGCGGCGTGCAACTGGCCTCGTTGGCCGCGCCGGTGGGCGCGCTGGAATCGGCCCCCGCTTCCAGCAAGACGCCGGCACCACGCGGCAAGGCCACCGCCCCCGCCGCGCGCGGCGCTTCGGCCCGCCCCAACGTGCGCACCCACAAGGTCCGCCAGGGCGACACCCTGTTCTCGCTGGCCAAGCAATACGGCACCTCGGTGGATGCGCTGCGCGCCCTGAACAACCTGAAGGGCAACGCGCTCAAGATCGGCGCTCAGCTGCGCGTGCCAGGCACCAACGCCCGCGGTTAAGGCCCCGGGCGCCACGCCCGCCCCCCACGCCATATCGCGGCGCCCACCAGGGCGCCGCTCTGTTTTGTCCGCGAGACCGCCAAACTCCTTAAAATAGGCGGTCTCCAGAAGGAAAAATCAAAGGAATCACACATGGGCTTTCTCGCCGGCAAACGCATCCTGGTCACCGGGGTGCTTTCCAACCGCTCCATCGCCTACGGCATCGCGCGTGCCTGTCACCAGCAAGGCGCCGAACTGGCCTTCACTTACGTGGGCGACCGCTTCAAGGACCGCGTGAGCGAATTCGCCGCCGAATTCGGCAGCGACATCGTGCTGCCGTGCGACGTCGCCGAAGACAGCCAGATCGAAGCCACCTTCACCGAGCTGGCCAAGCGCTGGGATGGCCTGGACGGCCTGGTGCATTCCATCGGCTTCGCGCCGCGCGAAGCCATCGCCGGCAACTTCCTGGACGGCCTGTCGCGCGAGGGCTTTCGCATCGCCCACGACATTTCCGCCTACAGCTTTGCCGCCATGGCCAAGGCCGCGCTGCCGCTCATGGAAGGCCGTAACGGCTCGGTGCTGACCCTGACCTATCTGGGCGCCGAACGCGTGGTGCCCAACTACAACACGATGGGCCTGGCCAAAGCCTCGCTGGAAGCCAGCGTGCGCTACCTGGCCACCGCCCTGGGCCCGCGCGGCATCCGCGCCAACGGCATTTCGGCCGGCCCGATCAAGACGCTGGCCGCCAGCGGCATCAAGGACTTCTCGTCCATCCTGAAGTTCGTCGAAGCCCAGGCGCCGCTGCGCCGCAACGTCACCATCGACGACGTCGGCAACGTGGCCGCGTTCATGCTGTCGGACCTGGCTGCCGGCGTCACCGGCGAGATCACCCACGTGGATGCGGGTTTCTCGACGGTCGTGCCGGGCATGGAAGAGTAAGACCAGAAAGCGGGCCAGGCGGCCCGCTTTTTTTTTGCCGGTCAGTCCGGCCGCACGATCAGCGTGGACACCTGCACGTCCACCGCCGTCATCAGCCTGTGGATCGGGCATTTCTCGGCCACAGCCAGCAATTCGTCGATCTGGGCGTCCGACAGCGCCCCGTGCAGCGTCAGCTTGGCCGTCAGACGGTAGATGCCCTTGCGCTCTTCGCCGGCATCGCGCACCACGTCCACCCCCACCGATTCCAGCGGCAGGCCCTTGCGCTGCGCGTAGACCATCAGCGTCATGGCCTTGCAGCCGCCCAGCGCGGTATCGAAATAGTCATGCGGATCGGGGCCCGCGCCCTGCGGCTGCGGCATGTCCAGCGGCAGATCGTGGCCTTCGGCCGTGGCAGTGAATTGCAGGGTGTTGGGCGCGTTCTGGCGCACGTGGATGGTCATGAGCGGATTTCCTCGTGTTGCGGGCGGCGCGCGTGGCCGCCCCTGTCCCACGTTGTAGCATCCGCCGCCCGCTCCCGCCCTGCGCGGCAACATCCATTTCTGACTGTAAGCTGAACTTCTTTGTAGCCCGCCGGTCGGATATCCCTATCCGCAAGATCGATTGCATTCACCAGGGGGCACCATGAGCGCCAGACAACTTCTAGATCAATTGCTGCAATCCGGCCAAGGCCTGCTGTCCGACGCCAATTCCAAGGTCCAGGGCGCCACGGGCGGCAAGGGCTCCTTCCTGACCGGCCTGGGCGGCGGCGCCTTGGGCGCGGGTGCGCTGGGCCTGCTGCTGGGCAGCAAGAAGGCCCGCAAGATCGGCGGCAAGGTTGCCATGTACGGCGGCATGGCTGCGCTGGGCGCCCTGGCCTACCGGGCCTACGGCGATTGGCAGCGCAAGCAGGCCGGCGCGCCGTCCGGCCCGCCGCAAACGCTGGACCGCCTGCCTCCGCCCGAAGCGGAACAGCACAGCACCGCGGTACTGACCGCGATGATCGGCGCGGCCAAGGCGGATGGCCATATCGGCCCCGAGGAGCGCGCGCTGCTGGAAACGGAGATGAGCAAGCTGTCCGCCGACGCACAAGACCATCGCTGGCTGGAAGCCGAACTGGCGCGGCCGCTGGACCCCGCCCTGATCGCGCAGTCGGCCA
>NZ_JAELTJ010000177.1 GCF_016428805.1 Achromobacter sp. ASV32
GCCGGACGGCAGGGCGCAGCGCAAGGAGAGGAAAATGAACCATACCGATGCAAAAACGGCACGCGCCGGCAAGGCGGATGCACCCGGCACGACAGGCGGCAAGGCGAACACGCCGCAGGACGAAACCGATGCCGCCAGCCGCAGCGGCCAATTCGGGTCGGATAAACCCGGCTCGGACAAGGCAGGCGGCCCCCGGCGCGCGGCGGACGAGAAGCCCCACCCCAAGGGGGCGGAATATGAAGAAGGAGGGCAGTATCCAGGCACCCGCAAACCCGGCGCGCGGGGCTGAGTTGCCGGGCGGATCGCAACGACCCGCCCGGGTCAGTCGCTTTCCGCGCCCAACCGGAACAGCAGCACCACGCAATGCAGCGCCGCCAGGCCGACCAGGCCGTAGGCGGCTCGCGTGGCCATGGCCGAGGGCAGCACCCGGGCGAAGACATCCAGATTGACGGCGGCGATCAGGCCGCAATTGACCCCGCCGGCCACCACGGCGATCAACGCGATCCAGTCCAGCGGCCGCAGGCCGCGCCAGCCGCCGTGTTCTCGCGGAAGGCTCTCGCTGGTGGCGGGCGTTTCATTGTCTTCGCCATATGCGTACATGGTCCGTTCCTTTGCCGACAGCGGCTGTGCATTGCGACCAGGCGAACGATGCTCGCGCGCTGTCGGTGCCCGGCCTCAGCAAGCCGCGTGCCGACAGCGAGGGCGGGCCAGGGCCTGGGCGAGGCGCCTTCTGGAGTGAACAGGCCTCAGGCGGTGGCTGCCGCGGCGGCAGGGCCGACAGCCGGCCCGGCGATCAGCAGGCACGGCACTTGCTGCAAGGATGCCGCGCGCGCCGTCCGGCGTCGACGCGTTATCCACGCAATGAGGAATAGCCATGAACAAGGACCAAGTGAAAGGCCGTGTCAACGAAGCCGCAGGCAAGGTGAAGGAAGTGGCCGGCAAGGTCACGGGCAGCACGTCCACCGAACTGAAGGGCGCGGCCCAGAAGGTTGCGGGCAAGACGCAGGCGGCCTACGGCGACGCCAAGGACAAGGCCCAGAAGTAAAAAGCCGTTGCGCCGGTGTAAAAGCCGCTGCGCCGGCAAAACTGGCAGGCGGGCGCCGCGCCCGGACAGGCGCGGCGCCCGCGCCTATTGCTGCCGGCCGACGATGACGCCGAACAGGAAAGCGGCGCCGGCCACCAGGCCAACCGCCTGCCAGGGGCGCGCGTGAATGTATTGCTCGGTGCAGTCCAGCGTTTCCCGCACCATGTCGTGCGCCGTATCGGATGCGTCGCGCAGGCTGCGGCGTGCATCGTGCAACTGGTCCGCCAGACGCGTCTTGAGCGCCTCCAGGTCGGTGGCGGTGGCGTCGTCGAGCGTGGCTTCCAGATCATCGATCCAGCTTTCCGGATGCCGCCGACGCCGGCGTGCGCCGCGCTCGTCAGGGCCGTGCTCGGGAAAGTCGGAGGGTAGCGGGGTGGGGTTGTTGGCCATCGATAGCTCCTGGGGGTGGCGTGGGGGGAATTTCCTTTTTACCCAGCAAGCGCCGCGCCTGCCATCAACGCCACATCCGCTTGCAATTTTGCGCGGCGGCCGGTCAGGCGCGGCGATCCGACCCCGCAGGATAAGCCCTCGGCACCGCCTGCCAATGACCATCAACGGGAGAACCCTCGTGATATCTGCCAAGCATTCCAGCAAGACGTCCCCGGCCGGCAAGCGGGCCTCGCGGGCCACGTCAGCGTCCACCCCCCGCGACGCCAAGGTCCTGCCGCCCGACACGCCGGTTGACGTGCCGCGCCAGCCGGCCAAGCTCACCGCGTCGACGCCGGACGAGGCCGCGCGGAACACCCGGCGGGCCGTCGATGACGTCACCGAATCCAATTGGGCCGACGGCGCCGCGCCGCAACCGCGCGCCAGGAACGCCAGGTCGTCGATTCTCTGACGGCGGGCGTTCAGGCCTGCTTCAAGAAGGCCAGCAGCCGGCGTTCGTCGGCGCTCAGGCCGCGCGGGCCGGCCGGCGCCGCACCCCGCGCAGGCAATTGCCCCGCCAGATAGGTGTCGATGATCGACGGATGCACATAGCATGCGCGGCACACCGCCGGCGTGTTCGCCAGGCGCTGCGCGACCGCCTTGATCACGTCCACCACCTCCTGCCTGGCCTGGCGCGCATCGACGTACGGCCGGCGTTGCAGCGCGGCGTAGGCCAGTACGGATCCGGCCCAGGTGCGGTAATGCTTGGCGGTGAAGTCGGCCGCGCCGGCCTCGCGCAGATAGGTGTTCACCGACTCCGAGTCCACGGCGTGGGGCTCGCCGTTTTCGTCCAGGTACTGGAACAGCTGCTGGCCGGGAATCTCCAGGCAGCGTTTGATCACGCGGGCAATGCGCCTGTCGGTCACGGTCACATCGTGTTCGACGCCGCTCTTGCCGCGAAACCGAAAGCGCAGGCGGTCCCCGCTGACCGTGGCGTGGCGCCGGGTCAGGGTGGTCAGCCCGTAGGAGCGGTTGGCGCGTGCGTATTCGCGGGCGCCGATGCGGATCAGCGTGTCTTCCAGCAACTGCACCACCACCGCCATCATCTTGGCCTGCGCCAGCCCCGGCGCTTGCAGGTCGCGCCGCACGCGGCTGCGGATGCGCGGCAGGCGGGCGCCGAATTCGCTCAGGCTCTGGTACTTGTTGGCATCGCGCAACTGGGCCCAGGCGGCGTGGTAGCGGTACTGCTTGCGGCCGCGCGCGTCGCGGCCGGTGGCCTGCAGGTGGCCATGGGCCAGCGGGCAGATCCACACGGATTCATAGGCAGGCGGAATTGCCAGGGCGCGAACGCGGTCCAGCTCGTCTTTGCGGGTGATGCGCTTGCCGGACGCATCCAGGTAGCGGAAGGTCGTTCCGTTGACGCGCACGCGGGTGTAGCCCGGCCGGGCGTCGTCCACATAGACCAGCTTTGCGGCGGCGGGCGCCTGCGGTTTGACTTGCCTGCGCTCTGGCATCGTGCCCTCCTGAAGGTCGCGGCAGCCCTAGCAAGCCGTGTGCCCGGGGCATGGCCGCCGACCCGGGCACGCCGCTTGCTGACAGGCAGTTCACGGCAATACAGGAGCTTTGCATGGCGAAGACACTACAGGACTTCAATGTGGCCATTCTGGTGGTGGACGGCTTTGAACAGGTCGAACTGACTGGCCCGCGCGACGCGCTGCACGAGCAGGGCGCCCGTACCGTCATCGTATCGGCCAGGCGCGGGCCCGTGCAGGGCATGAACCACCACGACAAGGGCGACCGCTACGAGGCGGACCTGATCTTTGCCGAGGCGCGCGAAGACGCATTTGACGCGGTTCTGCTGCCGGGCGGCGTCGTCAACGCCGACGAGATCCGGCTGCATCCGAAGGCGCGGGAATTCGTCCAGGCCATGCACGAGGCCGGCAAGCCGCTGGCCGTGATCTGCCATGGCGCCTGGCTGCTGATCTCGGCCGGCCTGGTCAAGGGCCGCAAGATGACCAGTTGGCCGTCGCTGGCCGATGACCTGCGCAATGCCGGCGCCGACTGGGTGGATGAAGAGGTCGTGGTGGACGGCCGGTGGATCAGCAGCCGCAAGCCGGACGACATCCCCGCCTTCAACCGGGAACTACTGCGCGTATTTGCGCTGGCGCGCCGTTGAGTGCCGGCGCGTTGCCGGTTTCGCGCGGCCGGGGGTTTCCGGCCGTGCCCAAAGCAGCACCATTACAGGAGAGTGCCATGTCTGCCGATCTGTTCTTGCATGTTCCGCCCAAGCCGGACCCGATTCCGCCGGGCTCGCCGCCGGGCGATCTGCCGGTCGAGCCCGATACCGATGAGCCGGAGGTGGATCTGCCGCCGCTGGAGCCGCCGGTAAAGGAAAAGTTGTCGCGGCGCCATTGATGCGGGCCGGCCGCAACCATCAATCAACCAAGAAGAAGAGGTAAGACCATGTCCACCATTTTGCTGATCATTCTGATATTGCTGCTGGTCGGCGCGGTCCCGGCGTGGCCGCACAGCCGCAGCTGGGGCTACTACCCCAGCGGCTTGCTGGGGATCGTCGTCATCGTGCTGATCGTGCTCTTGCTGATGGGACGGATATAGCGCCAGGGCGCCGCAGGCGTCCCCGCGTTCTTCGGCGGTTCAGGCGCGCCGGGCCACCGGCCTGGGCGTCTGGGCCGCCGCTTGCCGTCCACGGTGTTTGAGCCGCCGGCGGCTGATCCAGATCACCAGCCCCGTCACGAAGAACAGCAACGGCAGCAGCCCCAGCACGGCGGTCAGGATGCGCGAGGGCAGGCCGAAGAGGCTGCCCGAATGCAGGGGGAACATCAGTGCCAGGAAGCGTTGGCCGGCCGTGCCCGACAAGGGGTCGGCCACTGACACGCGTTCGCCGCTGCGCATGTCGATGAACAGGCGCAGCGTGCCGACCGGTTGCCAATCGTCGGCGCGGCGCAGACGGGCCTGGTAGAGGCCGCGCGCGGCGTCGCGCCGCAACATGACCAAGGTGGCGTCCGCCGGCGCCAGCGCGCGTGCCTTGGCGGCCGCACCGTCCCACCCCAGCTCCGGTTCGCCCGCGGCCAGCGGCGCCAGCGCCGCCGCGCGCGCGTCTGCCGGCACGTTGGCCACGCTGGCAACCCACTGCCGGCCCAGTTGCGGCAAGCCCATGAAAAAACCCGTACCGGCCACGACCAACAGCAATACCGCCGAGATCAGCCCCGCGGCGCGGTGCAGTTCGTAGCTGGTGCGGAACGCGCCCACCCCGCGCGTGACCGATACCGACCGGCGCCAGTGGCCGGGTCGCGGCCAGGCCAGGTATACGCCCGCCAGCAGTAGCACGATCCAGGCCACGGCCAGCCAGCCCAGTACCTCGCGGCCGGTCTTGCCTTGCAGGAGCGTCATGTGCCAACGCAGCAGCAACGGCATCAGGTGGGCGCGGTCCAGCGAGACCGCGTCGCGGTTGCGGCTGGCCAGCAGTTGGCCCGAGCAGGTGTCGACGCCCGCTTCGTTGTCGGCGGTGGCCGCGTGCTTGAATTGCACCCGGTAGCTGTCGGCGGGGGCCTCGGGCAGCGTGATGGCGTTGACGCTGGCGCCCGGCCAGGCCTGCTGCACGGCGCGGGCGGCGGCCGAAGGCGGCAGCGGCGCGGCGCAGACTCCGGCGCGGTTGCGCAGCATGGCTGAATTCAGCCAGCCGTCAAGTTCGTGGTCGAAAGCCAGCAGGCTGCCGGTCAGGCCGGCCAGTACCAGCACCACACCCAGGATCAAGCCCACCCACCGGTGCAGGGTGGACAGGGCGGTGCGCAGGGACTTGCGTAACTTGGCTTTCATGACGCGTACAAGAGCGGGGCGGTCGGGGGCGCGCAATTGTACCGAGGCGTAGTGGCTGGCGGCGGATGCCGGCGCGACGCGCCGGGTCACGGCGCGCCGCGCGGTCTCGCGCAGCGACAGGAAGTTGGCCGGCGTTCACGCCGGTGCCGGCGTCGCGGGACCGACGCTGAGGGCGTGTGCCGACCGGCGCTAGTGCGAGAACATGACCGGTACGGTCATGCTTTTCAGGATCGAGGCGGTTGCCCCGCCCATCGCCCATTCGCGGAACTTGCTGTGGCCATAGGCGCCCATCACGATCAGGTCGGCGCTGTGATCGGCCGCCGCGTTCAGGATGGTGCTGCCCACGCCCACGCCCTTGATGTCGCGGCGCACGTGATCGGGCGCCGGCATGCCCTGGGCGATGCAGTAGGTGGCCAGGTCCTCGAACGGCACGGCTTCATCCTTGTGCGTGGCGGCGCCTTCGTCCATGGTCAGCACCACCAGATGCGAAGCCGAGCGCAGCAGCGGCGCCGCGTCGGCCAGCGCGCGGGCGGCTTCGCGGCTGCGGTCCCAGCAGTACAGCACGCGTTCGCCCACCGCTGCAAACTCACCGCTGGACGGCACCACCAGCACCGGGCGGCCGGCGGTCAGCAAGGTCTGCTCGACGAACTCGGTTTCGTGCGCGGCCTCGATGTCTTCGCGGTTCTGCTGGCTGACGATGATCAGGTCGCTGGTGCGGCCGAACAGGGCGACGCTGGCGCTGGGCGTGCTGTCGCCGGCGCGCAGCACCGCCGGCACGTCGGCCTTGGCCGCCGCTTCCAGGAAGGCGTCCTGCACGGCACCGCGGTGCTGCGCCTGCAGGTCGCGCATCACGTTCAAGGTCTTGGACATCAGCACGGATTCGCCGTAGTAGTACTGGGGCGGCGCCGAACTGGCGTAGATGCCGACCAGTTCTGCCTTGTGGCGCCTGGCCAGGGCCAGCGCGACCTGGGTGCGGCGTTGGCAATCGAACCCGTGGTCCAGGTGTACGGAAATGCGGCGATACATGGCGGCCTCCTTTTCAGCGCGACAGGCCTTTATCGTTGCGCGTTCCGGACATTGCGCCTTTGACCGGCATCAAGCGGGGCGCAATTTGACGGGGTGGGCGCAAGGCCGGGGGGCCGCGGGGCCCGGCCGGCGAAGGCCTGTGATCAGGCTTGCTGCACCCGTTCGCGCAGTTGCCTGACCTGGCGCGCCTGTTGCGCGATGCGGTCCAGCGGGCCGGCCAGGCCAGGCGCAACCGAGGCCAGCGCCGCCGGCACCGCCAGTTGCCGGATGCCCGCCTCAGGCGCCGGTTCCTGGGGGTGCAAGGCATGTGCCAGCACCCGGCCATAATCGCGCAGGGCCGCGGCGGCGGGGCTGTCCGCCGGTAAAGCCGGCTGAATCTCCAGCACGGTGCCGGCCGCGGTGACCCGGCGCATGGCATTCAGGAGATTCACGGCGGTGTCCACATTGCGGTCGCGGTGCACGGGGTTCTGCTGCAGGCGTTGCAGCGAGGCCTCGGCGTTGTCGGCCGACAGGCAGGCCAGGCGGCGCAGGTCGACAATGTCCTGGCCGTTGTCGCCGGCGCCGCTCTTGTTCTGCGTCAAGGCCAAGGCATAGGCCGCGTGGCGTTCCAGCGCGCGGCTGAGCGCGCCGGCCAGTTGGCGAGGTTCTTTCTCGGGCCACACCAGAAAGCCCACCAGCAGGGCCAGCACGCCACCCAGCACGCTGTTCAGGGCACGCAGCGCCGCCAGCATCGGCTCGTAGATGTCGGGTTGCTGGATATGGCTGACCAGCACGAACTGCGAGGTCAGGAAAAAAGTGAACAGCGCGTAGTGAATGGTGCGGGCGGCGAACGTGCCCAGGGCGATGGGCAGCACCGCCAGCGCCACCGACAGAGGCGTGCTGAGCAGCAGGCCCAGCAGCGACGCGCCGATGGCGCCCGCCACGCTGCCGATCACGCGCTCGACGGTGCGCGTCCAGGTGGTGGCGAAATACGGCTGCAGGACGAACACCAGCGTCAGCGACATCCAGTAGCCATGGTTGACGGTAAAGGTCTTGGACAACGCGACCGCGATGGTGGCGCCGATGCCCACGCGCAGCGCGTGGCGGAAGGCGTCGGAGTCAAAGCGCAGGTTCTGGCGCAGGCTGCGCCAGGCCGCCCGCGCGGGCGATTCGGCGCGCGCGGCCTGGGCGGGGGCATCGGGCGCGCCGTCCTGGTCGAACAGCGCCTGCATCACGGCGTGGGCGTTTTGCTGCATGCGGTCCAGCACCGGCACCATGGTTGCCAGGTCCGGGGCATAGGCCATGGCCGCGCCGCGCAGCTCGTGCAGCCCCGCGCCAAAGTGTGCCAGCCGTTCGCGCAGGCATTCGGCCTGTTTGGCGTCGGTGACGTCCGAGGTGCTGGCGATGGCGTTGGCCACGCTCGCATAACGGTGGAACGCATGCGAAAGGTTCGCGCCGGCGCCGCGGCCGAGCCAGCGCGGCGCGTTCGATTCCAGCAGGTCCGCCGCGGCCACCAGGGCGATGAAGCTGTCCTCGGCGCTATCGAGCAGGTAGAACAGCTGCTGCGCCCGGGCCCGCCGTGACGGGCGCGCGTCCTGCACTTCGCGGATGCGGCCGCGGGCGGTTTCCAGCGCGGCGCGCAGGCTGCCGCGCTGGGCCCGGGTGACGGCGCTCCAGGCTTGCGGACCGCCGGCGGGCGCCAGGCCCGAGTACAGGCGTGCCAGGGCATCGGCGAAGTCGGCCAGGCCGCGATAGCAGTGCGCCACGGCGTGGGTCGCGTCTTTCCAGGGGCGCCGGCGCCAGACCAGCGCCGTCATCAAAATGGCCCACAGTGCGCCCGCCACGAAAAACAGGGTGTACGACAGGCTGGCCGCCAGGGTGGGCGCCGGCAGCTCGGCCGCCACCACGAATCCGGCCGACAGCAGCGTGCCGACAATGGCCGCCGCCGGACCCAGCACGCGCAACAGGCCGCCGAAGGTACAGCACAGGAAAGTCAGCGGCAGCAGCAGCCACAGATGGCCGGCGCTGATACTGGCCAGAAAGCAGAACAGAGCGCCGATCATCCCCAGCGCCAGCATGGACCCGGCGCGCTGGCGCAGCGGGCCACCCGGGTCGCCAAAGCAGGCCCAGAACGCGGCGATGGCGGTCCAGCCCAGGCGGGGCTCGTGTATCAATACGGCCAGGATGACGGGCGCGGCGCTGATGGCGGCCGCTTGCAGGGCGTCCAGCCACAGGACATTGCGCAGGGAACTGCGCCAACGGGAAAGCAGGGTAGTCACGCGGAAAACACAGCAGCAATAGGGGCGGATCGGGGGAAACGACGCAACGCTACCATGTCGACAAGGCAAAAAAATAATGAATTTTCGGAGCGTCCGATTAATGAGATGTTCATAAATGCGCAGCGTTAAATACTCATGGTTACATATGTGTGACTTTGGCGCCGCAACGGAGCACAATTGCCTGGAATAAATGTTTGAAATCGCATAAAAAACAATGGCGATCTAATGAGATAGCGATTGGTACATAACGCTAGGCAGTAAGAATATCCATCCCTGCAAGCCGAATGTGAATACTCATGTCCAATGTGCCTCGGTCTGCGCCCGGACAGCGCAGGCCGTACTCCGGGGCACTTCAGGAGCAAACATGATGCCAAATCACGAGGCTTCCACGAGCTCGGTGGTCAGCGACGACGAAGTCGCTGCCATGATTACCGGCAAAGAAGGCCTGAGGGTGCTGCTGCAACCCCAGGTCGATTTATTGACCGGCCGCATCGTTGCGGCCGAAGCGCTGGCGCGCTGGCAGCATTCCCGGCTGGGCATTGTGATGCCGGCCGAATTCATTCCCACCGTCAACCGCCTCGGGCTGGACCGCACGCTGTTTGAGCGGGTCGCGCAGCGGGTGATCGATATGCTGCTGACCATGCGCCGCGCAGGGATCGCCATACCGGTGGCCATCAATGCGCCGGCCTCCACGCTGTCCGACGAGCGCTCGGTCGATTTTCTGCTGGGGCGTATTCACGCCGCCGAATTGCCCGCTTCGCTGCTGCGCGTTGAATTGACGGAAGACCAGCCCATCAAGGAACTCGATGCCCTGCGTGCAACCTTGGCCCGCCTGGAAGAGGCCGGCTGCGAGGTCAGTCTGGACGACTTCGGCACCGGCCATGCGTCCCTGAAGCTGCTGTCGGCCATTCCGTTGTCCGAAGTCAAGATCGATCAGTATTTCGTGACCCGCATGCGCCGCAGCGCGGTCGCATTTGAAGTGCTGCGCACCGCTGCCGAACTGGCTACCCGGCTGGGTTGGCGCGTGGTGGCCGAGGGCGTCGAGAATGTGGCCGATATTCCTGCCTTGCGGGCCGCCGGCTGCCGATACGGCCAAGGCTATGCGCTGGGCCGGCCCATGTCGCTGGAAGACCTGATGATGCGGCTGCGCGTGCAGCGCGATGGCGGCGAGCCGCTGGCCGCGCCGGCCAGCTACGCCTCGGCCTGGCTGGATGCCTTCGACCCGCAGGACGCCGAAACCGGGTTGCCGGTGCACGTCACCACGCAATAGGGCCTGGGCAGCGCGGCGAGGCCGCCGCCATTTCTACCCGTCATCTCCCGAATTTACCGGGGCCGGATCAGCCCGCCGCGCCGGTTTGCGCGTCCGCCCGGGCGGCGGCGCGTTTGGGCACGGCAGTTGCTAAGTCAAGACTGGCGGAATGGTTCCGCCTACTAGGAGACTTGCAATGGCAAACCCGAATCAGCCCGACCAGCAAAAGCAGCCCCAAAAGCAGCAAACCCAGGAAAGCCCGCAGGACGGCAACAAGTCCCCGGGCCAACAGCAGCCCGGTCAGGGCGGCCAGCACATGGACAAGGACGGCAAGCCGGGCCAGCAGCCTGGCCAGACCGGCCAGCGTCCGCAGACGCAGCGTTGATGCGCTAGCAGCATGTTATTGAGCCCGCGTGGCGGCGCCTGACCGGCGTTCGCCGGGTGCTGTCTCTTATACACATCTCCGAGCCCACGAGACCTAATAACCGATCGCGGATGCCGTCTTCTGCTGGTAAAGGGGGGGGGGGGGGGGGGGGGGGGGGGGGGGGGGGGGGGGGGGGGGGGGGGGGGGGGGGGGGGGGGGGGGGGGGGGGGGGGGGGGGGGGGGGGGGGGGGGGGGGGG
>NZ_JAELTJ010000178.1 GCF_016428805.1 Achromobacter sp. ASV32
CGCGCCGGCTTGGCGAGCCGGTAGCCCTGAGTCCGCACCATGCGCTCGACTTCGTCTATGGCGTCGCCCACGCAGAACTCCTTGACCGCGAAGATGGCCACGTCGCCGTTTTCGAGCAGGACCGGGCAGAGCCTGCCCGCCATGGCGGCAAGGTCGAACTCACGGCCAAGCGCGCGCGAGAAGGCCGGATCGAGACGCGCGATGTCTTCGGGCGCGTTCAGCGCGCACAGGGTGGCACCCAGTGCGCCGGCAGTGGGAGATGATGCCGTCATGGCGCGAGGCTCCCGGCATCCAGGCAGGCGCGAATATCACGGTCGCCCCGGCGCAGCCGCACGCACCCGCCATCCACCGCCACCAACTGATAGGTCTGAGCGACCTGGGCGCCAGCCACCGGTGCCGCGCGGCCGGCCTGGTAGCGAAGCAAGGCGCCATTGACAATCAGATCGACCTGCAACCGCCTGGCCACGCCGAATATCGCCGCCACGCGAACGTCGTCGGCTTGAGGGGCGGGCGCGGCCGCGACAGCCGGTGCGCCTGCCGGGCAGATTCCCGGCACGCGGCAATCGGCCAGCGCGGCGGCAGCATCGGCACGCAACAGCGTGCGCACGGTTTCCGCTTCGGGCCAGGCCTGCGGATCCGCGTCGGCGGACGTCTGCGCCACCGCATCCGCCGCCAGCGCGGCAACGCCCGCGATGGCCACAGCAAAACGCCACGGCATCAAGCGCCGCCGCCTGCGTCCCAGGAGGCTAATGCTGTTCATAGATGACTCCTTGCAATTCGGCGACCAGCGTGCTGGCGGCCAGGCTGGATCGAAGTTGAGGTTGGATGTACACGGCCAGCCGGGACCAGCGCGCCACGCCAAGCCGGCCCGGCAACAACGTGAAAGAACGCAGTGGCCCGTTGAGCGTGAGGGACCGGGCGCGCACGTCGGGCGTGGGCACCGCGGGATCAGCAACCGCGCCGACGACCACGGCCGTCGGCAATGCCGGCACCGCTGGCGCCAGCACGATCGACACGAACGCCGGCCGCAATTGCTGCAGCGTCGCGGCGACACCGGTGTCGACTTGCAGCGGCGTGGGCAACGCCACGTCCACCAGCGACCGCGCTTGCGACGCCACCTGCCACGACAGCGAGGCCTCTTCCAGCGGGTTGAATGACACCTGCCAACCCCGCGGCAGCCGCGCGTACAGGCCCTGGTTCGTCGCCTGCGGATGCACCCGGGCGTAGACGGCCTGGCAAAGCCAGCGTTCGGTCTGGGCATCGCATTGCGCGCGCCGCAACGCCCACCCCTGGACTTCAAGCGGCGCATTCACCAACCCCGCCAGTACCCGGCCGAGTTCGGCAGGACCGTGCGCGGGGATGGCGCTTAACAAGGTCCGCCGTGCCTGAGCCTGGGCCTCGGGTCCGGTCGCCGGCCCGGCCAGCGCAGGCTCGGTGCGGGGCGACGGCACGGTGATCCTGTTCCAGAGCGCGGGACCGGCAACGGACAGGGCCAGGCAAATCAGGAACCACCGCAGCACTGGCGGCAACGCCTTCCAACGCGACGGCAAGGCAATCAGTTGCGCAGCCGGATCCCCCGCTGCCTGCAAAGCCGCATAGACCTCGTCGGCATCACGTTCACTCAAATCGGGGCGGGCGATCAAGAGTCGCGCCTGTTCCCGCAGCGCGTCTTCGTGCGACTCGAACAAGCGGTCTGTCTGGGACAGCACGACGCCCGCATGCGCGGCGACCAGCCAATACCGCCCATCCGGCAGACAAACCAGGCTATGGCCGCCGGCGGGGTATCGCAGGGCGAACAACTGCGCTGCCGCCAGCAGGCGCGGTGCAGCCCTGCGCGCGCCTGCGCGGCGCCACGGCAGCATGCGGTGTGCCGCCGTGCGGCCATACCCCGCCACGGTCGCAGGCGAGCCTGCGACCACATAGTGCGTGGCCCGCAGCCGGCGTCCGCGGGACCGGGCCAACGCGGCAACGTCCGAGCCGATGAGGGCATGCCAGCGCAAGCCGAATACCAGCGCCCGCCCCGCGCCGGGACAATCGATCAGGTGATAGTGCGGCGCTCGGTTCATGGCGAAGTCCTGGAGGGTATCGGCATCAGAAGCCTTCCTCGACCTGAGCGGTGACCAGGATCAGCGTTGTCACACGCTCGGTGGCCGCGCTGTCCTGGCCGCCGGCCGCCAGCGGCAGGCCGGGCGCCAGGCGCTGGCGGTCATGTTGATCCTGGCTACGGTCAAAGCCGGACACGATGACAGGCTGCCCGGGGCGCAGTTCGATCTGCTGCACGGTGCCGTTGCCGTCCACGGTGATCTGCTGCACCTGGACCTGATTGCCGCGCTCGCCGAAGGTGACGGTCTTCAGAGGCTGGGCCACGGCGTTGTCGTAGGCGATGGACAGCAGGATCTGGCCATCTTCCTGGATGTCCGGCACCAGGGTCAGGAACGAGCCGACCGTTTCCTCTTTCTGGCTGATGGACACCGCTGGCAGCGAACTGTTGGCCCCGTTCGCCGCGGCCCCCGGCACGGCCGTGCTCTGCACCCGATCGATGTACGAGAACGTAGTGCGCACGGCGTGGGTAACGGGCCGGCGGTTCAGGGTGAGGACCGGAACGCGGCTATGCCGCACGACCGCGCCGCTGGCGCTGAGCGCGGATACGATGGCCTTCGAGGCATCGAACGGCCCTCGCCCCGCGGCGATCTCGAATGCGCCGGATGCTGCCGCCGCCGTCGCCGGCATCGCCAGGCGCGCAGCGCCGCCCGCCGCCGCGTAGACCGCATTCCAGTCGATGCCGCCCGAGGCTGTATTACGGGAGATCACCGTGATTTCCTCAAATACCAGCCTGACCCGCCGCGTCAATGCCTTGTTCTCGCGATCGAGATAGCGGCCCACCCGCTCCAGGGCTTCCGGAGTATCGGTGATGACCAGCGCGGTTTCGCCCTCGACCGCGTCGGCGATGACTCCGGAACGGGTCAGGAAGGCCTGGGCATGGGCCCGCAGAATCGCCAGCGCCTTGTGCTCGCCCCCGGACAGGGCCGTACTGGAGGTATTTTCAAAACCCTCGGCTTCGGCGCGGCCCGCGCGGCCCAGGCGGACGTCGACCTTGCTGGCCAGCGACAAGGCGCGCAGATCAAAGACGCGGGTGTCGGTACGGTAGAACTCCAGCGCGTTGTGCTCGTAGCGCCAATGCACCGAGTAGCGCGCCGCCACGGCGTCCAGCAAATCGGCCAACGGCTGCGCGCCCGCCCGGACCTCGAAGCGCTGCGCTGCAGGCTCGGCCAATGCACTGTTGACGGCCAGGCGCGGCAGGAACAGTTCGAGCGGCAGCAGCGCTTCCGGTTTGACGCGCACCGGCATGCCGGTGGCGGCTGCGAGCCGCTGCGCCAGCGTGGACAGGTCGGCGTCATCGGCCAATAACAAGGTGGTCTGCACGTTTTCACGCAAGGCGGGCGGCAGCGAAACTTCGCGTGCCAATGGCTGCGGTTTGCCCGCAAGCCAGGGGGTGGCGACCTCCTGGGCGGCCTGGCGGGCATTGCGGTCGGTCAGGCTGTCGGCGAATGCCCGATGGCGCGCGGCGGCATTCGCCTGTTTGCTGTCCGAGGCACGGCGCAGGTCAGCGACCTGCTCAGTCACGGCACAGCCGGCGAGCTGGCCGCATAGCGCGAGAGCAAAGGCGCGGCGATGCTTCATGCCGCCCCCGGGGTCGCGGCCAAACGGGTGCAGGACTGCGCCAGCGGCACCACGCGCAGCACCCGATTGCCGTAGAAGCACGGTTGCAGCGGCTTGTCCGCCAGCTCGGTAGCGCCGAGCAAGCCGCGCACCGCGGATTTGAAATCACCCGGGAAGTCCGCCGTGGCAGCCAGTGGAATATCGACATCCACCGCCCAATGCTGCGGCTGGAAGGTCCACCCGGCCAGCCCTGCCCAGCGGGCCAGCACGGCACGCAGCGTGGCATCGGGCGGGGCAGCGCGAAACGTCGGCGTGGCCCCTGCCTGCGTGACGGCCAACGGTGTTGCGGCCGGCAGCGGGTTGACCGCAGCGGACTCGCGCGACGACGCCGGCGACCCGACGCCCGCCTGCCCGGCCGGCATGGCGGCTACGGTAGTCGATACGGTTGAAGATGGGAGAGATGCGGCGTCAGGCCCGCGCTGGGCCCGTGCCGCCAATCTGCCGCCACGAAACGACAGCGCGCGCCATCCGCCAGCCAGCACCACATAGGGCTCACGGCGCACATAAGGCAAAGCGCGCTCGCCGTCGGGAGTGACGCCGAAAATGGCAGGCAAGGCCTGGCCGGGGGCAAATTGCAGCCAGGTTTCGCGGCCGTCGTCGAACACCTGCATAGGCGCGACGGCCGGATCGCCGGATAGTTGCCAGTCAAAGCGAAAGCCTTGCGCAGCCGGACCGGACGCCTGCCACGATGCGCGGGCAGCCCCTTTCGCCTGGGGCATTGCGCAACCGGCCAGGCCACACAGGCCCGCCGCCAGAAAGAGTATTCGAACCATGCTTCACCGCAAGCAAAAGGCGAACCGGAAGTGGATCGCGGTGAAGAGATGGTGGAGCAAGGCCAGGCATCGCAACAGACTGGCATGTACGCACGGCTAGAAATGTCGCCCCCCACGCTGCGCGCTTCGCGCTTGCTGCCCCCCCGAGGGGGGCTCTTTCCCTTGGGACGGCCCGGCGGGAAAGCGCGCCCCCCACGCTGCGCGCTTCGCGCTTGCTGCCCCCCCGAGGGGGGCTCTTTCCCTTGGGGCGGCCCGGCGGGAAAGCGCGCCCCCCCACACTGCGCGCTTCGCGCTTGCTGCCCCCCCGAGGGGGGCTCTTTCCCTTGGGGCGGCCCGGCGGGAAAGCGCGCCCCCCACGCTGCGCGCTTCGCGCTTGCTGCCCCCCGAGGGGGGCTCTTTCCCTTGGGACGGCCCGGCGGGAAAGCGCGCCCCCCCACACTGCACGCTCGCCGCCTCACCGAAGGAAAAAACACCCCCAAGAAAAAAGCCCGGTTCGGGAACCGGGCTTTCGGGCCTTGCTGGCGAGGCGGCGCTTAGCGTTGCGTCGCGATGGTGCGGGCCTGGTTGGCGGCATTGTTCAGGGCCGAGACCGGCGGGGTCTTGCCTTCGAACGCGTCGTTCAGTTGTTGGTTGAACACGGGCTCGATACGCTCGTAGTTGGCCATGCGGAAGCCGCGGCTGTTGGTGGCCGGGCGGGTGCTCATGGATGCGACGACGGCCTGGGCGCCAGGAATGCTCTTGTAGAACGACACGTCCGACGCGCGGAACGCGGCTTCGGTCAACGGCAGGTAGCCGGTGCGCTGGTGCCATTCCGCCGCGATGACGGGCTTGGACAGCCAGGCCAGGAACTGCGCGGTGGCCTTTTCTTCGGCCTGCGGACGGCCTTCAAGCGCCCACAGCGCCGAACCGCTCACGAACGGCTGGCCGCCGGTCTGGGTGGCCTGGTCGTAGTAAGGCAGCGGCGCCACGCCGAACGAGAGCCCCTTGGTGTTCAGGAACTGGCCGAACGAGCCCGAGTTGCCCGTCAGGACCGCACACTCGCCCTTGGCAAAGAGCTTGTCGGCGCTGTTGTCGGCAGTGTGGGCCATGAACAGCAGCGACCGCTTCCAGCTGACCATCAGCGAAATATGGCGCATGTAGAGCGTATCGAACTGCATCGCAGGCGCCGCGCTCTTCTTGGTGATCGCGTCCAGGCCGTTGTTGTTGCTGGTGAACTGCTGGTTGTTCACAGGCGCCAGGTTTTCCAGGTGGATGGACACCTGGTCGCTGGACGCATACGGACAATCGATGTCGGCCACGTCACGCAGCTTGAGCAGTTCGGCCTGCAGGCCGGTCCAGGTACGGGCGGGCTTGTTGGGATCGAGCCCGGCCTTCTTGTAGGCGGCGGTGTTGTAGAACATCACCGGCACTTCGGCCATCCAGGGGAAGGCCAGCAGACGGCCCTTGCCGTCGCGGATGAAGCTGCTGGTGGCCGGCACGAACCAGTTCAGGTCCTTGACGGGGTACTTGGCCAGCAATTCGTACATCGGCAGGATGGCCTTGTGATCGGCCACGACTTCCGGCGAATGGTTGTCGTTCAGTTGCACCAGGTTCGGGGCCTTCTTGGCCTTGACCGCGGTCGAGGCTTCCTGCTGCAGCGCAGCCTGGGAATCGAAGCCGCGCAAGGTCACTTTGACCTGGTCCTGCTCCTTGTTGTACTGCTTGGCCAGCTTTTCGAATTCGGCCTTGTTCGCGTCCGGCAGTGTGTGCCAGACCTGGATTTCGACAGGCGCGGCATTGGCCGCGCCAGCTACCGCCATGGCGGCGCCAAATACCCATGCACGCCGGCTGGCGAACATCGCGCGGGCAACGCCCGCCAATTGCAATTTCTTCATAGGTTCATAGACCAAGAAAAGGGAATTCCGGTTCTGGACGCTTGCCGCTCAGCAAGTCGGCCAAAGCCCGGCCCGAGCCAACGCCCATCGTCCAGCCGAGAGTACCGTGTCCGGTATTGATATACAAATTGGGGATGCGGCTGCGGCCAACGATAGGCACGTTCGAGGGGGTGGACGGGCGCAAGCCCGACCAATAACTGACGCGCTCGAAATCGAGCGCGTCGGGAAAGAGTTCGCGGGCAAGCCGGGTCATGGCTTCGCAGCGGCCGGTGTTCAGGCCGCGTGAGTAACCGGACAATTCGGCGGTGCCCGCCATGCGCAGGCGGTCGCCCAGGCGCGAAAACACGACTTTGTGGCTGCTGTCCGTCAGGCTGACCGTGGGCGCGGCGTCGGCCTTCACGACCGGGAAGGTCGCCGAATAGCCCTTGGCCGGATAGACGTTGCAGGGGATGCCCAACGGGCGCAGCAGCGACGGGCTGAAACTGCCCATTGCGACCACGTAGGCGTCGACCGACAGTGATCCATAGCGTCCGTCGGGTTCGATCAGTTCGACGCCCTGCACCGTGCCGCCCTGGGTGATCAGGCGCGTGACGCGGGTGCTGTAGCGAAACTCGACGCCGGCCCGCGCGCAGCGCTCGGCCAGGGCGACGGTGAACAGATGAACGTCACCGCTTTCGTCCTCGGGCGTGAAATCGCCGCCGACGATGGTATTGCGGTGCGGTGCCAGGGCCGGCTCAATGGCGATGACTTCATCGGTGGACACCACGCGGCGTTCAACGCCGAAGTCGCGCATCAGGCCGGCGGCGCGCTGCGAGTTTTCAAACTCGTGCGGATCGCGGTAGAAATTGAGGATGCCGCGCTCGAGGTGGTCGTATTCGATGCCCAGCTCGGCACGCATGCCGCGCAGTGTGGCGCGGCTGTATTCGGCCATGCGGACCATGGCACGGATGTTGGGCGCCAGACGGCCGGGCAGGCATTCGCGCAGGAAGGCCAGGCCCCACATCCATTGCCGCCAGTCCAGTTGCGGACGGAACAGCAGCGGGGCGTCGTCCTGGAACATCCATTTGAGCAGTTTCAGCGGCGCTTGCGGGTTGGCCCAAGGTTCGGCATAGGACACGGAGATCTGCGCGCCGTTGGCGAGGCTGGTCTCCTGGGCGGGGCCGGTGCAGCGGTCGATGACCACGACGTCGTGGCCTGCCTGGCTAAGCCACCAGGCGCTGGAGATTCCGATGATGCCGCTACCCAATACCGCTACTTTCATGCCCGCATTGCTCCTTGCGTACCCACTGGGTCCGCGGACACGATGTCCGCGCCCCGCGGCAAGCCGCTGCCAAGGTGACATCGCAGTTTACCCTGACGCTCTGCCCTCGCCTACGACTGAAAACATCAAAAAAAGGGGCGGAATCCATCAGCCGGGGATTGGCTGCCGGTTCGCCCCTTTTGGGTCGATCATGGTCCCGGAAAGATCAGGACGCGGCTTTCGCCAGGTCGGCTTCGGACGTGAAGGCGTCCGCGTAGAACTCCTCGGGCGGCAAGCCGCGCTGCGCGCTGAATTCGCGGCGGGCGGCATCGACCATCGGCGGCGCGCCGCAGGCATAGACCTGGTACCCCGACATGTCGGCGATGTCGTGCAGGACGGCCTCGTGCACGAAGCCATCGCGGCCGGTCCAGTTGTCTTCCTGCAGCGCATTGGACACGACCGGCACGTAGCGGAAGCCGGGCAGCGCCTCGGTCCATGACTGAGCCAGGGCGTCCATGTACAGGTCGCGCGGACGGCGGCCGCCCCAATACAGCGTCACCGGCCGGCGGATGTTCTTGTGGATGATGTGCTCGACGATGGCCTTGACGGGCGCAAAGCCGGTGCCGCTGGCCAGCAGGATGATCGGCTTGTCGCTGTCTTCGCGCAGGAAGAACGAGCCGAACGGGCCTTCCAGGCGCAGGATTTCGCGCTCTTTCATCTGCGTGTCGCCAGCGCCGAACACATGATCGGTGAACAGCCCGCCCGGCATATGGCGGATGTGCAGTTCCAGCGGGCTGCCGGTGTGCGGCGCGCCCGCCATGGAATAGCTGCGGCGGCGGCCATCCTTGAGGATGACTTCGATATATTGGCCGGCGTAGTAGCGGAACTGCTCGGAAGCCGGCAGTTGCAGCTTGAGCACAGTGACATCGGGCGCCGCGCGCTCCATCGTCTGCACGCGCGACGGCAGCTTGCGGATCTGGATGTCGCTGGCCAGGCGAACCTCGGCGGATTCGACCACCATGTCGGACTCGGGCCGGGCCTGACAGAACAGGGTGTAGCCGTCGGCCAGTTCCTCGGGCGACAGGATCTGCGCGGGGTACTGGCCGGCGTCGAACTCCCCGGACACCACTTTGCCCTTGCAGGTGGAGCAGGCGCCGTTGCGGCAGCTGTAGGGCAGCACGATGCCCGCGGCCAGGGCGCCGTCGAGTACGGTCTGGCCCGGCTCGACCGGGAATTGATGCTTGCTGGGTTGAATGATGACCTGGAAGCTCATGATGAAACGTATCGAGGTTGACGGAGCGCCCTGCGGCGCTCCGCCCGGCCCGGCCTCAGGCCGGGAACTTGCGGATTTCCTTGACGCGGTTGGCGTCGTCGACCAGCACGACTTGCGGCTTGTGCGTGGCGCTGGCTTCTTCCGACATCGGCCCGTAGGTGCAGATGATCATCAGATCGCCGACCTGGGCGCGGCGCGCGGCGGCGCCATTCAAGGAAATGATGCCGCTGCCGCGGGCTGCCTTGATGATGTAGGTGTCGAAGCGTTCGCCGTTATTGATGTTGTAGAGTTCGATGCGTTCGAACTCGCGCATGCCGGCAGCGTCCAGCAGGTCTTCGTCGATGCCGCAAGAGCCTTCGTAGTGAAGGTCGGCTTCGGTGACCGTGACGCGGTGCAGCTTTGCCCGCAGCATGATGCGTTGCATGATAGAAATATCCTGGTTTCGCGTACCGGCGCGCGAAGTGATGCAATAAATGCGAATACGCCTGCGGACGGCTATCCGCCGCGGGCCTTGAACCGCGCGGCACCCGGTTCTGCCGTCGGAAGCCGGTATTCTATAATTTTTGCCGCAACCGGACGGCCCGTCGCCGCACCTGCCGCCACTTGGCGGCGTTTGCCATCCGAAACGGCGGCACTGGCCATCGCCCCCAGGTGCTTCAATACGGGGACACCCCCGCCAGCGTGAATCCGCTGGTCGGATTGTCCCGCGTATCGCTGAGCGCTAGAAATCCAGTTCGATCTCGACCCCGTCACCCACTTTCAGGCGGGCACCGGCGGGCGCGTCGACGATGGCATTCTGGCCGAACACCACGCCGATATTCAGATTGCGGTAACCGGCCAACGTGCGGCCCGGCTCGTCATGCTGGACTGCTGTGCGCTGGTCAATATCGGGAATCGAGCAACGGGTGCAGGGCTTGACGAACGCCATGCTGATCGGCCCGGCCGTGATCATGGCGGTGTGATCCTCCTCGAAAGCCTCCCATTCGCCTTGCACGACGATGTTGGGCCGGAAACGGTCCATCGGCACGGGCGCTACGCCCTTGGCCTGCAGGCGGGCGTTCAGGTCATCCAGCGACGCCTGGTTGGCCACCAGCAGCGGAAAGCCATCGGCGAAGCCGAAGAAATGGTCGCCATCGAAAGCGCCCGCCAGGTCGGGATGCGCCTCTAGCCACTGGTCCACCCACTCGGGCTTGGCCGGCCGCACCGCAGCGGCATCCACCTTGTACAGGCGGCAAGGCGTCTTGAGGAAATCCGAGCACCACCGAGCTGCCGCTTCGCTTTCGCGGCGGGCGTCGATGACGTCCTTCCAGACCCCCACCGATTCCACGCCGGGCTGCAACTGTGAACCATCCAGCGGCACGTCCAGATCGGGCATGC
>NZ_JAELTJ010000179.1 GCF_016428805.1 Achromobacter sp. ASV32
GTCATTATGAAGCCCTTGCTCGATGACGGCTTCGCGGGCACCAAACCCTATTATGTCTGGGCGCTGCCGCTGGCAGTGGTCGGGTTGATCTTCGTGCGTGGCGTCTGCAACTTCTTCAGTGATTACCTGCTGGCCTGGGTCGCCAACAACGTGTTGCTGGGCATGCGGCGCGACATGTTCGACCGCCTTCTGGGCCTGCCCGACGCCGATTTCAAGCGCGGCGACACCGGGCGCCTCCTGAACCGCTTCACCATCGACGCGGGTAACGTCACCGGCTACGCCACCGACGTCATCACGGTGCTGGTACGCGAAACCCTCGTCGTCATCGCCCTGATCTGCGTGCTGCTGTACATGTCCTGGGTGCTGACCCTGATCATCCTGATCATGCTGCCGGTATCGGTGCTGATCGCCCGGGTCTTCATCAAGCGCCTGCGCCGCATCAACCGCGAAACCGTCAACATGAATGCCGAGCTGACCCGCGTGGTCAGCGAAGGCATCGATGGCCAGCGCGTCATCAAGCTGTTCGACGGCTATGAAGTCGAACGCGGCCGCTTCGATTTCGTCAGTACCCGCCTGCGCCGCTTCGCCATGCGCACCGCCACCGCCGACGCGGCCCTGACGCCGCTGACCCAGGTCTGCATCTCGATCTCGGTGGGCGCGGTCATTGCCGTGGCCCTCAGCCAGGCCAACAGCGGCGCACTCACGGTCGGCAGCTTCGCGTCTTTCATGGCCGCGCTGGCTCAGATCTTCGATCCCATCAAGCGCCTGACCAATCTGGCTGCCCGCATGCAAAAGATGCTGGTGTCGGCCGAAAGTGTGTTCACGCTGATCGACCAGGTGCCCGAAGGCGACACCGGCACCCGCGAGCTGCCCGAGCCCGTGCGCGGCAAGGTCGAATTCCGCAACGTCACGCACCGTTTTGCCGACGCCGACCGCGACACCGTCAATGACGTGTCCTTCACGGTCGAGCCCGGCCAGACCGTGGCCCTGGTGGGGCGCTCCGGTAGCGGCAAGACCACGCTGGTCAACATGCTGCCGCGCTTCGTCCTGGCCGACACCGGCACCATCTTCGTGGACGACGTGCCCATCAACGACCTGAAGCTGCGCAGCCTGCGTTCGCATCTGTCGCTGGTCAGCCAGGACGTGGTGCTGTTTGACGACACCATCGCCGCCAACGTCGGCTACGGCGCCTTGGGTCAGGCCAGCGAACAGCAGGTGCGCGACGCCCTGGCTGCCGCCAACCTGCTCGAATTCGTCGAAGGCTTGCCGCAAGGCATCAACACACCGGTGGGTGAAAACGCCGCCCGCTTGTCCGGCGGCCAGCGTCAGCGGCTGGCGATCGCCCGCGCGCTGATCAAGAACGCGCCCATCCTCATTCTGGACGAAGCCACCTCCGCGCTTGATAACGAATCCGAGCGGCAGGTGCAGGCCTCGCTCGAGCGCCTGATGAAGGGCCGCACCACGCTGGTCATCGCCCACCGCCTGTCCACCGTGCAAAATGCCGACCGCATCATCGTGCTGGACGCAGGCAAGATCGTCGAACAGGGCCCGCACGCCCAACTGCTGGCCGCCAACGGCCTGTACGCGTCGCTCTACAAGATGCAGTTCCGCGAAGACTGACCCCGCGCGCGGCGCCAAGGCGCCGCGCCACCCTGGAGCCGACCATGTCCCTGCCCGCCGAAGGCAACCAGCTCGTCAATGTCGTGGTCTTGCTGGGGGCGGCAGTGGTGGCCGTGCCCTTGTTCAAGCGCCTGGGCCTGGGCTCCGTCCTGGGCTATCTGGCCGCCGGCCTGGTGATCGGGCCGTTCGGCATCGGCTGGTTCTCCGACCCCAAATCCATCCTGCACGTCGCCGAACTGGGCGTGGTGATGTTCCTGTTCATCATCGGCCTGGAAATGCAGCCGTCGCGACTATGGAAGTTGCGCGGTGAAATCTTCGGGCTGGGGGTCGCGCAGGTGCTGGTTTGCGGTGCGCTGCTGACCGTCGTCGGCCTGGCCGCAGGCCTGTCGGGCGCCGCGGCGTTCATGGCGGCCATGGGCTTTGTGCTGTCGTCCACCGCCATCGTCATGCAGATCCTGGCCGAACGGGACGAAACCGCCAGCGCTCAGGGCCAGCGCATTGTTTCCATCCTGCTGCTCGAAGACCTTGCCATCGTGCCGCTGCTGGCGCTGGTCGCGCTGCTGGCTCCGGCCGGCAGCGGCGAGCATGGTGATCCCTGGCTGCAATCGGCCATCGCCATCGGTTGTGTCCTGGCGTTGCTTGCTGCGGGCCGCTGGCTCCTGAACCCGCTGTTCCGGCTGCTGGCTGCCGCGCACGCCCGTGAAGTCATGACGGCCGCCGCCTTGCTGGTGGTGCTGGGGGCGGCTTTGGTCATGGAACTGGGTGGCCTGTCCATGGCCATGGGCGCCTTCCTGGCCGGCGTGCTGCTGTCCGAATCCACCTTCCGCCACCAGCTTGAAGCCGAGATCGAACCCTTCCGCGGCATCCTGCTCGGCCTGTTTTTCCTGGGCGTGGGCATGTCGCTGGACCTGGCCGCCGTGGCGCGCGAATGGCAACTGATCCTGGCGGGCGTGCTGGTCTTCATGGCGGTCAAGTCAGTGGGCGTCTATGTGGTCGCCCGGCTGCTGCGCGCCAGCCACGCCGAAGCCTTGACCCGCGCGGCGCTGCTGGCCCAGGGAGGCGAATTCGCGTTCGTGCTGTACGGCGCCGCCGCGGCCGCCGGCATTTTCGACGCCCATCTGGCGGCGGTGCTGATTGCCGTGGTCATCATTTCCATGGCGCTGACGCCGCTATGCGTGCTGGCCCTGCGCTGGCTGTTGCCCAAGTCCGTACCGTCGATGGACGGCGTTGACGTCGCTCAGGACCTGGACGGCTGCGCCCTGATCGTCGGCTTTGGCCGTTTTGGCCAGATCGTGACTCAGGCCATGCTGGCGCGCGACATGAAAGTGTCGATTCTGGATACCGACACCGATGCCATCCGCGCCGCGGCCAAATGGGGCGTCAAGGTCTATTACGGGGACGGTACGCGCATCGACATGCTGCGCACCGCGGGCGCCGAAAACGCCAAGGCCATCCTGATCTGCATCGACAATCCCCAGTCGGTCAGCCACATGGTCAAGCTGATCAAATCCGAATTTCCGCTGGTGCAATTGGTGGTCCGCGCCTACGACCGGATCCACTCCCTGGCCCTGGCCAAGGAAGGCGTCGACTACCAGGTCCGCGAAACCTTCGAATCGGCGCTGGCGTTCGGCGAAGCCGCGCTGCGCACCATCGGGGTGCCCGCCGACGAGGCAGCAGAAGTCGTGGCGGACGTGCGCAGGCGCGATACCGAGCGGTTCGAGCTGGAAGTGGCGGGCGGGTTGTTTGCCGGGCGTTCGCTGCTCTACGGCAACATGACCGGGCCAGCCGACGGCAGGAATGACCAGCTGGACCGGGAAACCGCGGGCCGGGCGTCCCATTCCGAACCCGGTGCGCCCGCCTGAAGCCTGCCGCGGCGCCGCAGAGTGGCAGCTATCTAGCCGATGACAGACTTATTACCGAGTCTTTGCATTACTTTACGCATCATTTCACGCGCAAGTCGGATCGGCTGAGGTAGATTGGTTTCAACGACGCTTCGCTTCCGAAGCGCGTTTGCCAGGGGGCTGCCATGCTGCAATCGGATCGGAGTTCCACGACCCCGCAAGCTGTCGGGCTTGAGCTTGCGCGGCGTCAAGCCATGACCCTGCAATGCGGGTTTTCCGCTGGCGTCATGCGTCAGCTAGGCGTTGCGGCCGGCCCGGCTTGGGCGATCAGTGCTCATCGGGAAACCGACAAGGCGCGAGGCGCGAAGGCCTTTCCCTTCCGGATCGCCGCCGCCGTGGCGTCCTGAAGGCGGCCCCGGGGATCCCCGGGGCCTGCCGCGGCAATGCCGCTCGGAAACAGGCAGGTCCTACAACTGGGCCATCGCTGCCCGGCATTTTCCGGCCGACTTGGCCAGATACAGCGCACGGTCGGCTGCATGCAGCACGGCGGCGGTGTCCGCGCCATGGCGCGGAATCAGCGCAATGCCGATGCTGCCGCCGATATAGACGGGCATTTCCTGTTTCAGATCATAGGGTTGCCGGACGCTATCGATGATCCGGTCGGAAAAGCGCCGGATGTCCTCGTTGCCATCGAGCCGCATCAGCAACACGAATTCGTCGCCGCCGATGCGGCCCGCTTCCGCACCCGGCGGCTTCAGGGCCAGCAAGCGTTCGGAAACCTGTTTGAGCAGTGCGTCGCCGGTGCCGTGGCCGTAGGTGTCATTGACCGCCTTGAATCCGTCCAGGTCCAGATACAGCACGGCGAATTCGGCCGCGCCCTGGCTGGCGCTTCCAACGGCCCGGTCCAGCGCCCGGAACAGGCCGTAGCGGTTCAGCAGCCCGGTCAGCGAGTCCTGCCGCGCCTGCCGCTCGTTCTCGCGTTCGGCCAGCATGGTCGACACCAGCATGCCGTTCAGCCGGTACGAGGCCATCGACATCGAGATCATGTATAGCGGCACCTGCACCAGCACCAGCCAGAAAATGGGCTCCTGCGTGAACAGTGCCGCCAGGGCGCAGGGTCCCACGCTCAACGCCACCATCGCCGCCGACAGCCTCGGCGCGCCAAAATTGCGCACGCAGATGCCGCCCACCATGGACGCCGCCGACAGGCAGGCCAGGGTCGCCGCGATCCAGTCGCCGCTGATCAGGCTGATGAAGGTGCCGTAGCCCACGCTGCCGGCCCAGCACAGTGCCAGCACGACGTACAGGTCGGTCGGCGTCGGACGCCTCGTCAATGCCAGGCGGCGGGCCGACACCAGCACCACGATGCGCGAGGCGCAGATCAGCGCTTCAAGCCCCAGCCACAGCAGGAACAGGGGTTCGGGCCGCCGCAGGGTGATCAGCGCGGCAACCAGGAGCGTGTTGATGATGCCGCCGAAGAAAATGGGCAGCGAGCCGAACAACCCACCCACCAGCGCCACCCGGATGTCCGGCGGTACATTGCGCCCCGGGTTCACCAGCCACTGGGTGAATCGCCGGTTCGGCAAGCTGTAAATCCTGTCCTGGGTATTCATAGATTCGTTCAATAGGAACGGGCAAGCCGCTGGCGCCAGCGTCTGCGGACGCCGCCATCTTGCCTGTCAATACGCGCTTGCGGCATTATGACCCTAAAAAAGCGCAACACCCCCCGCGATCGCGAAGGAGCGCCGTATTGAAGTCCCATGGGTTACTACACCGCAGTCTGTACGCCCTGGCCGGGCTGATCGCGATCGGCATCTGCGCCGCGGCGGTCGCGCTGCTTTGGATCGACCGCCGCGCCACCTGGCACCAGGCTTACGTGGCGGCAAGCAATCTCACCGAAGTCCTTTCTGCCGACATCAGCCGAACCATCCGTGTCTACGACCTGTCGTTGCAAGGTGTCATCGATCGCCTGCATGAACCGGGTATCCAGGACGCGCCGCGCCCCACGCTGCAACGCTTGCTGTTCGATCGCGCGGCCAGCGCTGAATTCCTGGGCACCATTCTCATCCTGGATCGTGACGGCAATGTGCGGTACGACTCGCAAAGCCTCGACCCGCCCAAGGAGAATTTCGCCGACCGCGATTTTTTCCTGATCCACCGCGACAATCCCGATGTCGGCATGTATATCAGCCGCCCCTATCTCAGCCGGTTGCGCGACGGCGATGAGAGCATCGGCATCAGCCGGCGGTTGTCCAATCCGGACGGCAGTTTCGCCGGGGTGGTCACGGGGTCGTTGCGGCTGGCGTACTTCCGCGACCGTTTCTCGGGGTTGTCGATCGGTCCGAAGGACATCATCACCATTTTCCGTGACGACGGCACGGTCATCGCGCGCACGCCGTATTCATCGCAAGACCTGGGGGCCGACATCGGCCAGGAACTGGACTTCCAGCAATTCCTGATCCGCCGCGACGGCGCCTTCGTCGGCGTGCTGGCGCCCGACGGTGTCAACCGGCTCTACACCTTCGACCATGTGCCGGGCACGCCGCTGGTCGTCGATGTGGCGATGGCGGTGGAGCAGGTGCTCGAACCCTGGTGGCGGCGCGCGATGCTGGTCATTCCCATCACCTTTGCGCTGTTCGCCTCCGTGATGGCGCAGATCGTCCTATACCGCCGCGAAACCAGGCTTCGCCAGGAGGTCGAAAGCCAGCTCGCCAAAGAAGCCCAGACCGACGGCCTGACCGGCATCGCCAACCGGCGCACCTTTGACGAGACCGTGCGGCGTGAATGGCTGAGCGCCGGCCGCGAAGGGCAGCCGCTATCCTTGCTGTTCCTGGATGCGGACCGGTTCAAGCGCTACAACGACCGCTACGGCCACCAGGAAGGAGACGAACTGCTCAAGATCCTGGCGTTGACCCTGCGCGGCAAGGCCCGGCGCCCGCGTGACCTGGTGGCGCGTTATGGCGGCGAGGAGTTCGTGGCGCTGCTGCCGGACACCCCGAGCGAGCGGGCCGTGGAAATCGCGGAAACCATCCGCGAGGCGGTCGCTGGACTGCGCGTTCCGCACGAGGACAACGAAGGCGGCATCGTCACGGTCAGCATCGGGGTGGCCACGGTGCTGCCCAAACCTGGAGAAGACTTCTCGATCCTGGTCGAGGCGGCGGACGCCGCCGTCTACCGCGCCAAGGAGGCGGGCCGCAATCGGGTGGCGGTCTCGGACGCATGATCCCGGCAAGGCGGGGGGAGCCAGGATACGGCTGCCTGGCTCGACACGGGCCGGGCGGCGCCGCCAAAAAAGAAAGCCGCGCAAGGCGGCTTTCGATAGCGCAACTGCCGAGGGGGTTATTTGCCCATCATCACGGCTTGCAAGCGGGTTTGCGCCTGCTGCACCTTCTGCGCCTGGGCCGTCAGTTCCTGCACCAGCTTGTTCAGCTCGGCCTGCACGGTCGGATCCTGCACGCGTGCCACGGGGCCCGACAGGTCGATCTGCGACTTGTGCGCCTGCACGTAGTCGGCGACGGCAAGGCTGCTGTCCAGCGTGCCGGTGATCTGCGGCAGCACTTCGCGGAAGGTATTGGCCGGCACGGTCACCGTCTTGTCGTAGGCCTTGTCGTACACCGCCTTCAGGTCGTCCGGCTGCTTGAGCTTCGCGCGCGCGGCATCCGCCTTGGCCTGTTCCTTGGTCAACGCTTCGCCCATGTCCTTCAAGCCGGTCTGCACCGCCTTGATATCGTCGCGCCGGGTCACCACATCGTTCAGCGAGCGCATGGCGCCCTTTTGCATCAGGTTGCCCATGGGCTTGACCGACGCATCCATGCCGGTATTGAAGTCGGTGATCACGGCGTACTGCGACGCGTAGTCGCCGAAGGACTTCTTCTCTTCATCCGTCAGCTGGGGCACGCGCACGCCAGGCTTATCGACGATGCGGGTCTGCAGGAACTGCATGAACGCGGCGCGCTGCTCGGGTTCTTTGCTGCCGCAGGCGGCCAGCATCAGCGGCAATGCCAGAGCCAGCGCAAGGATCGGACGGAATAGGGATTTCATGGGGTGATTCTCCGAAAGCATAGGAAAGGGCGCGGCTCGCTTACGTCGCGGTCGGCCCAGCCGGTGGCGAGAATATCGGGTCGCTGCCTGCCTTGCCACGGGTTTCAAACTTCATTTCAATCGAAGTGTCGAGATACAAACTTCACACAGATTGACGTGAAAACTTCGCTGGTAACTGCTAGGTGCAGGCCAGAGCCCCACAGCTGACGCCAATAATAAAACCGCCCGAAGGCGGTTGTGTGAGGGGAGGGGGCGCCGCAGCTCAGACCAGAATGATGTCGTATTTCTCTTGCGTATACGTGCTCTCGACTTCCAGCGACACGCGCTTGCCCACGAAGTCGCCCAGCATCGCCAGATGCTGGCTTTCCTCTTCCAGAAACAGGTCCACCACGTCCTGCGACGCCAGGATGCGGAATTCCTTCGGATTGAACTGGCGTGCTTCGCGCAGAATCTCGCGCAGGATCTCGTAGCAAACCGTACGCGGCGTGCGCACGTTGCCGCGCGATTCGCACATCGGGCAGGGCTCGCACAGCTGGTGCGCCAGGGAATCGCGGGTACGCTTGCGCGTCATCTCCACCAGGCCCAGTTGGGTGAAGCCGTTGACTGTCATGCGGGTGCGGTCACGCGACAGTGCTTTCTTCAGTTCCGCCAGCACGGTTTCCCGGTGTTCCTGTTCTTCCATATCGATGAAGTCCAGGATCACGATCCCGCCCAGATTGCGCAGCCGCAACTGGCGGGCAATGGCCTGGGCCGCTTCCAGGTTGGTCTTGAAGATGGTGTCGTCGAAATTGCGGCCGCCCACGAAGCCGCCGGTATTCACGTCCACCGTCGTCAGCGCTTCGGTCTGGTCGATGATCAGGTAGCCGCCCGACTTCAGGTCCACGCGGCGCGACAGCGCTCGCGCAATCTCCTCGTCCACATTGGCCGTATCGAAAAGGGGGCGCTCGCCGCTGTAGTGCTGGATGCGGTCCACCACTGAAGGCGTATAGATGCGGGCCCATTCCAGCATGGCCGCGGTCGTGGTGCGCGAGTCCACCAGTATCGCGCCGGTCGACGGCCCCACCATATCGCGCAACACGCGTTGCGCCAGCGTCAGGTCCTGATGCAGCAGCGCCGGCGCGGGTTGCGTGCGGGCGGCGGCCTGCACACTGGCCCATAGTTTGCGCAGGTACTCCAGATCGGCCGTCAGTTCGTCGTCGTTGGCGCCTTCGGCCTGGGTACGCACAATGAAGCCGCCTTTTTCTTCCGCGGGCATCAATGCCTGCAGCCGCTCGCGCAACTGGATACGTTCGGATTCGGAGTCGATCTTCTGCGAAATGCCGATGTGCGGATCATGCGGCAGGTACACCAGCATGCGTCCGGCCATGCTGATCTGGGTCGACAGCCGGGCGCCCTTGGTGCCCAGCGGATCCTTGACCACCTGGACCATGATCGTCTGCCCTTCAAACAGCAGCTTCTCGATCGGAGTGGGCGTCAGCCCCTGGCTGCGTTCGCCCCGGTTCTCGCGCAGGTCCGCGATGTGGATGAAGGCCGCGCGCTCCAGGCCGATGTCGATAAAAGCGCTCTGCATGCCGGGCAGCACCCGGACCACCCGTCCCAGATAGATATTGCCCACGTGCCCGCGCTGGATGCTGCGTTCCACGTGCAGCTCCTGCACCGATCCTTGCTCGACCAGCGCGACGCGGGTCTCGAAAGGTGTGATGTTGATCAGGATATCTTCGCTCAACGCGATGGTTGGGGGCATAGGGGCATCTTCTCCGATGTGATGGGGCGCGGGCAGGGCGCCAAGGCGAATAGTAAACGTACCTATGAGCCAGGCAAGTCGATGGTTCAACTCTATCTATATATAGGCACAAGTTCAGCTATCTATATATATAGGAGGCTGCATGAGGGCAAGTTACCTGATCCATCCGGAATGCAGTCCCAAGGGCAAGGCCCGTCAACCTGGCCGTGGGATAGGACCCGCATGGGTAGCTGACGGCGTGGCGGTCGCGAACCTGGCGGATGGACGCGCTGACGGTCAGCGGTGGGCTGGCAGATGAGACGAGATCAGCAGCGCTGCCGCGCCCAATGCGAAATCCATCACGCTTTTTGCTTCCGGCGCGTGACAAGCCGAAATTCTGTGCTATAGTCTCGCTCCTTCGCAGTTCAAGCAGTTTTCTGAACCGCGAAGCCAAGCAAGTGCAACGGATCTGGAGGCCTCGGCAGACAGATTTGCCGCAGGGCTCCAAGGCGATGAATTGGTCGGCAGTGTGTGACCGGATTCTCGAACCAGCAGTCAGCGGGTTTTGCAAAAGACGGTGCAAATCAGGCAGAAGCCAGTTGCACAATCTGCAAAAATTGTGCTATAGTTTTGGGCTTGGCTGGTGACGGCGAATCAGGGTTTACCCGGTAGGGTGGTCTGAATCAGGTTGCTGGTCATCTGGGCGGTAACCAACCTCTGGGGTTTCCCGGGGCTGCGGCGGAAAGTGAAGCGATTCACGAAAGGCTGTGGGGTTGCAGGATAGGATGCAAATTAGGCAAAAGCCGGTTGCATAATCTGCAAAAGTTGTGTTATAGTTTCAGGCTTGGCAGTTGCCGAAAACTTAGGGTTAACCCTGATATTTCGATAGCTGCTAA
>NZ_JAELTJ010000017.1 GCF_016428805.1 Achromobacter sp. ASV32
CCAGCACGGCATCCAGCACCGCCAGTTGCTCGGCGTCATCCAGCGCCGCGGCCTCGCCCGTGCTGCCGCAGACGACCAGGCCGTCCACCCCGGCGGCCAGGAAATGGCGCACCAGGCGGCGCAGGGCGCCGCCATCCACGGCGCCGCCGGAAAACGGCGTCACCAGGGGAACCCAGACGCCTTGGAACAGAGATTGACGAGTTTGCATGAACACTCCTTCGGTGTAAGCGGACCGTGGTTGGACCGTACAGAAGTGCTCGGGATACTAGGGGGTGCGCGCGAGGGCGCCATGGCGCCGCCGGGAGGCCGCTGTTCCGTCGCCCATCTGACGGAACAGCATGCTCCGGTCAGATGAGCGGCTGTTTTTTGGATTTCAGGCCGGCGCAAACCATCGCCACGCCCAGGGCGCGGAACAGGTAAGCGGATTGGTTGGCCTGACGAATCATGAATGGAATAAAGAGGCTGATACGGCCGCTGACGGCCGATGCGCAAATCTACCGGGCCGCCGCCAGCCTGTCAACGCAGGCTGGCCAGGAACACGGCGCACAGCGCCTCCATGCCCTGGCGGTCGTCTTCGTCGAAGCGGTCCGGCACCGGGCTGTCCACGTCCCACACGCCGATGAGCTGGCCTTGATGGACCAGCGGCACCACGATCTCGGCGCGCGACGCGGCATCGCAGGCGATATGGCCGGGAAACGCATGCACGTCGGGCACCAGTTGCGTCTGGCGCTGGCTGGCGGCCGCGCCGCATACACCGCGGTTCAGCGCGATGCGCACGCAGGCAGGCTTGCCCTGGAATGGCCCCAGCACCAGCTCCGTGCCATCGAAGAAATAGAAACCCACCCAGTTCAGGTCGGGCAAGGCCTGGAAGGCCAGCGCGCTGAGATTGGCGGCATTGGCGATGCGGTCATGTTCGCCGTCCAGCAAGGCACGGGCCTGTTTGACCAGTTCGGCGTACAGCGCGGCCTTGGATTCGGCGGCGATCGGGGCGGCTTCAAACATATTGATAAATGTAACTGTACAGGCGATTATCGATACAAGTGATTTTAGGGGCGTGCCGCGATAAAGGGGCCGGCTCGCCTCGCTGTGGGACAATAGTTTACGCAGTAACGTCTTTTCTGCGCCGTTGTCATCACCCTTTCGCCCCTCTCTTCTTGATTAAGAAGCAAGCCATGGACAAGCCTTTCGAACCTGCGTTTTCCTTCTCGGAACGCGCCCAGCAACTCACTAGTTCCGCCATCCGCGAGATCCTCAAGGTCACCGAGCGGCCCGAAGTCATTTCGTTCGCAGGCGGTCTGCCGGCGCCCGGCGGCTTCCCGGTAGAAGTAGTGCGTGCGGCATTCGACAAGGTATTGGCCACCAACGGCCGCGCGGCCCTGCAGTATGGCCCCACCGAAGGCTATGCGCCGCTGCGCCAATGGGTCGCCGACGACCTGAACCGCGCCGGCGCCAACGTGGCCGCCGACCAGATCCTGATCGTCTCCGGTTCGCAGCAGGCCCTGGACCTGCTGGGCAAAGTGCTGATCGACAAAGACAGCAAGGTGCTGGTCGAAGACCCCAGCTACCTGGGCGCCCTGCAATCGTTCAGCCTGTACCAGCCCAAGTTCGTGCCGGTGCCCACCGACGAAGGCGGCCTGATCCCCGACGCCATCACGCCCGAACTGGCTGACGGCGCACGCTTCCTGTACGCGCTGCCCAACTTCCAGAACCCCACCGGCCGCACGCTCAACCTCGAGCGCCGCATCGCGCTGGTCAAGCGCGCCGCCGAACTGAACCTGACCATCATCGAAGACGACCCCTACGGCGAACTGCGCTACGCAGGCGAGCCGCAGCCGGGCCTGATCGCGCTGGCTGCCGAATACGGCGCCAACGTGGTGCGCCTGGGCACGTTCTCCAAGGTGCTGGCCCCCGGCCTGCGCCTGGGCTACATCGCCGCCGCCCGCCCGCTGATCAACAAGCTGGTGCAGGCCAAGCAAGCCACCGACCTGCATACGCCCACGCTGACCCAGATGGCCGTGTACGAAATCGTCAAGGACGGTTTCCTGGAAGAGCACCTGCCCAACGTGCGCGAAATCTATCGCGCCCAGGGCAGCTGCATGCTGGAAGCCATCCAGCGCGAATTCCCTGCCACGGTTACCTGGACCAAGCCGGAAGGCGGCATGTTCATCTGGCTGACGCTGCCCGAACACATCGACAGCACCAAGCTGCTTGAAAAGGCCATCGCCCAGAACGTGGCGTTCGTGCCCGGCGCGCCGTTCTACAGCGGCACCGGCCGCGCCAACACGCTGCGCCTGAGCTTTGCCACCGTGCCGGAAGACAAGATCCGTACCGGCATCGCCATCCTGGGCAAGCTGCTCAAGGAATACGCGGCCTGAAAATCCGGCCCCGATCTGCCTTGACGGTCCAACGGCCGGGCGCAACGCCCGGCCGTTGTTTTATGCTGTCGGCTTTCCTCCCACTTCTTTCGCCGTGACAGTGAGCGCTCCGCAACAACCTCCCGTCGACCTCAGCGACATCGTCTTCACCGACTGGGTCGAACGCTGGCTGCCCAAGTCGTGGCGGCCCTACGCGCGCCTGTGCCGCCTGGACCGACCGATCGGCACCTGGCTGACGCTGCTGCCCTGTATCGCCGCGCTGATCCAGGCTGCGGGCGGCTTGCCCGACCTGCAACGCCTGATCGTCTTCTCGCTGGGCGCGCTGCTCATGCGAGGCATCGGCTGCACCGTCAACGACATGTGCGACCGCAACTTCGACAAGCATGTCGAACGCACCCGATTCCGGCCGTTGACCAGCGGCCAGCTGACGATGCGCAAGGCCATCTGGTTCCTGATCGGCCAGTTGCTCGTCTGCGGGTCGCTGCTGTTCTTCCTGAACGGCATGAGCCGCTGGCTGGCCGTGGCCGTACTGCCCTTCGTCTTCATCTATCCGCTGTGCAAGCGTGTCACCTACTGGCCTCAGGTAGTACTGGGCATCTGCTTCAACTGGGGCATGCTGATGGCCTGGTCTGACACGCAGAACCACGTCCCGCTGGCCGCCGTGGCCATGTGGATCGGCGCCGTACTGTGGCAGGTCGGCTACGACAGCATCTACGCCTATGTCGACGTGCGCGATGACCGCAGCCTGGGCCTGCACTCCACCGCCATGCGTTTCGGCGACCAGGGCAAACGCTGGATCGGCGGCTTCTACCTGGCCACCGTCGTCCTGTGGGGCTGGGGCGGCTATGCCATCGGCATGTCGTGGGCCTATTACGTGGGCATCGCCGCCATCGCCGTGCACCTGGCGTGGCAGCTGAAGGTCTTCGACATCCAGCGGCCCGACCGCAATTTCATGCTGTTTCGCGCCAATCTCTGGCTGGGCGCGCTGCTGGTCGCCGCAGCGCTGGCCGGTACGCTGATCGCTTGATCTGACGCATTGCAGGGCATGTCCGCTTGGGCGATGATGGTGTCCCCGACACGCCTTCCGGAGACACCGCATGCCTGTTTTGACCAAAACCCTGACGGCTCTGGCTTGCGCTGGCGCACTGCTCGGCGCCCTGCCCGCCCAAGCCGCCACCGACTGTTCGGCGCAACGCGGCTGCGCCGCCAAGTTCTGCCAGATCGAGAACGACATCGCCGCGGCCAAGGCCGACAACAACGCCCGCAAGGTGGCCGGCCTGCAGAAAGCATTGGCTGAAGCGAAGGCGCACTGCACCGACAGCCGCCTGCAATCCCAGCGTGAAGCCGACGTGCGCGACAAGCAGAACAAAGTCTCGGAACGCGAGGCCGAGCTCAAGACCGCCCGCGCCAAGGGCAAGCAGGACAAGATCGACAAGGCGCAGCGCAAGCTGGACGAAGCCCGTGCCGAGTACGACGCCGCCCTGGCCGACCTGAACCGCTGATTTTCCCTGAGCCAGCCCCGGGCCGCTCCCGGGCGCTGCGCGCCGCCTTCCCCCCGCCTCGTTCTACCCCCTGCCGCCTCGTGCCATTCGCCCGGGCGTCTACCACCTATTGCGTCATCAAATGGAAATATCGCCACCTATGGTGCCATTTGGGAAGTTCCTGATCGATTAGTACGTATTTTGGAAAGATGTTTTCAGGTAATAAGGGTTTATCCCAGGGTTGTTTAGGCACAGAATGCATCTCATCGGGACACAGCAAGCGAACCCCCAGCAATCAGGCCAGAGGTTCGGATCCCAAGCTCAAGACATATGGAGGTCTGCTATGAAAACCCTTGCTACCGCTTTGATGCTGTCCATGTCCGTTCTGGCTGCTGCCGGCGCCCAAGCCGCTGAAGCCGACCAAGCCCCCTCGCGTGCCCAGGTCCAAGCCGAACTGCAACAAGCCAAGGTTTCGGGTCAATACACCTTCGGCGAAGAAGGCTACCCCGCCGCCATCGCCCAGAAGTCCAGCCTGACCTCGCAGCAAGTGCAAGAGCAACTGGCCCAGGCCAAGAACGCCGGTGAAGTGACCTTCGGCAACATGGACTACCCGCCCGTCGCCCACGCCGCCGCTGCCTCGTCGCTGACCCGCGCCCAGGTGCAAACCGAACTGGCCCAGGCCAAGACCGAAGGCCTGGTCACCTTCGGCAACATGGACTACCCCCCCATGGGCAGCTGATTGCACGGCCTGACACTCAGGCCCGGCAATCGCCCCAACAGCCCTCCGGCCTTCGCCGGGGGGCTTTGTTTTTGACGAATCGACATCGAATTAAGTCATAACGACCTTACTTATAGCCGTTACGACGCTTTAGTCTCTACAAATCGACAGCACCTGCGCATAGGATGAGGCCAACCCATCCCCCCTCTATGCAGGAGCGCAACATGTCCCCCTCCACCAAGCCCGTCCTTCTCCTGGGCGCCGGAAAAATCGGCTTCGCCATCGCCCTGATGCTCGAACGCAGCGGCGATTATTCCGTCTTGGTTGCCGATCAGGACCCCGCGCGCCTGCGAGCCGCTGCCGAACTGGGCTGCGACACGCGCCAGATTTCCGATGACGCGTCGCTGGCGCGCTGCATCGAAGGCCGCTACGCCGTGGTCAATGCCCTGCCCTTCCATCGCGCCATTGCGGTGGCGGGCCTGTGCGCACAAGCCGGCGTCCACTATTTCGACCTGACCGAAGACGTGGCCAGCACGCACGCCATCCAGGCGCTGGCCACCGATGCCCGCAGCGTGCTGATGCCGCAATGCGGCCTGGCGCCGGGCTTTATCGGCATCGTCGGCAACGCGTTGGCGCGCCGCTTCGACACCCTGCTCGACCTGCGCATGCGCGTGGGCGCGCTACCGCGCTACCCGTCCAATAGCCTGCGCTACAACCTGACGTGGAGCACCGAAGGGCTGATCAACGAATACTGCAACCCGTGCGAAGCCATCGTCGACGGGCAATTGACCAGCGTGCCCGCGCTGGAGGGCTACGAGACCTTTGCGCTGGACGGGGTCGAGTACGAGGCCTTCAATACCTCCGGCGGATTGGGGACATTGCCCGCCACGCTGCTGGGCCGCGCCCGCAACGTGGACTACAAATCCGTGCGCTATCCGGGCCACTGCAACCTGATGAAGCTGCTGCTGAACGATCTGCGCCTGCGTGACCGACGCGACTTGCTCAAGGACATCTTCGAAACCGCGATCCCCACCACCGAACAGGACGTCATCGTCATCCAGGCGCAAGCGTCCGGTTATCGCCACGGCCGGCTGGAAGAAGAGTCCTATCCCATCCGCGTCTTCGGTGCCGACGTCGATGGCCACCGGCTCAGCGCTATCCAGTTGTCGACCGCGGCCGGCATCTGCGCAGCGCTGGACCTGGTCGCACAGGGCACGCTGCCGCAAAAGGGATTCGTGGGGCAAGAACAGATCGCCCTGGAAGCGCTGCTCGGCAACCGCTTTGGCCGAGTCTACGCGGGCAAGCCGCTGGCACTGGCCGCGGCGATGACCGAAGACCGCTAAGGCCCGCGCCACGGGCGCGCTACGTCCAGCCCTCCAGGCGCAACGTGGCGCGCACCAGGCGCTGCTCTTCCTGCTCGATCTCGGCCAGGTTCTGCCGCACGCTATCCACATGATCGGCCGCGGCGCGGCGCGCCTGCTCGGGTTGACGCCCGATCACGGCGTTGAACAGCTTGGCGTGCTGCTTGTCGATCTGCCGCTTTTCCGGCTCGCGGTGGTACAGGTTGTTCACGCACGCGAACACTGAACCCAGCATCAGGTCGTTCAGCGATTGCAACGTGTGCACCAGCACAGGGTTGTGCGAGGCCTCGCAGATGGCCAGGTGAAACGCATGGTCCAGGTGCGCATGCGTGGCCGTGTCGGCGGCGCCGACCGGCGCGTTCACCATGTCGTCGTAACGCCGCCGGATCATGATGAAATCCGCTTCGGTGCCGCGCAAAGCGGCCAGCCGGGCCGAATCTGCTTCCAGCAGCGAGCGGACCTCGAGCAAGTCATACAGCGTGCGCGGCTGCGAGTTGAACAGGTGCATCAGCGGACCCGCGTCCACCTTGGACATGCGCGCCACGAACGAACCCTTGCCCTGCGAGGTATGGATGATCTCGCGCGCGCGCAAAAGCTTGAGCCCCTCGCGCAGCGCCGTGCGCGACACGCCCAGCTTTTCCGTCAGGCGCCGTTCGGACGGCAGCGCCTGGCCGGCCTTCAAGACGCCATCCAGAATCAGGCGCTCGATGCGCTCGGCCACTTCATCCGCCACCTGGCGGGGTCTCGCTTCTGTTTCGGCGTGCATGCGTTCTCCGTGCCAGTGGTATGACCAAGCGGCCTGCACAAATAGCCGAACCCGTCACCCCTGCTGTAAGTAGCTGATATAACACCATAAAAAAACGATGTTTGCCTGGCGACAGATGAATAAACTGGTATGACCAGCTGGTTTTGATATGGACTTTGGCGCACGCGCGAACGATGATGTCACGACAGATTCGCCCGGCGCGCGCGCCGCCCAGACCTTCTTACCGTCAGAGATCCGCATGACTCAACGCATCCAGCACCACGGCCTGCAAGTGGCGGCCAATCTCAGCCAGTTCATCGAAAAGGAAGCGTTGCCCGGCTCCGGCCTGGATGCCGACGCTTTCTGGAAGGGGTTCTCGGCCCTGGTGCACGACCTGGCCCCCAAGAACCGCGCCCTGCTGGCCGAACGCGACCGCCTGCAGGCCGAGCTCGATGCCTGGCACCGCGCCCACCCCGGCCCCATCAGCGATCCGGCCGCCTACCGCAAGTTCCTGGAAGACATCGGCTACCTGCTGCCGCAACCTGCCGCCGTGCGCGCCACCACCGACCATGTCGACACCGAAATCTCGCAACAGGCCGGCCCGCAACTGGTCGTGCCGGTGTCCAACTCGCGCTACGCCCTGAATGCCGCCAACGCGCGCTGGGGCAGCCTGTACGACGCGCTCTACGGCACGGATGCCATTCCCGCCACGCCCGGTGACACCGGCAAGGGCTATAACCCCGAACGCGGTGCTGCCGTGATCGCCCGCGCCCGCAGCTTCCTGGACACGGCCGCGCCGCTGGCGCAGGGCTCGCACGCCGATGCCCGCGGCTACACGGTCAAGAACGGCCAGCTCAGTGTCGCGCTGGCCAATGGCGCCGCCACGCTCAAGACGCCGTCCCAGTTCGCGGGCTACCAAGGCAGCGCCGAGGCGCCCACGGCCATTCTGCTCAAGAACAACGGCCTGCATTTCGAAATCCAGGTCGACCGCAGCCACGCCATCGGCGCCACCGATGCCGCCGGGGTCAAGGACGTGCTGGTCGAAGCCGCGCTGACCACCATCATGGACTGCGAGGATTCGGTCGCGGCGGTCGACGCCGACGACAAGGTCCACATCTACCGCAACTGGCTCGGCCTGATGAAGGGCGACCTGACCGAAGCCGTTACCAAGGCCGGCAAGACCTTTACGCGCAAGCTCAACCCCGACCGCCAATACACGCGCCCCGACGGCTCCGCGCTGAACCTGCATGGCCGCTCGTTGATGTTCGTGCGCAACGTCGGCCACCTCATGACCAACCCGGCCGTGCTGGATCGGGACGGACAAGAGATTCCCGAAGGCATCCTGGATGCCGTGGTCACCAGTCTGGCCGCCCTGCACGACCGCGAGCGCAAGCTCAATTCGCGCACCGGCTCGGTCTACATCGTGAAGCCCAAGATGCATGGCCCGGCCGAAGCCGCCTTCGCCAGCGAGCTGTTCGACCGCGTCGAAGACCTGCTCGGCGTGCCGCGCAACACCCTGAAAATGGGCATCATGGACGAAGAGCGCCGCACCAGCATCAACCTGAAGGCCTGCATCCAGGCCGCGGCATCGCGGGTCGCGTTCATCAACACGGGCTTTTTGGATCGCACCGGCGACGAAATGCACTCCAGCATGGAAGCCGGCCCCATGCTGCGCAAGGGCGACATGAAGTCCACCGCCTGGATCACCGCTTACGAGCGCAACAACGTGCTGGTCGGCCTGGACACCGGCCTGCGCGGACGCGCCCAGATCGGCAAGGGTATGTGGGCCATGCCCGACCTGATGGCCGCCATGCTGGAACAGAAGATCGCCCATCCCAAGGCCGGCGCCAACACCGCCTGGGTGCCATCGCCCACCGCCGCCACCCTGCATGCGCTGCACTACCACCAGGTCGACGTGCAGGCGGTTCAACAGGAACTCGAACGCACCAAGCTCGACAGCGTGCGCGATGACCTGCTTGCCGGCTTGCTCACCGTGCCGGTCGGCGACCGTTCCAAGTGGTCCGCCGCGGACATCCAGCAGGAACTCGACAACAACGTGCAGGGCATCCTGGGCTACGTGGTCCGCTGGATCGACCAGGGCGTGGGGTGCTCCAAGGTGCCGGACATCCATAACGTCGGCCTCATGGAAGACCGCGCCACGCTGCGCATCTCCAGCCAACACATCGCCAACTGGCTGCGCCATGACGTGACCAACCGCGACCAGGTCATGGAAACCTTCAAGCGCATGGCCAAGGTGGTCGACGGTCAGAATGCCGGCGATGCCAACTATCTGCCCATGGCGGGCAACTTCGACGGCTCGCTGGCATTCAAGGCCGCCTGCGCGCTGGTGTTCGAGGGACTGACCCAACCCAACGGCTACACCGAGCCGCTGCTGCATAAGTTCCGCCTGGAGTTCAAAGCCGCCCAGGCCTGACGGCTTATCCAGACCCCGTCTTGGAACCGGACCGCGCAAGCGGTCCGGTTTTTCTTTGCCTGGACGCGACGATTCCCCATTTTTCGCACGACCGTGCTAAATTCACGGCATGACTGCCCTGACTGAAAAGAGCGAACTGACTTTCGCGGCCATTGTGGACGCGGCCTTGGATTTGGCCGCCGCCCAAGGGCTCGAGAGCCTGTCGCTGGGCCAGGTGGCCAAGCGGCTGGGCATCAGCAAGAGCGGGGTGTTTTCCCGGGTGGGCTCGCGCGAAGCCCTGCAGCATGCCGTGCTCGAAGAATACGATCGCCGCTTCGTGGCGGCCGTTTTCACGCCCGCCATGGCGTACCCTCGCGGCCTGCCGCGGCTCAATGCATTGGTGGCTCACTGGATCGACCGCGCCTGCCATGTCGAACTGCTCACCGGCTGCATCTATGTCGCTGGTGCCTTCGAGTACGACGACGTCGATTCCCCCCTGCGGCCGATAGTCGAGAACCATCTGCGGGGATGGCGGGCGGCCATGGTACGTACCGTGCACCAAGCGCTGGAGGCTGGCCACCTGCGCCCGGACACGGACCCCGAGCAATTGGTTTTCGAGGTCTACAGCCTGATGATCGGATTGATGCACGACGCCCGCTTCCTGCGCGATCCCAAGGCCCACGAACGCGTACGCGCCGCCTATGAACGTCTGATTTCCACGTACCGCAGTTTCAAGTACATCGAGTAGTCACTACCGACGCCGGCGCGAGCCGGCTTTTCTCGCAGCCAATTTCGCACGGTCGTGCGAATTTATGAACGGAGCAGGTCATGGTCTTCTACATCGCAGCAGCGGTCGCCGTCGCGGCGCTGGCGCGCATCTGGTTTCTGTGGCGCGCCCTGCTGCGCCAGTTGCCGGACTGCGCCCGGCACCTGGTGTTGTTCTGAGACCGGCCGCCGTTCGTCGCAAACACGCTCCGGCAGGCCAGCGCCATGAACTCCCCGCCGGCGGGCGTCCCGGTCTATATTTCGTATTCACTCCCCGCCCCTGGCCCCATGTCGCGCTCCGTTCATCTACTGATCATCGATCCGCAGAATGATTTCTGCGACCTCCCCAAAGGGTATCTGCCCGCCGATCCCCTGACGGGACAGCCGGTCGCGCCCGCGTTGCCGGTGCCCGGCGCGCACGCCGATATGCAACGGCTGGCGCGTTTCATCGACGCCACCGCGCCCGCCCTGTCGGCCATTACCGTGACGCTGGACTCGCATCATCGGCTGGACATCGCGCACCCGACCTTCTGGCGCACCGGCGACGGCCGCCCCGTGGCGCCGTTTACGCCGATCACTGCCGTGCAGGTACGTTCGGGCGCCTTCCATCCGCGCCATGTCGACGACCTGCCGCGCACGCTGTCCTATCTGGACGAGCTGGAAGCGCGAGGCCGTTACACGCTGATGGTATGGCCGGTGCATTGCGAAATCGGCACCTGGGGCCACAACGTCCATGCGGATGTCCGCGCGGCCTACAGCCGCTGGGAAGACGAGCGCCAGTTCATCGTGCGCAAGGTGCCCAAAGGCACCAACCCGTGGACCGAACACTACAGCGCACTGATGGCCGAAGTGCCCGACGCTGACGACCCGCGCAGCCAGCTCAATCGCAGCCTGCTCGATTCGCTGGACCGCGCCGACCTTATCATTGTCGCCGGCGAAGCCGGCAGCCACTGCGTCAAGGCTACCGTCGAACATATCGCCGAATACCTGCCGGGCGGCAACCTGTCACGCGTCGTGCTGCTGACCGACTGCATCAGCCCGGTCACCGGCTTCGGCGATGCGCAGGCCGGCTTCCTGCAACGCATGCGCGATTTGGGTATCCAGGCGCGCAGCAGTGTGGACATGGCGCGCGCGTTGGCTTGACGGGGGGCCGTGCGGTAACCGGGCGACGCCGCCGCAACGACAACGGCCGCAAGCGTGCGCATTGCGGCCGTGAGTAAAAAACGGACGGATGAATCAGGCTGCCGGCTTGTCCTGGCATTCGACGTACAAGGCGCTGATCGCCTCGCACAGGGCAGGCGGCGCCTGGAACAGCCGCGACACCAGCATGCAACCCTGCACAGTGGCGAACACCGCCCTGCCCGCCGATTCGGCGCTGCCCGAGAATTTCAGCGTGCCTTCTTCGGCGCCTTGAGCCAGCACCCGGGCCAGCCAGACTTCGTGCGCCCGGAAAAATCCCTGCAATGCGCCGCGCACGCGGTCGGGCAGGGTCATCACTTCGGCGGCCAGCATGCCGCCCAGGCACAATTCACCGTGGCCACAGGCCTTCGATTCCATCATCGACAGATAGGCTTCGAGCTGGGCGTGGGCCGGTTGGGTGGTATCGATATTGCGCACCGACGCCAAGGCACGTGCACTGTAGGCTTCGACGGCCTCGTAGAGCAGGTCGTCCTTGCCGGGAAAATAGTAGTGGATGCTGGACGTCTTTACGCCCACGTGTTCAGCCAGATCACGATAGCTGAAGCCGTTGCAGCCGCGCGTGCGAATCAGCTTCTCGGCATGCGCCAGCAGCTGGTCGCGAGTGGTGTTGGGAGTCGGAGTGTCCATGGCTGAATATTACCTACTAATAGATCGGTTCGTCATCGGCGGGTTTGCCCCGAGCCGGAACAACCGTACGGACTCCGGCCGGGAAATTTCCCGCCCCCCGGAGTCCGCATAGCTCGCCATCAAACTCAGCCTTGAACGGGCGGGTAGTCCAGTTCGCCGCTTTCGGTCAGGCCTTGGGCGCGGGCAGCAGCCAGTTCCTGCTTCACTTGAGCACGGCTCTTGTCGCCGGCACTGGCAAAGGCGGTGGCGGCATAGCCTTCTTCGCCGGAAGCCAATTCACCGTTGGCACGGGCGGCAGCCAGCTCCTGCTGCACCTGGGCGCGGGTCACCGTGCTCTGGGTGCTCGCGGCGGGCGGGTAATCCAGTTCGCCCGCTTGGGCGGCGCCGATGAACGAGGCGGACAGGATCAGGGCGGATACGAGGGTCTTCATGGTGGATCTCCAGTAAGGATCGGGTGACGCAGGGTTCGGAAGAGCTATCTATCTATAGATAGATGTCGAGTCGAAAAAAAATCAGCCTTGAACGGGCGGGTAGTCCAGCTCGCCGCTTTCGGTCAGGCCTTGGGCGCGGGCAGCAGCCAGTTCTTGCTTCACTTGGGCGCGGCTCTTGTCGCCGGCGCTGGCAAAGGCGGTGGCGGCGTAACCTTCTTCGCCAAAAGCCAGTTCACCGTTGGCGCGGGCAGCGGCCAGTTCTTGCTGCACCTGGGCGCGGCTCACCGTGCTTTGGGTGTTCGCGGCGGGCGGGTAGTCCAGCTCACCCGCTTGGGCGGCGCCGATGAACGAGGCGGACAGGATCAGGGCGGATACGAGGGTCTTCATGATGGATCTCCAGATAGCGACGTTGGGTGTGGCTCAGTTAAACTATCTACTTATAGGTAGACAAGATGGCAAATAAAAAAGGGGACTACTGTATTTCTGTTTGGGGCGACGCTGCGGTGCTGCTGGGTTTGCTGCGTCGATGGATGAATCTTACCTACTACTAGATAGATAGCGCAAGCGGTTTTTGTGAAACCAAATATTTCATCGCGCTGCCGCCATCAATAGCATCATGGGCCGGTCCTGCTCTTCGGCCAGCGCCGGCTGCGCGGCGAGTTGGGCTGGCGTGGGGGCCCATTCGTCCAGGTGGGCGATGGTGAAACCGGCGCGGATCAACACATTCACGTAGTCCCCTATCGTGCGGTGCTGCTTGATGACCCCCTTGGCCAGCCAATCGGTGCGGCGCGGGCCACGCAACGCGTAGTGATTCAACGGCCAGATGCGCTGCCCGTCGCTATCCAGGACAAAGCCAGGCCGCGCGGGCGCCGTATAGATCGGATGCTCGACGGAAAACACAAAGCGTCCGCCGGGCTTGAGCGCCTGATGCACCGTGGCAAACAGCGCCGGCAGCCGTTCCAGGTAATGCAGCGTCAAGGCGCTGTAAGCCAGGTCGATACTGCGCGGCGCCAACTGCAATTGCTCCAGATCCATCCGCTGATACCGGATCGCCGCGCCGTGGGTGGTGGCGCGTGCGCGGGTCAGCATGTTGTCGGATACGTCCAACCCCAGCACGTCGGCCGCCCCCTGCTCTTGTGCCCAACGGCAGAACCAGCCGAAGCCGCAGCCCAGATCAACGACGCTGCGGCCCTGCAGGTTCGGCACCAACGCCCGCAAGGCGGGCCATTCCGGCGCGCCGTCCAAACCATGCACCGAGCGGGCCAGCTGGCTGTAGCCTTGGAAGAATTCCGGCGTGTCGTAGATGTTCTGAGTCATCGTGATGTCCTCATCAACAGAAGCTCCAGGCTACCCCTGTTAACAAGCTGTGGAAAAGCCTCGAATATCGGTGGGCAAGCTGTGAAGATGCTGTGCGCAGCCTGTGGATAGGTCATTGTCCCGATGCCCGTAGAACCAGATCGGCTGCGGCTGGCCGCCAGCCAGTGGTTGGAAAATTGAAATTCGGTCGGGTGATCCGGCAAATCCGCACCAGGCAGGCCACTTGCCCCCTTTGCAGCCCCCTGTGCATAACCGGTGGAAAAACCCGAAAAACCAGTGGATAAGCTGTGGACAGGCTGTGCGTAGCCTGTGGACTGGCTCCATGGCGACTGCCTCAGATCTCTACCTGGGTCACTCGTGCCTTCAGGCGCGGCGCCGCGAAATCCAGAAACGCACGCAGCTTCAGCGGCAAGATCCCCTGCCCGGTGTGGACCAGGCTGATGGGCCAAGGCGGTGGCTCAAACGGTGCCAGCGCAATCTGCAACGCCCCTGCGCGTAACGCGTTTGCCATCTGATACGACACCACTCGGGTAATACCCACGCCGGCCACCGCGGCATCCACCGCGGCTTCCGCCGTGCTGACTGCCAACCGCGAGCGCACCGGCACCCCGATCTCGGACTTGCCCGACGCGAACTGCCAGACCTGCCGCGACGTCATCTGTTCGAACGTGATGCAGGCATGCGCGCTGAGTGCCTGAGGGGTCGCGGGAATGCCGTGCTCGGCGAAATACGCCGGGCTGGCGCAAACCACTCGGCGCACAGTACCCAGGCGCGCGGCCACCAGCGAACTGTCGGGCAGATCGGCGATGCGCAACGCCACGTCCACGTGCTCGTCCAGCAAGGGCACCACGCGGTCGGTCAGCACCATCCGTACGTCGATGTCAGGGTACGTCTTGAGGAATTCCGCGACCACCGGCAAGACATGCAGGCGGCCGAACACGATCGGCGCGGTCAGTACCAGCTCACCCTTTGGTGCCGCATACTCTCCGGCCGCGGCGCGCTCGGCTTCCCCTACGTCTTCCAGAATGCGGCGGCACGCTGCCACATAGGATTGGCCGGCCTCGGTCAGCGCCAGTTGCCGGGTGGAACGCTGCAGTAGACGCGAATGAAGGTGCGACTCCAGATCGCCGACCTTGCGACTGACTGTGGCCAGCGGCATCTTGAGCCGGCGCGCCGCGGCGGAAAAGCTGCCCGCCTCCACAACCGCCAACAGGATCGACATGGCTTCGAGGCGATCAGTCATATTCTCTGATTTTGAGATGATTATTCCCAATAATATCCAATTATCTTTATATCTGGGAGGACATAAGATCTGTCTCCACCCTTCTTGAACACCGCTGCGAACGATGCGAGGCCCATCGCGCATGCGGCCTTGAGGGGCGCCCCAGACTCCGGAGAATGTGCCTTGCAGACGCTTTTGAAGTCCCACCCCCAGCCCTCCCCCCGAGTCGCGTCGATCCGCAACCTGCCGGTCAACCTATTTGCCTCGGTCATGGGCATTGCCGGGCTATCGCTGGCTTGGCGCCAGGCCAGCCAGCAATTCGGCGCCACCCCGCTCATCGCCGAGACCATCGGCATCCTCGCCCTGGCAGTATTCGCCGCGCTCGGCGCAGGCTATCTGGCCAAGGTGGCCCGCCATCCCGACGCCGTGCTCAACGAGTACCGTCACCCGGTCGCCGGCAATTTCTTCGGCACCATCACCATCGCCATCCTGTTGTTGTCGGCGGTCGTCGCCCCGTACCACCAGGGGGTTGCCCAAACCCTGTGGACCGTGGGCTCGGTGCTGACCATTGCACTTTGCTTTGCCATCGCAAGCCGGCTGCTGCGGGGCAAGATCGACGCCGCGCATGCGGTGCCTCCCTGGTTCATTCCCGGTGTCGCCACGCTGGACATCGCCGTTACCGGCGGCGCCATGCCCATGCCCTGGGCGCATGAACTGAACCTGTTCGCACTGGCCGTAGGCACAATGATCGCCCTGCTGTTCTTCACCATGATCATGGCGCGCATGATTCACCACGACCCGCTGCCTGCGGCCATGGTGCCGTCCATGCTGATCCTGATGGCGCCGTTCGCCGTGGGCTTTCTGGCCTACACCAGCTTCACCCAGCGGGTGGACGCCTTTGCAGGCCTGTTGTTCTACTTCGGGCTGTTCATCTTCCTGGCGCTGGCACCCAAGGTGTTTCGCCGCGGCGTCCCGTTCGCCACGGGCTGGTGGGCCATCAGTTTCCCGTTGGCAGCGCTGGCCAGCGCCGCGCTCAAATACGCCACTTTTGCCCCCGTATGGCCGATACAAGCCATCGCCGTCATCCTGCTGGGGCTACTGAGCGTGGCGATCGCGGTACTGTCCTTTAAGACGCTGCGCATCCTGTTCAATGGCAAACTGCTGGCAGGTTGAAGAACACAAGGCCCGCGTGACCGCATCGCAGCGACAGAAAACAAAAAACCCGGCAAGCACAACGTTTGCCGGGTTTTTTGATGGCGCGCGGTGAACGTGCGATCGGGATGCAGTCCGATCAGAACGGAATATCGTCGTCCATGTCGGCCAGGTTGGCGCCGCCGCCAGCGGGCGCCGCTTGCGGGGCGGCCGGGCGTTGCTGGGGCGCCGGGCGCTGGGCCGGGGCACGTTGCTGCGGCTGGCGCGCGGGTGCGTCGTCGTAGCCGCCACCACCACCGTAGCTGCCACCACCGCCGCCGCCGTCTTCGCGGCCACCCAGCATTTGCATCTGGTCAGCGACGACTTCGGTGCTGTAACGATCGGCGCCGGTGTCCTTGTCTTGCCACTTGCGGGTCTTCAGGCGGCCTTCGATGTAGACCGAGCGGCCCTTTTTCAGGTATTCGCCGGCGATTTCGGCCAGGCGGTTATACATGACGACGCGGTGCCATTCGGTTTCTTCGCGCTTCTCGCCGCTGGCCTTGTCCTTCCAGGACGAGGTGGTGGCGATGGACATATTGCAGATTGCGGCCCCGTCGGGGCTGTAGCGGACTTCCGGGTCACGACCCAGATTGCCCACGAGAATGACTTTGTTAACCGATGCCATGCCGTTGTCCCTCTGTTGTTGACAGCCTGCGCCGCACGTTGCCGCGGACACGCCGGCAACAACATAAATAGCGATGTTGAAGACCGGCTTCATGAAACTCGCCGGTCATCATAGCGATGACCGGCGATGCCGGTGAAGCCCTAAATTGGGTTCTATTATCGACCAAAAGCGCCCGCCACGCCAAACGGCAATGGTGACAAACGCATCCACCCCGGGAAACGATTTCAGCGCTGTTGGACACCGTTGGCGGCGCGATCCGCGACTTTCCGCGTCCCGCCGGCCGCCCGGTGATTACGCCAGGGGTTTGAGCGCCCAGGTAACGGCCAGCCAGACGGCGGCCAGCACGGCGGCGCCGATGAAGACCGCGCCCGCGCCCGAATGCGAGGCGATCCAGCCGCCCAGCGCCCCACCCGTGAACAGGCCGGCGGCCTGCGCGGTGTTGTAGAACCCCAGCGCCAGCCCCTTGTAGGCCTGCGGCGCCACGCGCGACACCAGCGACGGCTGCAGCGCTTCCAGCACATTGAACGCCACGAAAAAGCCGGTCAAGGCGGCCGCCAGGGTGAAAAAGCCGTGGCTGGCCGTCGGCAACAGCGCGCACACCAGCACCAGTCCGGCCACCGCGCCCCGCAAAGCACCGCGGTGCGCGCGGCGCTTCTCGGCCACGAACACCACCGGCACCATCAGCACGAACGACACCAGGATGACGGGCAGGTAGACCTTCCAGAGCTCGCGGGCGTCCAGGCCGCCCACCTTGGCCAGCAGCGCGGGCACCACGACGAACAGCGACACCTGGATCAGGTGCAGCACGAACACGCCGAAATTCAGCCGCAGCAGGTCGTGATGCGTCAGCACCTGGCGTGGACTGGCCGCCTGCATGCTGCGGGCCTGGGTGCGCGGCACCACCGGCACGACCCAGCGCGCCACGCCCAGGCAGATCACGCCCAGACAGGCGATGGTCCAGAACAGGCCCGACAGGCCCCACCAGCCCACCAGCACCGGCGACAGCACCAGCGATACGGCGAAGGACAGCCCGATCGACCCGCCCACCATGGCCATGGCACGGGTCCGCACCTCGTCGCGGGTGGCATCGGCGAGCCAGGCCGTCACCGCGGCCGAAATGGCGCCGGCCCCCTGGATGGCCCGGCCGATCGTGATCCAGAACACATCCGTGGCCTGGGCGCAGACGATGCTGCCCGCCACGAACAGCAGCAGGCCGAAAATCACCACGGGCCGGCGGCCCCAGCGGTCGGAAGCCAGGCCGAACGGAATCTGCATGAACGCCTGGGTCAGGCCGTACATGCCCAGCGCCAGCCCCACGCGCGCGGGATCATTGCCCCCGGGCAGGCCGCTGGCGGCAACGGCAAAAACGGGCAACAACAGGAACAACCCCAGCATCCGCGCAGCGAACAGGCCTGCCAGCGCCACGCTGGCGCGCCGCTCGGACGGGGTCAATTTCAGTTTGGTATCTGCCGGCATGCGGAAATTTCAACGATGACGAGGGCCGTACGCGCAGATGGATGTCATGCGCTTGCGGTCTGATCCTGGGCGCCGGGTCCGCATCAGGCGATCTTGGCGAACGCCCCCGTACGGGGGAGGACTCGGCGCGCTATAGTACCAAGTTGGCCTTTGCAACCGCTTAAAAGAGCCTGATAGACGTGACCATACGCATTCGGGGTGCCCGCACCCACAATCTCAAGAACGTCTCGCTGGATCTGCCGCGCCACAAGCTGGTGGTGGTAACGGGCCTGTCCGGCTCGGGCAAATCCTCGCTGGCGTTCGACACGCTCTACGCGGAAGGGCAGCGGCGCTACGTCGAAAGCCTTTCGGCCTATGCGCGCCAGTTCCTGCAACTGATGGACAAGCCCGACGTGGACCTGATCGAAGGCCTGTCGCCGGCGATCTCCATCGAGCAGAAGGCCGCGGGGCACAATCCGCGCTCCACGGTCGGCACCATCACCGAAATCCACGACTACCTGCGCCTGCTGTACGCGCGGGTGGGCACGCCCTACTGCCCGGACCACGGCCTGCCGCTGCAGGCACAAAGCGTCAGCCAGATGGTGGACGCGGTGCTGTCCTGGCCGGCCGAAGCCCGGTTGGCGGTGCTGGCCCCCATCGCCCGCGGCAAGAAAGGCAGCTTCGAGGACGAATGCGCCAGCCTGCAGGCGCAAGGCTACGTGCGGCTGCGCGTCGACGGGCAGATGACCGAAATCGACGGCATGGCGCCGCTGAAGAAAACCGAAAAGCACGACATCGATGTCGTGATCGACCGCCTGCGCATCAAGCCCGAAAGCAAGCAGCGCCTGGCCGAAAGCTTCGAAACCGCCCTGCAGCTGGCCGACGGCCGCGCGCTGGCGCTGGACATGGACAGCGGCCGCGAACAGGTCTTTTCCAGCCGCTATGCCTGCCCCGTCTGCAGCCACAGCCTGCCGGAACTGGAGCCGCGCCTGTTCAGCTTCAACAATCCGATGGGCGCCTGCCCTAGCTGCGACGGCATCGGCCAGGTCGGATTTTTCGATCCCAAGCGCGTGGTTGCGTTCCCTGAGCTCAGCCTGGCCGCCGGCGCCATCCGCGGCTGGGATCGCCGCAACGCCTTCACCCACTCGCTCTTGACCAGCCTGGCCGCGCATTACGAATTCGATATCGACGCCCCCTTCGAAGAACTGCCCGAGGCGCTGCGTGACAAGGTGCTGTACGGCTCGGGCGAAGAGGAAATCTCATTCCTCTACCTGAACGAAAAAGGCCGCAGCACGGTCAAGCGCCACACCTTCGAGGGCGTGATCCCGAACCTGGAGCGCCGCTGGCGCGAGACCGATTCGGCCACGGTGCGCGAAGAACTCGGCAAGTACCGCAACATCAAGACCTGCCCGGACTGCGGCGGTTCGCGCCTGCGGCCCGAGGCGCGCAACGTGCTGATCGGCCACGACCCGCGCGGCGGCGAACGCCACGGCCAGGCCATCTACGAAGTCGAGGCCATGCCGCTGTCGACCTGCCTGGCGTGGTTCCGCGACCTGACGCTGACCGGCGCCAAGCAGGAAATCGCCCAGCGCATCGTGCGCGAAATCGAAGCGCGCCTGAGCTTCCTGAACAACGTCGGCCTGAACTACCTGTCGCTGGACCGCAGCGCCGACACCATCTCGGGCGGCGAAGCGCAGCGCATCCGCCTGGCCAGCCAGATCGGTTCGGGCCTGACCGGCGTCATGTACGTGCTGGACGAGCCCTCCATCGGCCTGCATCAGCGCGACAACGACCGCCTCATCGGCACCTTGCAGCACCTGCGCGACCTGGGCAACAGCGTCATCGTGGTCGAGCACGACGAAGACATGATCCGCATGGCCGACTGGGTCGTGGACATGGGCCCCGGCGCCGGCGAGCACGGCGGCGAAGTCGTGGCGCAGGGCGACCCCGACACCGTGCAGCGCGATCCCAATTCGCTCACGGGCCAGTACCTCAGCGGCAAGCGTGCCATCGCCATTCCGCCGCGGCGCCCGGTCACCGACGAGCTGCCCTGGCTGACCCTCACCGGCGCCAGCGGCAATAACCTGAAAAACGTCGACCTGAGCCTGCCTGCCGGCCGGCTGATCTGCGTCACGGGCGTGTCGGGGTCGGGCAAGTCCACCCTGATCAACGACACGCTGGCCGTGGCGGTGTCGCGTCAGTTGCACCACGCGCAAAGTGAACCCGCGCCCTACGTGTCCATGCAGGGACTGGAGAACTTCGACAAGATCATCAGCGTGGACCAAAGCCCCATCGGCCGCACGCCGCGCAGCAACCCGGCGACCTACACCGGCCTGTTCACACCGATCCGTGAACTGTTCGCCGGCGTGCCCGAGGCGCGCACCCGCGGCTATGATCCCGGCCGCTTCAGCTTCAACGTCAAGGGCGGCCGTTGCGAAGCCTGCCAGGGCGACGGCGTGGTCAAGGTGGAAATGCACTTCCTGCCCGACATGTACGTACCTTGCGACGTCTGCCACGGCAAGCGCTACAACCGCGAAACCCTCGAAATCCGCTACCGCGGCCGCAACATCAGCGAAGTGCTGGACCTGACGGTCGAGCAGGCGCTGGAGTATTTCGAATCGGTGCCTGCCATCTCGCGCAAGCTGCACACGCTGATCGACGTCGGCCTGTCCTACATCCGACTGGGCCAAAGCGCCACCACCCTGTCGGGCGGTGAGGCGCAACGCGTGAAGCTGTCCCAGGAACTGTCGCGGCGCAGCACCGGCCGCACGCTATACATCCTGGACGAGCCCACCACCGGCCTGCACTTCCGCGACATCGAACTGCTGCTGCAAGTGCTGAACCAGCTGGTGGACAGCGGCAATACCGTGCTGATCATCGAACACAATCTGGATGTCATCAAGACTGCCGACTGGCTGGTCGACATGGGTCCGGAAGGCGGCGACGGCGGGGGCCGTGTGGTGGCGCAAGGCACGCCGGAAGACGTGGCCGCGGCGCCGGACAGCCACACCGGTCACTATCTGGGCAAACTGCTGCGCCGCACGCCCGGCGGGTAACTGCGCACCATCCATAAGGGGAATCGGCATGTACACCTTGATCATCGGCAACAAGAACTATTCGTCGTGGTCCCTGCGGCCCTGGCTCGCCCTGCGCGCCACCGGCGTCGAGTTCACCGAGCAAAAGCTTGGCCTATTCACGGACGAATTCGCGCGCAGCCTGGGGCCGCTCACGCCCGCCGGTTTGGTGCCCGTGCTGCTGGACGGTGAATTCGCGATCTGGGATTCGCTGGCCATCTGCGAATACGTGGCCGAGCAGCGCCCCGAGTCGCGCCTGTGGCCACAAGCGGCGCGGGCCCGCGCCCGGGCCCGCTCGCTGGCCGCCCAGATGCACAGCGGCTTTGGCGCGTTGCGCCAGGCGCTGCCCATGAACATCGAGGCGCATCTGCCCGGCATCGACATCCCCGACGCTGCCCGGCAGGATATCTCGCGCATGCACGCCATCTGGCAGGACACGCGCGCCGAATTCGGTCAGGGCGGCCCATTCCTGTTTGGTGCGTTCTCGATCGCCGACGCGTTCTTCGCGCCGGTCGTGTCGCGTTTCACCACGTATGGCATCGCCGCAGCGGGCCCGGTGCGCGACTACATGGACGCGGTGCTGGCGCTGCCCGCCATGCAGGAATGGATGCGCGACGCGCGCGCCGAAGCCACCTTCGTCGAAGCGGACGAGCCGTATCGCAAGCATCGCTGACAGCGGCAACACCCGCCCTGGCGGGCGCTAGGTCATGTCGAACAGACGCTTGTGTTCGCGAATGGCGTAGCGATCCGTCATGCCGGCGATGTAGTCGGCAATGGCGCGGGCCTGCGCATTGAAGGCCGCGCGGCGGTAGTCCGGCGGCAGCAGGCGCGGATCGTCCAGAAAGACGGCAAACAGCTCGCGCACAATGCGCCGCGCCTTGGTGGTCATGCGCAGCACGCGGTAGTGCCGGTACAGGTTGTCGAACAGGAATTTCTTCAGTTCGTCGGCCTCGCGCCGGATCCCCTCCGAGAACCCCGCCAGCGGCGGCGCGCGCCGCACGTCGTCCACGCTGGCCGGCGCCACCTCGCGGATACGCGCGAGCGAGGTCTGCGTCAGGTCGGTGATCAGCGTATTGATCATGCGGCGGATGGTCTCGGCCACCGCCCGGCGCGAGGCCAGGCCCGGATAGCGGTCCAGCACCTGGGCATGATGCCGCTGGAAAATGGAGACGTCCTGCAACTGCTCCAGCGTGATCAGGCCCGACCGCAAGCCATCGTCGATGTCGTGATTGTTGTAGGCGACTTCGTCGGCCAGGTTGGCCAGTTGCGCCTCCAGCGAGGGCTGCGTCCGCGACAGAAAGCGTTCGCCCACGTCGCCCAGCTGGCGCGCATGGGCCGCCGAGCAATGCTTCAGGATGCCCTCGCGCGTTTCGAAGCACAGGTTCAGGCCGTTGAAGTCCGCGTAGCGTTCCTCAAGCTCGTCCACCACGCGCAGGCTCTGCAGATTGTGTTCGAAGCCGCCCGCCTCGGGCGCCAGCTCGCGCATGCAGGCATTGAGCTCATCCTGCCCCGCATGGCCAAACGGCGTGTGGCCCAGGTCATGCGCCAGAGAAATGGCTTCGGTCAGGTCTTCGGACAGCCGCAGACTGCGTGCCAGCGTGCGCGCGATCTGCGCCACTTCCAGGCTGTGCGTCAGCCGGGTGCGGAACAGGTCGCCCTCGTGGTTCACGAAAACCTGGGTCTTGTACTCCAGCCGCCGGAAGGCGCCCGAATGCACGATGCGGTCGCGGTCACGCTGGAATTCGCTGCGGTTTTCCGGCGGCGGCTCGGCGTAGGTCCGGCCGCGCGATCGGGACGGGTCGGATGCATAGGAAGCCAGTTCTTTCATCTGCGACACCGTCACTCCTGCGTTTACTGGGTGGTTCGGGCCAGGACGGCGCGCACGGCGTCCTCCGGCGCTGCCCGCATCATCGCTTCGCCGATGCGGGCCATGAGCACATAGCGGATTTCGCCGCCTTCGGTCTTTTTGTCGACCTGCATCAGGTCCAGCCAGCGGTCGGCGCCCAGGTCCGGGGCCACCACGGGGCAGCCAATAGCCGTGACCAGCTCGCGCACGCGGCCAACATCGGTGCGCGGAAAGCCCGCCACGTCGGCCGACAACTCCGCCGCCTGCACCATGCCGCAACCGACGGCCTCGCCGTGCAGCCAGGCACCGTAGCCCAGGCCGGCTTCGATAGCGTGGCCGAAGGTATGGCCCAGGTTCAGGATCGCGCGCAGGCCGGACTCGCGTTCGTCCTTGCCCACCACCTGCGCCTTCAGTTCGCAAGAACGGCGGATCGCGTAGGCGATGGCCTGGGAATCCAGGTTGCGCAGCTTTTGCGCATTCTCTTCGCACCAGGCCCAGAAGGCCGGATCCAGGATCAGGCCGTATTTGATGACTTCGGCCAGGCCCGCCGAAATTTCGCGCGCCGGCAACGTGTTCAGCACGTCGGTGTCGATTTCGACGGCCAGCGGCTGGTAGAACGCGCCGATCATGTTCTTGCCCAGCGGGTGGTTGACGGCCGTCTTGCCGCCGACCGACGAATCGACCTGTGCCAGCAGGGTCGTGGGCACCTGCACGAAACGCACGCCACGCATGTACACCGCCGCCGCGAAACCGGTCATGTCGCCGATCACGCCGCCGCCCAGCGCCACCAGCACGCAACGGCGGTCCAGGCGATGGGTCAGCAGGGCGTCGAACACCAGGTTCAGCGATTGCCAGTCTTTATAGGATTCCCCGTCGGGCAGCTCGATGCGCAGCACCCGCTTGCCGGTGCGGGCCAGCGCTGCCTCGGCGCGCTCGCCGTACAGGGCCGCCACGGTCGGGTTGGTCACGACCGCGATGGCGGTGGCGTCGGCGGGAATGCTCTGGTCCAGGGCGTCCAGGCGGCCCGGGGCGATGCGGATCGGGTACTGGCCGCCCGGGGTATCGACCTCAACAACGTTCATATCTGCTTCTCGAAGGCTTGTAATTGCGGCAACAGCGCCTTGACCAGGGTGTGGATGGGCATGGAGCCGGTTTCCACCACCAGGTCGGCGACTTCTTTATACAGAGGTTCGCGCAGCGTCATCAGATCGCGCAGCGTGCCGCGAGGATCCGCGGTGGCCAGCAGGGGACGATTGCGGTCGCGGCAGGTGCGGCGGAACAATTCGTCCACGCTGGCCCTCAAATAGACCACGATGCCGCGCTGATGCAAACGCAGGCGATTTTCGGCGGCCAGGATCGCGCCGCCGCCGGTAGCAAGAATTATGTTGCGCCGTTGGGTACACTCTTCCAAAGCGGCGGACTCCCGGCGACGGAAACCGGCTTCGCCCTCGATTTCGAAGATTACCGGCACCCGTACGCCGCAACGCGCCTCGAGCTCATGGTCCAGATCGATAAACTCGCGCCCCAGGGCACGCGCCAGGCCACGGCCGATGGTCGTCTTGCCCGCCCCCATCATTCCGACCAGGAAGACAGGCAGGTCATGCGGCAACGACACGGTCTTGCCTGCGCATTCCGAGGCGCAGGGCAAGTTTTCAGGCGCCTCGCCGGAGGGCGCCGGGTCCGGGTCAGCCTCCGGACATGAGTGAGCAGAAAAGTTCATGACGGCATTATCACATCTGCCGCCAAGTTGCCCGCGCACCACACTGAACTATCTTGTTACAGAAACCGATCCGCCACGCTGAGGCGGGACCGGAGATACCCGTAAAATCGCCGCGATGAGCAAGCCCCAGAATTCCTCCAAAAAAGACAAGCCCGCCAATAACGGTTCCCCGATATTGCGATTTTTCGTCAAGACCGGCATCTTCTGTGTCGGTCTGTTCCTGTGCGGCGTCCTGCTGGCGGGCATGGCCCTGGCCCTGGCCTGGCCCAACCTGCCCGACCTGAACGCCATGACGGACTACCGCCCGCGGGTGCCGCTGCGCGTCTATACCGCCGACAAGGTGCTCATCGGCGAGTTCGGCGAAGAACGCCGCAACGTGCTGCGCTTCAACGAAATCCCGGACGTCATGAAGTCCGCGGTGCTGGCGGCCGAAGACGACCGCTTCTACCAGCACGGCGGCATCGACTGGACGGGCGTGGTGCGGGCGGGCCTGACCAACCTGATCAACATGTCCAAGACGCAGGGCGCCAGCACGATCACCATGCAGGTGGCGCGCAACTTCTACCTGTCGTCCGAAAAGACCTACTCGCGCAAGTTCTACGAACTGCTGCTGACGTTCAAGATCGAATCCGAGCTCACCAAGGACCAGATCCTCGAGCTCTACATGAACCAGATCTACCTGGGCCACCGCGCCTATGGCTTCGCTGCCGCATCGCGCACCTATTTCGGCAAGCCGCTGTCCGAAGTCACCCCGGCCGAGGCCGCCATGCTGGCCGGCATCCCCAAGGCCCCCTCGCGCTTCAACCCGATCTCGAACCGTCCCCGCGCCGAGCTGCGCCAGCGCTACGTGCTGGGCCGCATGCAGTCGCTGGGCTACCTGACCGAACCTGAGTACAAGCAGGCGATGGCGCAGCAGATCGTCATGAAGTCGGCGGAAGGCACGCCGGCGGGCGGCTATGCCATCCACGGCGAATACGTGGCCGAACTGGCGCGCCAGCTGCTGTTCAATGTCTACCAGGACAACGTCTATTCGCGCGGCATCAACATCTACACCACGGTCCAGTCCAAGGACCAGGAAGCCGCCTACCGCGCCGTGCGCGAAGGCGTGCTGGAATACACCCGCCGCGCGCCCTACCCCGGTCCGGAAGAGCAGCTCGACCTGCCGCCCGGCACCGAGAACAACCCGCAGGCCCTGGACGAATTCCTGGACGGCGTGTTCGACAAGTTCAGCGACAGCGGCGACCTGCTGACCGCGCTGGTGCTGTCGGCCAGCCCCACCGAGGTCAAGCTGGCCCGCAGTTCGCGCGAAATCATCACCGTCACCGATAAGAAGGTGCTGGGCGTGGTGGCGCGCGCGCTCAACGACAAGGCCAAGCCTGAACAGCGCATCAAGCGCGGCTCGGTCGTCTACATCCGCAAGCTGGGCGACAACTGGGAAATCATCAACCTGCCTTCGGTGCAGGCGGCCTTTGTCGCCCTGTCGCCGCAGGACGGCGCCATCCGCGCCATGGTCGGCGGCTTCGATTTCTACCGCGGCAACTTCAACCGCGTGACGCAGGCCTGGCGCCAGCCCGGCTCGAACATCAAGCCGTTCATCTACGCCGCCTCGCTCGAGCGCGGCCTGACGCCGGCCACGCAGATCTCCGACCAACCGTTCGAGCTGACCGCGGCACAGACCGGCTCCAAGGCCTGGAACCCGAAGAACTACGGCAACCAGTACGAGCCCATGCTGACGCTGCGCCAGGGCCTGTACAAGTCCAAGAACATGGTCTCGATCCGCATCCTGCAGGCCATCGGCCCGCAGTACGCGCAGGACTACCTGACCCGCTTTGGCTTTGACAAGGCGCGCCAGCCGGCCGTGCTGCCGCTGGCACTGGGCGCGGGCTCCGTGACCCCGCTGCAACTGGCGGGCGCGTTCTCGGTGTTCGCCAACGGCGGCTATCGCATCACGCCTTATCTGATCGACCGCGTCACCGACAGCAACGGCAAGATCGTGATGCAGTCCAAGCCGGTCGTGGCGGGCGACGCCGCCGCCCGCGCCATCGATCCGCGCACCGCCTGGATCATGGACGACGTGCTGCGAGGCGTGGCCACCTACGGCACCGCCGCCCGTGCCCGCGTCCTGCTCAAGCGCAACGACATCGCCGGTAAGACGGGCACCACCAACGAATCCGTGGATGCCTGGTTCTCGGGCTACACGCCGTCCCTGGTTGCCACCGCCTGGCTGGGCTTTGACCAGCCCAAGTCGCTGGGCTCGCGAGAAACCGGCGGCGGCGTGGCCATGCCGATCTGGGTCGACTACATGCAAGACGTGCTCAAGGGCGTGCCGGAAGAAAAGCCGCGCCCCCGCCCCGACGGCATCATCGTGGAAAACGGCGAATACTATTTTTCGGAGTTCCCGCCCGGACAAGCCGTCGCACGCCTGGGCCTGCCCCAAGCCGACACCCTGGGCGAATTCCTCAATGGCCTGAACAGCGACAGCGGCGAAGACAACCGCATCAAGGTTGCACCGGGCGTGGGCACGCAGAACGCCCAGCCCTGGTCCCAGAAGATTCCGTTCTGAACGGAAATAAAAAAGGCCGGCATTGCGCCGGCCTTTTCTTTTTGTTGAATGCTACAAGCGGATCGTGACCGGCACGCCCGCGGCCGCGGAACAGATCTGGGACAGCGCGTCGGGCAATTTCGGGCCGCCTCGGGTATCGTTCCAGTTCTGGCCGTCGTAGCGGTAGTGGAAACCGCCGCTGCGCGCGGCTACCCACAGTTCCTGCATGGCGGCCTGGCTGTTCACCACCACGTGGGTATTGTCCTCGAACACCATGGTCAGCACATTGCCGCTGCGGCTGGTTTCGACATCGACGTCGAGCGAAGCCGCCCAGTCATCGGCCTGGCTTTCGATGCTTTCCAGCACCTGGTCGATCAACGCAAGAAATTCGGTTTCGGTCATAATCGAGCCTGCAAGAATTACGGAGTTCCCAGTGTTCCAATTGGCATTCAGCCGCATGTCTCTTCGCATTGTAGCCACGCTTATGGCGACCGGCATGATTGCGGCCTGCGGATACAAGGGTCCTTTGTACATGCCGACCCCTGACGGCAAGCCGCCCCCGCCCTCGCAACGCCAGACCGGGCCCCAGGTACCGCAGATACCGACCGCCCCCACCCTGCCATGACCACCGCGTTCCCAGTTCCGCCCGAACTGGCCGGGCATCCGTACTTCCAGTACCGCAACAACGTGCTGTACGCCGAAGATGTGCCGCTGGACCATCTGGCCGGAAAACTGGGGACACCGCTCTACGTCTATTCCCGCGCCGCCCTCAGGGCAGCGTGGGACACCTACCGCAGCGCCGTCGGCCAGCGGCCGGTGCTGGTCTGCTACGGCATGAAGGCCAATTCCAACCTGGCCGTCCTGAAGGAATTCGCCCGCTTGGGCGCCGGTTTCGACATCGTTTCCGGCGGCGAGCTCAAGCGCGCCCTGGCCGTCGGCGCCGACCCGGCCAGGATCGTCTTCTCGGGCGTGGGCAAACAGGCCTGGGAAATGCGCGCGGCCCTGACGGCCGGCGTCCATTGCTTCAACGTCGAATCCGAGGCCGAGCTGCAACGCCTGTCCGATGTCGCCCAGGAAATGGGGCAACGCGCCCGGGTCGCGCTGCGCGTCAACCCGGATGTCGACGCGCAAACCCACCCCTATATCTCCACCGGCCTGAAAGAAAACAAATTCGGCATCGCCATCGGTGCGGCGCTGGACGCCTACCGCAGCGCCCGCCTGCTGCCCGGCCTGGAGATCACCGGCCTGGACTGTCATATCGGTTCGCAACTGACGGACATCAGCCCCTATCTGGACGCCCTGGAAAAACTGCTCGACCTGGTCGAGCAACTGGATGGCATCGGCATCCGCCTGTCGCACCTGGACCTGGGCGGCGGACTGGGCATCCGCTACACCGATGAAACGCCGCCCTCACCCAAAGCGCTGCTCGACCAGGTCTTCCAGCGCCTGCAGGCCCGCGGCCAGGATCATCTGCAAGTGGTGCTTGAGCCCGGCCGCTCATTGATCGGCAACGCCGGCGTGCTGCTGACCACCGTCCAGTACCTGAAGCACGCCGAAGCGCGCAACTTTGCCATCGTCGATGCCGCCATGAACGACCTGCTGCGGCCGGCGCTGTACGGCGCCTGGCATGGCGTGCATCCCCTGCGGCCACGCGCAGGCGATGCCAGCGAGTACGACATCGTCGGCCCGGTCTGCGAAAGCGCCGATTGGCTGGCCAGGCAGCGCCTGCTGGCGCTGCAGCAAGGCGATGTGCTGGCGCTGGAATCGGCCGGCGCGTATGGCATGACGATGGCCGGCAACTACAACACGCGCCCACGAGCCGCCGAGGTGATGGTCGACGGCGCCAATTACCACGTGGTGCGCCAGCGCGAAACGCTGGACGACCTGTTGCGGGGCGAATCCACCTTGCCATGAGCCCGGCCCAAGCCGCCGCTCAGCCATGAAAAAGGCCCCGTTGACGGGGCCTTTTCGTTGATGCGTCTACCGCGTCAAAGCTGACCGTAGGAATGCAGGCCCGACAGGAACATGTTCACGCCCAGGAAGGCGAAGCCCGTGATCAGCAGCCCCGTCAGCGCCCAGTAGGCCGCCATGGTGCCGCGCAGGCCCTTGATCAGGCGCATATGCAGCCAGGCCGCGTAGTTCAGCCAGACGATCAGCGCCCAGGTTTCCTTGGGGTCCCATTGCCAGTAGGCGCCCCAGGCGTCGGCCGCCCACAGCGCGCCCAGGATGGTTGCCACCGTGAAGAAGGCGAAACCGATCGCAATGGCGCGATACATGATGTCGTCCAGCACCTCCAGCGGCGGCAACGCGGCGGCGATCCGGCGCCGGCCCAGCAGGATTGCGCCGATGATCACCGCGCCGATACCGAAATACAGCATCCAGGTCGCGGACAAGCCGTCGGTGCGAAACACCATGGGCTCGGCGCACAGCAGCACGCCCAGCACGAACAACGGCGCCAGCTTCAGCCAGGATGTAGTCTGCCCGTGCTGCTTGACCAGGTAGGCAAAGCCAACCATGGCCGCCAGCGAGAACGTGCCATAGCCGATGAAATTGGCAGGCACGTGCAGCTTCATCCACCAGCTCTTGAGCGCCGGCACCAGCGGCTGGATCTGCCCCGCGTCGCGCGTGAACGAATACCACAGCAGGAACACCACCGCCGACGTCACCACCAGCAGCACGAAGCCGCCCAGCGCGCGGGTGTTGTACTTGCGCTCGTAGTACAGATAGAACAGCGCCGTGATCAGCGAGAACAGCACGAACACTTCGTACAGGTTGCTGACCGGGATGTGGCCCAGGTCGGGCCCCATCAGGTGGCCTTCGCGCCAACGCACCAGCAGGCCCGTCACGCCCGCGAACACCGCGCCCCAGGTCAGGGCCGTGCCCAGCCAGGCGGCCGTCGGGCTGAATACGCCTATCCAGTAGCAGACCATGGCCAGCGCGAACAGCGCGCTCATCCAGAGAATGGCGGACTGCGACGAAAACAGGTATTTCAGGAAGAACACCTGCTCGGCCCGCGCCAGGTCATTGCCGTAGAGCATCAGCGCCAGGCCGGCCGCGATCGCACAGGCGACCATCAGGCGGCGCAAGGGGCGCCACAGCCATCCCAGCCAGGTCAGCGCAGGCACCGTGCCGCACAGGATGATCTTCTCGTAGTAGTCCATGGCGCCCGCATAGCGGGTCAGCGCAAAGCCGGCCCCCACCGCCAGCAGCAGGAAGAAGACGACGTCCGTCCAATCCGGCTTGCCGCGTTGTGCGCGGTTGTCGCCCGTTTCGGACATGCCGTCCTGCCAAAGCGTGTCGGGCGCTGGCGCATGCACGGGCATGCCAGGCGTGGGGGAATGCGTGGTGGTGGTCGTGGACATAAGAAACCTTAAGACCCTTTCTGGCGCAGCAGCGCCTGCTTGAAGCGATCAAACTCCTGATTGAAGTCGAGTGTACGCTTCTGGGAAGTCATTGCCGCCAGGATGCCGCTGCCGTTCTCTACCGGCCGGACCCAGATCCAGACCCGGCGATCCCGAATATAGAACATCGAGAACACGCCCAGGACCAGCAGCAGGCTGCCCAGGTAGACCGTGTTCTTGCCGGGGGTGCGGCTCACCTGGAACACGCTGGCCTGGACGTGGTTGAAATCAGCCAGCGAGAAGAACATCGGCGCCGGATAGACGGTCAGGTCCGACAGGGCTGCCACCGCCAGGCGCGACCACACCGCGGCGCGCTCGCCATCGGCGCCCTCGGTGGCCGTCGGCGGCAGCCCGGCGCGTTCACGCTCGATCGCGCGCACTTCGTTCATGCTGGCGCCGATCAGCCGGATCACCACGTCAGCCGCGCGCTCCATGTCGGCAGGCGGAGTATTGGCCTGCAAGAACGCCGCCACGGCCTGCAGGCCGCCTGAGGCGAAGGTTTCCAAGGCGCGCTCGGCCGCCGTCTGCAACGGCTGGCGGTCCGCGCCGGTCGGGCTGTTGCGTTCGGCGAAGCGGCGCGCCGCTTCCCGCCGCGCCGCGGGGTCCGCCAGGGTGGCGCGCAGCCGCATGAATTCCGCCACCGAGCTGTCGTCGTCCGCGGGAATACGCAGATAGCGGAACGGCTCGGACGCGTTGTTGCGCACACCGGCCAGGAACACGCTGGCGCCATCGAGCTGCACCGGCAGCATGTAGTTCTGGAATTCGTGCGCCTGACCCGCATCGTCGATCAGCTTGTATTCGACGCTGGGCCCCACGTTGCGCAGGTTTTCGTTCTTTTTGCCGGCTGCGCTACCCGACACCGACGCCACGTGCTCGGCGAAGCTCTGGTTCGCCCCCTTGGGGTCGCCGCGGGTCAGGTCTTCGACGTTGATGGGGCGCAGCGCCATGATCTCGACGCCCATGGTGCGCGGACCCTTGCCTGTTTGAGCGGTGACTTCGGCAGTCTTGCCCACGGTGCCGTCGACATTGAACGTGGCGCTGTCGGCGCCGACCAGCGGATAGCCCTTGAGCACAACCGTGCTGCCGCCGTCGTCGAAACTGGACTGATAGACGGTCATGCCTTTGAAACGCAGCGGCTCGTTCACCTCGATGGTGGAATCGAACGACTTGCCGGTATCGGGGTCGGTCACTTCCACTTCGCTGGCAAAGCGGCTGGGCATGCCGGTCGAGTAATAATCGACCACGAATTTCTTCAACTTCAGGGTAAAGGGCATGGGCTGCACCAGCGCCCCGTCGCCCACCATCACGACCGCCGTGCTGGCCTGGCCGTTTTCCGGCACCAGCACGCTGGCGCGAAAGCTGGGGTTATCCACCGACAGGCGACCGCTTTCCGGCACTTCGGAAATCAGCATGTTTTCGACGATGGGTTTCTTGCCGCCGAACATGACCTGCAGGCGCACCGGCAACTCGCTGTCGAGCAGGCCGCCGACACAGATGATGACCATCGCGGCGTGCGCAAATACATAGCCCAGCCGGTTGGCGCTGCCCTTCTTGGCCGCCAGCAGCACGCCGGTATTGTCCTGGCGTTCGCGCACCGCATAGCCCATCCGCTTGAGCAGCGCTGTCAAGCCGGCCGCGGTCTGCGGTACGTCGGTGGCAACGTCGGTTTCGACCCGGTGCGGAAAGGCCCGCAGGCTGCTGCCGCGCACGTGTTCACGGAACGAACTGGCCTCGCGCAGCATCTTGGGCGCGTTGCGGATCAGGCAGACCGAGGTCGAAATAACCAGGAACGCCATGATCAGCAGGAACCACCAGCTGTTGTAGACGTGCCAGATGGAGAACTTGTCGAACACTTCGAACCAGAACGGGCCGAACTGGTCGATGTAGTTGCTGGACGACCGATTTTGCTGCAGCACTGTCCCCACCAGGCTCGCCACGCAGATGAACATCAGCAGGCTGACGGCAAAACGCATCGAGCCCAGCAGTTCGAACAGGTCGCGGGGCAGGCTGCGCAGGGAAGGACGGGTGTGTGTCTGGGTCGAATTCATGAAAAAAGGGGGGCCGCGCTATCGGCTACCCCCCTCGTAGACAGCGCGTAACGGAACCAGGTTCCGTACGCTCGGGTTGCGTAAACGCGGACCAGCCGCGCGCGTTGCCGCTTGGCGGCTACCGCAGGCCAGCCGCGTAGTCCGCCACGGCCTTGATGTCGGCATCCGACATCCGATCGGCCACGGCGTGCATGACGTCGTTGGCGCGATCGCCGCTGCGGAACAGCTTGAGCTGTTCTTCAATGTACAGGGGAAACTGGCCCGACAAACGGGGGTACTGGCCCGGAATGCCCGCGCCGTTGGCAGAATGGCACGCCGCGCAGGCCGGGACATTGCGTTCAGGCAAACCGCCGCGCCAGATCTTTTGACCCAGATCAACCAGCTTCTCGTAGCCTGCCGTGGCGGGCTCTTTCAGAGGCTGCTGCGCCAGGTACAGCGCGATGTTCTGCATGTCGGCAGGCGTCAGGTTCTGCGCCATGGCGGTCATGGGGGTGGGATTGCCGCCGGCGCCGTTGCGTACGGGCAGCTTGGCGCCCGCCTTGACCTGGAAATCGGTCAGTTGCTTGACCAGGTATTCATGGGGTTGCGCGGCCAGGTTGGGATTCACCGGAATGGTGCTGTTGCCCGCCGCGCCATGACAGGAGGCACAGGCAATGATGCCTCGGGAGGCGTCGCCCTGGTCAAACAGCTGCCCGCCCTTGGCGGCATCTGGTTTGGCCGGGCCCGCAGCCCCGTCGGCGGCGAAACTCGTAGTAGATAAGGCGGAGGCGCCGAGCAACAGCCCGCTCGCAACCAACATCCGGGACAGCACACGCTTCATGAAGACCTCGACGAATCGCATCGCTCAAGGCGCAAAAAGGCGCCCACGCCTACCCGCACATCTGGAAAACCGTATCGAACCTGATTTGCCGTTCTGCCTGCCCAGAGAAAGCCGGTTGGTACCGAAATGCCCTCAACAGTAAGCAAAAGAGACGGCTCCGCGCACGGGGACCACTGTTGCAAACGCCGGATTATACAATAGGGCTCGAAACCAACCGTATCCAAAGCCATCCGTGTCCCTCCTACATCGCGCCTCTTTTCTCACGTCGGCAGCTCGCCTCGACCAGTTGCCGCCCGCCGGCGCACCCGAGGTCTGCTTTGTCGGCCGCTCCAACGCGGGCAAATCCACGTCCATCAACGTGCTGTGCAACCAGCGCCGTCTTGCGTTCTCCAGCAAGACGCCGGGCCGCACGCGCCTGATCAACATGTTCGGCTTGCCCGACCCGCTGGACCCGGAAAGCCACATCGGCTATCTCGTCGACCTGCCTGGTTACGGCTATGCGTCCGTTGCCCGCAACGAAAAGGAAAAATGGGCCGACATCCTGGGCGGATACCTGCGCGACCGCGAATCGCTGGTCGGTATCGTGCTGCTCATCGACATCCGTCGCGGCGTCACCGAACTGGATCGCCGCCTGGCCAACTTCATCGCCCCCACCGGACGCCCGGTGCTGGCACTGCTCACCAAAGCCGACAAGCTGCCCTACGGCCAGCGCATGCGCACTGTGTTCTCCGTGCGCAAAGACCTGGCGGACATCGGCGCCCTGCACACCATCCCCTTCTCGGCGCCTGAGCGCATTGGCCTGGAAGAAGCTGGCGCGCACATAGAAAACTGGATTTCTCCCAAGGTCGTACCATGAACCCGCAGATCATCACCCCTGACTTCCCGGTTTCCCGCCCCCGCCGCCTGCGCCGCGACGACTTCACCCGCCGCCTGGTGCGCGAAAACGCCCTGACGGTCAATGACCTGATCTACCCCGTCTTCGTGGCCGAAGGCACGGGCCTGAAGCAGCCCGTGGCCTCGCTGCCCGGCGTGGTTCGCTACTCGCTGGACACGCTGCTGCCGGTCGCCGAAGAATGCGTGTCGCTGGGCATCCCGGTACTGTCGCTGTTTCCCGCCATCGATCCCGCGCTCAAGACGCCCGACGGCATCGAAGCCACCAACCCCGACGGCCTGATCCCGCGCGTGGTGCGCGAACTGAAAAAGCGTTTCCCGGAACTGGGGGTGCTGTGCGACGTGGCGCTGGATCCGTACACCAGCCACGGCCAGGACGGCGTCATCGATGAAAACGGCTACGTCGTCAACGAGCCCACCGTCGAGATCCTGGTCAAGCAGGCGCTCACGCAAGCCGCCGCCGGCGTCGACATGGTCGCCCCCAGCGACATGATGGACGGCCGCATCGGCGCGGTGCGCCGCGCGCTCGAGTCCAACGGCTATATCCACACGCAGATCATGGCTTACTCGGCCAAATACGCCAGTGCCTTCTACGGCCCGTTCCGCGACGCCGTCGGATCGGCCACCAACCTGGGCAAGTCCAACAAAATGGCTTACCAGATGGATCCGGGCAACCTGGACGAAGCCCTGCGTGAAGTCGCCGCCGACCTGCAGGAAGGCGCCGACATGGTCATGGTCAAGCCCGGCATGCCCTACCTGGATGTGCTGCGCCGCGTGAAGGACACCTTCCGGGTACCGACCTTCGCCTATCAGGTCAGCGGCGAATACGCGATGATCAAGGCCGCCTCCGCCAATGGCTGGCTGGACCACGACAAGGTCATGATGGAAGCCCTGCTGGCATTCAAGCGCGCCGGCGCCGACGGCATCCTGACGTACTTCGCCATCGAGGCGGCCAAGCTGCTCAAGCACCGCGACTAATTGCTGCGTCGCAGGCCGAGCCAGGTACCGCTCAAGATACAGGCCAGGCCTGCCACGTGCACCAGCGTCACGTGTTCGTCCAGAAACAGCGCGGCGAACAGCAGCCCGAAGATCGGCAGCCAGTTCACGAATAGCGCCGCGCGGCTGATCCCCAGCCGCGCGATACCCGCATTCCAGATGATGTTGCTCACGCCCGAGGCAATCACCGCCGAGAACAGCAGCACCATCCAGGGCCACCACGTCATGCGCCAGCCCTCCATCTCGTAGGACCCGGGCGTCAAGGCGGCGTGCACCACCAGCATCAGGCCGCCAGCCAGATACATGTACCAAAGCATCGCCAGCGGATCCAGCGTGCGCGAAATGCGCTGGATCACCAGCCCGCCGAACACGAACACCGCGACCGCCAGAAACACCACGGCGTCGCCCCAGCCCGTCAGCCCCAATTGCGCACCGCTGCCGATCACCACCATCGCCACCCCGGCCAGCCCCAGCAAGGCGCCCGAGATGCGCAGCCAGGTCAGTTTTTCGCGGTAGAACAACGCGGCCAGTAGCGCCGACAGCAGCGGACTGGTCGCCATCAACAGCGTGCCGTTGGCGGCGGTTGAAAACTGCAACCCGTAGACCAGCGCGGTCTGGTGCGCGTACACCACCAGGAAACCCGCCAACGCGACCCAGCCCAGCTCCACGCGGCCTAGCTTGGGAATGCGGCCGCGGCGGGCCTTGACGATGAGCGTGACCGCAACGAAGGCCACGGCGATCCGTACGGCCGCCAGGGCCCGGATGTCCATGTGTTGCGTCAGGTACTTGATGGAGACGATGTTCAGGCCCCACGTGGCCATGACGAACATCAATTGAAGATAGATCAGACCGGTGCGGTCCTGGCTTGCAGCAACTGTCGGTGACGTCACGGGCGCCGGCCTGGAGGGGTTGGGAGCGCCGCCCATGCGGCGCGAGCCCTCATGGTAGCGGCCGGGTGGCGCTCAGCGCAATAGCACGCGGTCCAGCGATTCGGTGAAACGCTTGGCGTCCTGGAAGCCCACCACGCGCGCGTCCGGCAATTCCTTGCCGCCCGGAGCGAAGAACATGATGCCCGGCGGGCCGAACAGGCGGAAGCGCTTGAGCAGCGCCCGGTCGTCGGCATTGTTGGCGGTCACGTCGGCCTGCACCAGCAGCATGCCCGCCATGCGTTGCGCCACGCCCGGATCGGTGAAGGTGAAGCGCTCCATTTCGCGGCACGACACGCACCAGTCGGCATAGAAATCCAGCATCACCGGTTGCTGGCTCTGTGCCAGCAACGCATCGAGCTCAGCGTTATTGCGCACGCGCTTGAAGTGCACCTCGCCCGCCTTCGCCGCGGCGCCCCCGGTGGACGGACCGCCCGACGCAAAATGCGACAGCGGCTGCAATACATCGCGGCCGCCGCTGGCCGCGCCCACCAACCATGCCGCGGCGGCCAGGCCCAGCAGCAGCCCCAGGCCCTTGCCGAACATGCGTGCCGCGCCGGCGCCGGCCGGCAGCGCATCAAAAGCGCGCAGCATCACCGCGCCGACAATCGCCAGGAAGGCCCAACCGGTCATCTGCACCCAGGTCGGCACCACCGGAATCAGCATCCACCACGCCGTAGCCAGCAACAGCATGCCGAAAAGCCGCTTGACCCCGTCCATCCAGGGCCCCGCCTTCGGCAGCAGCGCGCCCGACGAGGCGCCGACGATCAGCAGCGGCACGCCCATGCCCCACGCCATGGCGAACAAGGCCGAGCCGCCCAGCACCACATCGCCGGTCTGCGAGATATACAGCAAGGCGCCAGCCAGGGGCGCGGCCACGCACGGGCCGACGATCAGGGCCGACAACGCCCCCATCACCAGCGCGCCGGTGTAGCGGCCACCGGGCACGCGCGACGAACGCTCGGCCAGCTTGGCCTGGATGCCCGACGGCATCTGGAAGGTGAAGGCGTCGAACATCGCCAGCGCCAGCACCGCCAGCAGAATCGCGAACAAGGTCAGGATCCAGGGCGTCTGCAGCCAGGCGGCCAGACCGGCGCCGCTCAGGCCTGCGGCCACGCCCAGCGCGGTATAGACCACCGACATCCCCAGCACATAGGTCGCAGCCAGCGCCAGACCTCGTCCACGGGTGGGCCGGGCCTGGCTGGCCCCGCCCAGCACGATGGACGAAAGGATGGGAATCATCGGCAGCACGCAGGGCGTGAACGCCAGCAGCAGCCCCAGCACCAGGAACACCCCGGCCGTCTTGATCCAACCGAGTCCGCCCAAGGCGTCGGCCAAGCCCGTGTCGCCCGCGTTGACCAGCGCACTCAGGCCGCCCGTTGCCGCGGGCGCGGCAACGGCGGATGCGCCGGCGCCACCCGCGCCTGCCAGAGCGTAGCCGCCCGCTACCGGCGTCAGCTTCACGCTGCTGTCCATGGGCGGATAGCACAGGCCGGCGTCGGCACAGCCCTGGCCGGTCAGCGTCAAGGTGAACGGCTGGCCGCCCGGCGTGACCGGCACCCGGATCACGACGTCCTTGTGATAGACCTCCATGTCTTTTTCAAAGGTCGGGTCGTATTTGACGTCGCCCTTGGGATAGACCGCCTCGCCCAGCGTCGCCGCGCCCAGCGGGCTGATGGCGATGCCGAAGCGCTCGCGGTACATGTAGTACCCGGGCGCCACGCGGAAGCGCAGTTCGACAGTGTCCGGCGCCGCCATCACCGCGCTGAAGACGAAGGCTTTTTCCGGCTCAAGGAATTCGGCGTCGGCGCGCGCGGGCGCATTCCAGCCCAACAGCAACAGCGCCATCGCCAACAGGGCCAGCAATCTGGGGAAAAAAGCACGCATCGGTGCGCCGGCCAGGACCGCGAGTTGCAACATCAGTCTCTCTTGTTCTGCGGGACGGCCGTCTGCTCGCGCACCCAGTCCAGATAGGGCGCCGCGCCGCCGATGACCGGCAGCACGATGATTTCAGGCACATCGTAGGGATGCATCTGCGCCAGGGCCTGAACCACGGCCTGATGACGCGCGTAGGTGGTTTTGATGTGGATGGGGATTTCTTCCGCCCCTTCGACCTCTCCTTGCCACTGGTAGATGGACAGGCCGGCGGCGCCAAGGTTCACGCAGGCGGCCAGGCCATCTTCGACCAGGACATGCGCGATGCGCTTGGCCAGCAGCAGGTCCGGTGCGTTGCTGATGATCAGCACGACGTCGTCATCGCGCAACATGGAACCTCCTTGGGATACCCGTGTGGGATGTAACTCGGGGTATTTTATCGGTAATGCCGCCACCTGCTACGGCCGGCACCGCGGCGCCGCCGCGCTAACGCGCGCTCCCGTCCCCATCGAGGCCAGCATGTCCGATAACTGCCTGTTCTGCCGTATCGCCCGCCACGAGATTCCGGCCCACATCGTTCACGAAGACGAGCGCCTGATGGCGTTCCTGGACATCCAGCCCGTGCGCGCTGGACACACGCTCATCATTCCCAAGCAGCACTACCCCTACTACGAAGACATGCCGGCCGACCTGGCCGGCCACGTCGTCAACCTGGGGCAGAAACTGGGGCGCCACATGAAGCGCCTGTACAACGTCGAGCGCGTGGCTTTCGCGTTCACCGGCATCCACGTCGCGCACACCCATGCCCACGTGATTCCCATGCATCACCCGCAAGACGTGACCTCCACCCAGTACATCGAGCAGCAGGACCTGACCTTCCGGATGCCGCCACAAGCCCCCCAAGAGGCGCTGGCGGCCACCGCCGCCCAGTTGCGCGGCGAACTGCGCGGTTCCTAGCCAAGGGCCCTCACGGGCCTGTGGCCGCGTTCTCGCGCCACAAAAAACAAGGGCGGGTCCGAAGACCCGCCCTTGCTACTCATCGCGCAACCGAAGCTTATTCGGCGGCGCTGTCCTCAGCGGCTTCATCGACTTCCGGACGGTCGACCAGCTCCATGAATGCCATGGGAGCGTTGTCGCCTTGACGGAAACCCATCTTCAGCACGCGGGTGTAGCCACCGTTACGGGCCGCGTAGCGCGGGCCGATTTCGGCGAACAGCTTCACCACGGCGTCGCGATCGCGCAGACGGGCAAAAGCCAGACGCTTGTTCGCGAGGGTGGGTTCTTTACCCAGCGTGATCAGGGGTTCGATGACGCGGCGCAATTCTTTCGCCTTCGGCAGCGTGGTCTTGATGGCTTCGTGGGTGATCAACGAAACGGCCATGTTGCGGAACATGGCAAGACGGTGACTGCTGGTGCGGTTGAGCTTACGCAAGCCATTACCGTGACGCATGATAAGTATCCTTTGAATCTAGAGAAGGCGTTTCCGCCCTCGGGTTATCCGGCTCTTCTATCAACCTGCAATCAGGCCGCGGTCCGGTGGAAAACGGTGCATTTTACGACGGTTTCGCAAACCGCCCGGTTTTGACGCCGGGCGCTGCAGGGGACGCCCCCTATCAGGGGCGCCACCCGTTAAGACTTAGGGACGCTCCAGGCCCAGGGGCGGCCAGTTCTCGAGCTTCATGCCGAGCGTCAAGCCACGTGCAGCCAGGACTTCCTTGATCTCGTTGAGCGACTTGCGACCCAGGTTCGGGGTCTTGAGCAGCTCGTTTTCGGTACGCTGGATCAGGTCGCCGATGTAGTAGATGTTTTCGGCCTTCAGGCAGTTGGCCGAACGCACTGTCAGTTCCAGGTCGTCGACCGGACGCAGCAGGACCGGATCGATCTGCGGCGTGCCGCGGACCGGCGCTTCGTACGAATCGCCAGCGCCTTCCAGGGCGGCGAAAACCGAGATCTGGTCCATCAGGATGCGAGCCGACTGGCGCACCGCTTCCTCGGGCGAGATCACGCCGTTGGTTTCGATGTCCAGGACCAGCTTGTCCAGGTCGGTGCGCTGTTCCACACGGGCGCTTTCAACCGCGTAGCTCACGCGGCGAACCGGGCTGAACGAAGCGTCCAGAACGATACGGCCGATGGTGTGGGTGCGGTCTTCCGACAGCGCGCGCACGTTGCCCGGCACGTAGCCGCGGCCCTTTTCGACCTTGATCTGCATTTCCAGCTTGCCTGCGTCCGTCAGGTTGCAGATGGCGTGGCCGGGGTTGATGATCTCAACGTCGTGCGGCAGCTCGATGTCGCTGGCCAACACGGTGCCGGCGCCGGTCTTGCGCAGGACCAGGGTGACTTCGTCACGGTTGTGCAGCTTGAAGACCACGCCCTTCAGGTTCAGCAGGATGTCGACGACATCTTCGCGAACGCCCGGGATGGTCGAGTATTCGTGCACCACGCCCGTCATCTGGACTTCGGTCGGCGCGTAGCCGGTCATCGAAGACAGCAGGATGCGGCGCAGGGCGTTGCCCAGCGTATGACCGTAGCCACGCTCGAACGGCTCCATCACGATCTTGGCATGGTGCGTGCCGACCGGTTCGACTTCAATGGAGCGCGGCTTCAGGAAACCTTGAGTGGACATGTACTGTGTTCCTTTTCAATACCCTCGGCTCGTTACACCGATAAGGCTGATGGACAGGGTGAAACATGAAACTCGGATGGTGCAAAAACACCGGCCGATACTTACCGCAAAGCCCGCCCCGCCAAAAGGCGGAAAGCGGGCTGCTGCGGGACGTGCAAACAGGTCGCGAGACCAGCTCGCCAGCGCTTCCGCGAAGGAGGCGCCGGCAGGCGTGATTAACGCGAGTACAGTTCCACGACCATCGATTCGTTGATGTCGCGAGCGACGTCAGCACGATCGGGGGCCGACTTGAACGTACCGGTCAACTTGGTCGTGTCGACTTCCACCCACTGGGGGATGCCGATGCTGGTGGCCAGGTCGAGCGATTCCTTGATACGGCCTTGCTTCTTGGCCTTTTCGCGGATCGAGATAACGTCACCCGCCTTGACCAGCATCGAAGCGATGTCGGCAGTGTGGCCGTTCAGTTCGATGGCGCGGTGGCTCACCAGCTGGCGAGCTTCGGCGCGCGTCGAGCCGAAGCCCATACGGTAGACGACGTTGTCCAGGCGCGATTCCAGCAGCTGGATCAGCGTTTCGCCGGTGTTGCCACGGCGACGCTCGGCTTCAGCGAAGTACTTGCGGAATTGCTTTTCCAGCACGCCGTACATGCGCTTGAGCTTTTGCTTTTCGCGCAGCTGCAGGCCGTAGTCGGAAGTGCGGGCACCCGAAGTGCGGCCGTGTTGGCCAGGCTTGGAATCCAGCTTGCACTTGGAATCCAGCGAGCGACGGGCGCTCTTCAGGAACAGGTCAGTACCCTCGCGGCGCGAGAGCTTGCATTTGGGTCCAATATAACGTGCCATGTGGATTCCCTTTAGATACGACGACGCTTCGGCGGACGGCAGCCGTTGTGCGGAACGGGCGTGATGTCGGCGATGCTCGAAATCTTGATGCCGAGCGCGTTCAGAGCGCGGACAGACGATTCGCGGCCAGGACCGGGGCCCTTGATGCGCACTTCCAGCGTCTTGATGCCGTATTCCAGCGCAACGCGGCCAGCCGTTTCAGCAGCAACCTGCGCGGCGAACGGGGTCGACTTACGCGAACCCTTGAAGCCAGCACCGCCCGACGTGGCCCACGACAAAGCGTTGCCCTGACGGTCAGTGATGGTGATGATGGTGTTGTTGAACGAAGCGTGAACGTGCGCGATGCCGTCCGAGACGTTCTTCTTAACCTTTTTGCGCACGCGCGAAGCGCCGCTGGTGGAAGCTTTCGCCATAATCCAGTTCCTCGATTATTTCTTCAGGGACGCAGCAGCACGACGCGGGCCCTTACGGGTCCGGGCGTTGGTGCGAGTGCGCTGGCCGCGCACGGGCAAACCGCGCTTGTGACGCATACCGCGGTAGGTTCCCAGGTCGATCAAACGCTTGATCGAGAGCTGTACTTCACGACGCAGGTCGCCTTCAACCGTGAACAGACCAACATGTTCGCGGACGCGTTCCAATTCAGCGTCGTTCAGATCCTTGACCTTTTTGTCAAAGGGTACGTTTGCCGCTTCGCAGATTTTGCGAGCGCGCGTACGACCGATGCCAAAAATGGCGGTCAGGCCGATCTCGGCGTGCTGTTGCGGCGGGATGTTAATGCCAGCAATACGGGCCATGACTATTCCTTGAATAAATCTGTTGCGTAGTCGCTAACCCGAGTTAGCCTTGACGCTGCTTGTGACGCGGGTCCGTGCAGATAACACGCACGACGCCGTGACGTTTGATAACTTTGCAGTTGCGGCAGATCCGCTTAACCGATGCCATTACTTTCATGGTTGACTCCTAATTTTCCGTAATCCGGTTCCGCTCATTTGGAGCGGAAAACTATCCTGGCTCGCGTCAGATCATAGGGCGTGAGCTCCACTGTGACCTTGTCACCCGGCAGGATCCGGATGTAATGCATACGCATCTTGCCGGAAATATGGCCCAACACCACGTGGCCGTTTTCGAGCTTGACGCGAAATGTCGCGTTCGGGAGGTTCTCAAGAACCTCGCCTTGCATCTGAATGACGTCGTCCTTGGACATTCTTTTGCTTACCGCATCGGCAAACCCGCGCCCTTGAAGTTAGCCTTCTTGAGCAACGAGTCGTACTGGTGAGACATCATGTAGGCCTGAACCTGCGCCATGAAATCCATCGTCACCACCACAATAATCAACAGAGACGTACCACCGAAGTAGAAGGGAACGTTCCAGCGCATCACCAAGAATTCCGGCAACAGGCACACCAACGTGATGTAGATGGCACCTGCGAGCGTCAGACGCATCAGGATCTTGTCGATGTAGCGCGCTGTTTGTTCACCCGGACGAATGCCCGGAACAAACGCACCACTCTTCTTCAGGTTGTCCGCCGTTTCGCGGCTGTTGAACACCAGAGCCGTGTAGAAAAAGCAGAAGAAAATAATCGCGACCGAATACAGCGTGATGTAGAGCGGTTGACGAGGCGACAGGGCCGCAGCCAGGTCGCTAAGCCAGCGCATGTTCTCACTGCTGGAGAACCAGCTCGTGATCGTTGCCGGGAACAGGATGATCGACGATGCGAAGATCGGCGGAATCACCCCGGCCATGTTCAGCTTCAGCGGCAAGTGCGAGCTTTGACCACCGTAGACCTTGTTGCCGACCTGACGCTTGGCGTAGTTCACCGTGATCTTGCGCTGTCCGCGTTCCACGAACACCACAAAAGCGGTAACCAGCACCACCAGAGCCACGATGAACAGTGCGGAAAGCACGGACATCGCGTTGGTGCGGACCAGGTCCAACAGTGCAGCCAGCGCGGCGGGCAGACCCGCAACGATACCTGCGAAGATCAGGATGGAAATCCCGTTGCCGAGACCACGTTCCGTGATCTGCTCACCCAGCCACATGACGAACATGGTGCCGGTGACCAAAGTCACGACGGTCGTAAAGCGGAACAGCATGCCCGGATCGATCACCAGTCCCTGCTGGGACTCCAACGCTACCGAAATGCCCACAGCCTGCACCAGCGCCAGCACGACCGTGCCGTAGCGGGTGTATTGGGTAATCTTCCGACGACCGGCTTCGCCCTCTTTCTTGAGCGCTTCCAGCGACGGCACCACCACCGACATCAACTGCATGATGATGGATGCCGAAATGTACGGCATGATCCCCAGGGCAAAAATCGAGAAGCGCGAGAGCGCCCCGCCCGAGAACATGTTGAACAGGCCCAGGATCCCGCCCTGGTTCTGACGGAACAAGTCCGCCAGCGCATCCGGGTTGATACCCGGTACGGGGATGTGTGTACCCAAACGGTAAACCACCAGGGCGAGCACCAGGAACACGAGGCGGCGCTTTAGGTCGCCGTACCGTGCTCCGGTTTTGCCCAATGCCTGCGCGTTAGCCACTCGTCACCTCGTGATCAAGCAAGCGAGCCGCCCGCGGCTTCGATGGCGGCGCGAGCGCCGGCCGTCGCGGTAATGCCCTTGAGCACGACCTTGCGCGAGAGTTCACCCGACTTGATGACCTTGGCGTAACGAACCGCCTGGCCAATCACGCCAGCCGCCTTCAGCACTTGCACGTCGACTTCGTCGATGGGCAGGGCTTGCAGGTCCGACAGACGGACTTCGGCGTACAGGTGCTGACCGAGCGGGGTGAAACCACGCTTGGGCAGGCGACGCTGCAGCGGCATTTGACCGCCTTCGAAGCCAACCTTATGGAAACCGCCCGAGCGCGACTTCTGACCCTTGTGGCCACGGCCGGCGGTTTTACCCAGACCCGAACCGATACCACGGCCGACGCGGCGCTTGGCGTGCTTGCTGCCCTCAGCGGGCTTCAGCGAATTAAGTTGCATATCCGACATGGTGATTCCTTAGGCTTCCGAGACGGAAACGAGATAATCCACCTTACGGATCATCCCACGCACCTCGGGCGTATCGACCAGCACGCGGCTGCTGTTGATGCGGCCCAAGCCCAAACCGCGAACCGTGTCACGGTGCGATTGCTTGGTACCGATCACGGAGCGCACGAGGGTCACTTTGATCTGCTTCTGAGCCATGATTTACCCCAGGATTTCTTCGACGGTCTTGCCGCGCTTGGCAGCAACATCCGCCGGGGTCAGGGAAGCGCGCAGGCCATTCAACGTGGCGCGAACCATGTTGTAGGGGTTGCTCGAGCCCAGGCTCTTGGCAACCACGTTACGCACACCCATCACTTCGAAAATAGCGCGCATCGGGCCGCCGGCGATAACGCCAGTACCTTCAGCAGCGGGCGAAATCAGCACGGTAGCGGCGCCATGCTTGCCGACCACGGTGTGGTGCAGCGTGCCGTTCTTCAGGGCCACCTTGAACATGCCGCGACGGGCCTGTTCCATAGCCTTCTGAACGGACACCGGCACTTCACGCGCCTTGCCCTTGCCCATGCCGACGCGGCCATCGCCATCGCCAACCACGGTCAGCGCGGCAAAGCTCATGGTGCGACCACCCTTGACCACTTTGCTCACGCGGTTGACCGCGATCATCTTTTCGCGGAGGCCGTCATCGTTCTCTTTTTCCGCGGCGTTCTTGCCTTGTACTTTAGCCATTTGACAGATCCTCGCTTAGAACTTCAGGCCGGCTTCACGCGCGGCATCGGCCAGCGCTTTCACGCGGCCATGGTAACGAAAGCCCGAGCGATCGAAAGCGACCAGTTCGATACCGGCAGCCTTGGCCTTTTCGGCCACGCGCTTGCCAACCAGCGAAGCAGCGGCTTTGTTGCCGCCCTGACCGGTTTGGCCGGCCAGTTGCGCACGCACTTCGGCTTCCACCGTCGAGGCGCTGACCAGAACGCGATCGCCTTCCGGCGAAATGATATTGGCGTAGATGTGCTGGTTCGAGCGGAAGATCGAGAGGCGGTGAACGCGCAGCTCGTTGATCTTCCGGCGGGTCGGAACCGCACGACGCAAACGGGAAACTTTTTTGTCCATGATTCGTCCTTGCGTGCGCCGTTATTTCTTCTTGGTTTCTTTGATGACGACGCGTTCGTCCGAGTAACGCACACCCTTGCCCTTGTAGGGTTCGGGTTCGCGGTACGCGCGGATTTCAGCGGCCACCTGACCGACGACTTGCTTGTTGGAGCCCTTGATGACGATTTCCGTCTGGGTGGGGCATTCGGCCTTGATACCGGCCGGCAACTGGTGCAAAACGTCGTGCGAGAAACCGAGCTGCAGCTTAACGGCGTCGCCTTGAATCGAGGCGCGGTAACCCACGCCAACCAGATTCAGCTTGCGCTCGAATCCCTTGCTCACACCGTTGACCATGTTGGCCACCAGCGCGCGCACGGTACCCGACATGGCGTTGGCGTGACGGGTTTCGTTGGCGGCGGCAAACGTGAGCTTGCCGTTGTCCAACGCAACCGTGACGTCGCCAGTCAGGGCTTGGGTCAAGGAACCCAGCGGGCCCTTGACGGTGATCTGATCCTGCTTGATGTCAGCTTCGACACCCTTGGGCAGGTCGACCGGATACTTAGCGATACGTGACATTCGAATTTCTCCTTAGGCCACGTAGCACAGCACTTCGCCACCGACGCCGTTGGCGCGAGCCTTACGGTCAGTCATGACGCCGCGCGAGGTCGATACGATAGCCACGCCCAGGCCATTCATGACCTGAGGAATGCTGGTACGGCCCTTGTAGATGCGCAGACCGGGACGCGAAACGCGTTCGATGCGCTCGATGACCGGACGGCCAGCGTAGTACTTCAGGGTGATCTCGAGCTCAGGCTTGGCCTGGGTGCCCTTGATTTCAAAGCTGTCGATGTAGCCTTCGTCTTTCAGCACAGCGGCAATAGCCGCCTTCAGCTTCGAGGAGGGCATGCTCACCGTAACTTTGTCCACTTGCTGCGCATTGCGAATGCGGGTCAGCATATCGGCGATGGGATCGCTCATGCTCATATTGTTTCTCCTACCAGCTGGCCTTGGTGATGCCGGGGATTTCGCCCTTCATCGCCATTTCACGCAGTTTGTGGCGCGTCAGGCCGAACTTGCGGAACACACCGCGCGGACGACCGGTGACCACGCAACGGTTACGTTGACGCGTCGGGTTGGCATTGCGCGGCAGCTGTTGCAGCTTGAGCCGAGCTTGGTAACGTTCTTCGTCGGTCTTCGACTGATCGTCGATGATCGCCTTCAACTCAGCGCGCTTGGCAGCGAACTTGTCAGCCAGCTTGGCGCGCTTGATGTCGCGATTGATGAGGGAAAGTTTAGCCACGTCATCAGCCCCTTAGTTACGGAACGGGAAGCTGAAGGCCGTCAACAGCGCCTTGGCTTCTTCGTCGGTCTTCGCGGAGGTGGTGATGCTGATGTTCAGCCCACGCAGCGCGTCGATCTTGTCGTACTCGATTTCGGGGAAAATGATCTGCTCTTTCACCCCGATGTTGTAGTTGCCACGGCCGTCGAACGCACGACCCGAGATACCGCGGAAGTCGCGCACGCGAGGCAGCGCAACCGCCACCAGGCGATCCAGGAATTCGTACATGCGTTGACCACGCAGCGTGACCATGCAACCAATCGGGTAGTTTTCGCGGATCTTGAAACCGGCGATAGCCTTCTTGGTCTTCGTCACGACAGGCTTTTGGCCAGCGATCTTGGTCAGGTCACCCACAGCGTGCTCGATGACCTTCTTGTCCGACACAGCTTCCGAGACGCCCATGTTCAGGGTGATCTTGGTGATGCGCGGCACTTCCATGACGCTCTTGTAGCCGAACTTGGCCTGCAGGTCGCCAGCGACCTTGTTCTTGTAGAAATCTTGCAAACGAGACATGTCTTTCGCCCCTTACGCCTTGGCGCCGACAACGGCACCATTGGAACGGAACACGCGAACCTTGCGGCCTTCGACTTCTTGCACGCCGACGCGGTCGCCACGACCGGTGGCGGGGTTGAAGAGCGCCACATTCGAGATGTGGATCGGCATGGTCTTTTCGACGATACCGCCCGGGTTGTTGGCCATCGGGTTGGCTTTCACGTGCTTCTTGACGACGTTGACGCCTTCGACCAGAACGTGGTCGGCATCAACGCGGGCCAGCACGGTACCGCGACGCTTCTTGTCGCGGCCGGTCAGGACGATGACTTCGTCGCCTTTACGAATGTTGTTCATCGTAGGGCTCCTTACAGCACTTCCGGGGCCAGCGACACGATCTTCATGAACTTCTCGGTACGCAGTTCGCGCGTAACGGGTCCGAAGATGCGGGTGCCGATGGGCTCCAGCTTGGCGTTGAGCAACACGGCGGCATTGCCACCGAAACGAATCAGCGAACCGTCTTTACGGCGCACGCCCTTGGCGGTACGAACCACCACGGCATTGTAAATTTCGCCTTTCTTGACGCGTCCGCGCGGAGCCGCATCTTTGACGCTCACCTTGATGATGTCGCCGATACCGGCATAACGGCGCTTGGAGCCACCGAGCACTTTAATGCACATGACATGACGCGCACCAGTGTTATCGGCCACGTCCAGCGTGGTCTGCATTTGGATCATGATTTTTCCTGTTCCAACTTAACTGGAAATACGGTTTTCCCCAAAAAGGGAACACTGCAATTCCTGCCAGTTTTGGTCCCGTCAGGTCAGCCGCCCTGCTTTATTGTTGGCTGGCTTCAAGCTTTCGCTTCAAAACCATCAACTGGTGGCAACGCAACGACCCTGGGTTGAAATCCTGCGGGTATTCCCCCAACACGTTGGCCCGGGCTAGTCCTGGCCAATCGACAATCTGGGAAAGCTGACCATTCTAGCGTGGTTAGATTTTGAGCGCAAGCCCTTTGTTGAGATAGTGAGCAAATACACGACAGCGCCTGTGGAAAACTCGTCTCGACGGGCCCTTGCGGAGCGGAGTTAATCCGCCCCCGTTTTATTCCGGTAGTAGTTGCGCTCCCAGGCATCGTGGTTGGCCTTGCCACGACGGATCTCGTCCGTGAAAGGGGCTGCCATCAGCACCAGGCGGTTGAGCCAGCGGATCGGGGCCCGGCAAGGGCGCTCGAAGTCCACGAACAGCACGGCGCGCGTGCCGTCGGTGTCATTGTGTACCTGGTGGGGATACAGATCGTCGAACACCACGGCCTCGCCCTCCTTCCAACAGTACCGCTCGCCGCCCACCTCGATCCAGCAGCGCTCGGCCGGCTCGGGCACCACCAAGCCCAGGTGCAGACGCAGGACCCCGTTGTACGGCCCGGTGTGCAGGGGGATCCGCTTGCCCGGCTCCAGAATGGAGTAGAAGGCGGTGCGCAGGCCCGGAATGCCCTGCAGCGCCCGGGCAGTGGCCGGACAACGCGCCAGGTTGCGCTCGGAGCGCAGGCCGTAGCCCATGAAGACAAAGGTCTTCCATTGGTCGTCGGACGTGATCATGCCGACATCGGGGGACAGTTCATGGAAGGACGGCAGCTGCTCGCGCTCGGCCAAGAGTGCCACCAGCTCAGCGCGAATGGCGGGCGCCTGCGCCTCCAGGTCGGCCAGCCAGGGGAACTGGCTGTTCTTGAAGATCGGGTGATCGCCCACCAGGGACGCCAGCGCGATGCGATGGCGCAGCCAATCGATGAAACGGAAGAATACGCGGGAATAGACACTGGGCTGGCTTGGCGGACGCGTATCGGTGGGTTGCACAGTAGGTATCTATATAGAGACAGCCAAAGATGCACCATTTTGTCCATGGCGCCCCTGGCACGCAAGCCCCTCCATTGGCTCCTAGACGCCCGCCGGAATTGGACCTCCCCGCAGCCGGCAAGCTGGTTTAGACTGACGTGGGCGACCGTGATCGCTACCCACTCCTATTTCGCAAGGAAAGACAGGCATGTATGAACAGTTGGCGCTGTATATCGACGGCGAATTCGTCGCCGGCGAGGGCAGGCGCACCCAGGACGTCATCAACCCGGCCACGCTGGAAGTGCTCGGCCAGCTGCCCCACGCCACTGAAGCGGATCTGGACCGCGCGCTAGCCGCCGCCCAGCGCGCGTTCGAATCATGGAAGAAGTCTTCTCCCATGGATCGCTCCGCCATCCTGCGCAAGGTCGCCACCCTGTCGCGCGAGCGCGCCAAGGAAATCGGCCGCAACATGACGCTGGACCAGGGCAAACCGCTGGCCGAAGCCGTGGGCGAAGTCACTTCCTGCGCCGAGCACGCCGATTGGCACGCCGAGGAATGCCGCCGCATCTACGGCCGCGTGATTCCCCCGCGCAATCCCGACGTGCGCCAGATCGTCGTGCGCGAACCCATCGGCGTCTGCGCCGCCTTCACGCCCTGGAACTTCCCGTACAACCAGGCCATCCGCAAGATCGCCGCCGCGCTCGGCGCCGGCTGCACGGTGGTGCTGAAGGGTCCTGAAGACTCGCCCAGCGCCGTCATGGCCATCGCCCGCATGTTCCATGACGCCGGCTTGCCCAAGGGTTGCCTGAACATCGTCTGGGGCGAGCCCGCCAAGATTTCCGACTACCTGATCCGTTCGCCCATCGTGCGCAAGGTCTCGTTCACTGGCTCCGTGCCGGTGGGCAAGCAGCTGGCCGCGCTGGCCGGCGCGCACATGAAGCGCGTCACCATGGAACTGGGCGGCCATTCGCCCGTGCTGGTGTTCGACGACGCCGACATCGACCGCGCCGCCACCATGCTGGCCAAGTTCAAGGTCCGCAACGCCGGCCAGGTCTGCGTTTCGCCGACCCGCTTCTACGTGCAGAACGGCGCCTACGAGCAGTTCCTGGCGCGCTTCACCGAAGTGCTCAAGAACATCAAGGTCGGCGACGGCCTGGAAGCCGGCACCGACATGGGCCCGTTGGCGCACGAACGCCGCGTGCCCGCCATGAGCGCCTTCATCGACGATGCCAAGAAGCACGGTGGCAAGGTGGTGGTGGGCGGCGGCCCGCTGGATCGCAAGGGCTTCTTCTTCGCCCCGACGGTCGTGACCGACCTGCCCGATAACTCCATGCTGATGACCGAAGAACCCTTCGGTCCGGTGGCGCCGGTGGTCCGCTTCACCGACACCGATGAAGTGCTGGCGCGCGCCAACAGCCTGCCGTTCGGCCTGTCGTCCTACGTGTTCACCAACTCGCTGCAGACCGCCACCAAGGTCTCCAACGGCCTGGAAGCCGGCATGGTCAACATCAACCATTTCGGCAGCGCGCTGGCCGAGACCCCGTTCGGCGGCATCAAGGACAGCGGCATCGGCAGCGAAGGCGGCCTCGAAACGTTCGATGGCTACCTGGTCACGAAATTCATTACGCACATCTGATCGGCGCGTCCGTCAGTCCGAAAAGCCCCGCAAGGGGCTTTTTTTTTGCCTGGGGCAATGCATCGCGGATGCAAGTATTTTGGCGCCATTCTTTCATCACCCTGTCATCCTGGACGGCGAGGATTGCGCCTCGCTCGCGGGCGCGACATCCCAGGAACGGGGAGACGGCCGCCTGTAGAAAAACTTGTTCCGAAAAGAGAAGCCCCATGAATCGATATCAACGATGCGCCCGCTCCGCGGGTGCCATCGCGCTTTCCGCGTTCCTGGCCGCCTGCGGCGGCGACAAGGATGACGACGATGACAAGAAGCCCGTCGCGGAAACGCCGGCCACGCAGCCTGCCGCCGTCCAGATCGCCTTCATGCCGGACATCCACTTCCATGACATCTATGCGGATTTCAAGGATGGTTCGTTCCCTGGCATCCCCAATCCGAAGCACGGCGACAACGCCACCATCCGCACGATGTATGCGCAGCTGACCTCGACGCGGCTGTTCAATGAAAACTACTTTGCCTTCCTGGCGGCGCTGGACGACGCGGCGGCCCGCGGCGTGAAATTCATCGCCCTGCCCGGCGACTTCTCGGACGACGGCCAACCGGTACACATGCGCGGCCTGGTCAAGATAATGGACGAGTACGCCACCAAGTACGGCATCCAGTTCTTCGCCGCCCCCGGCAACCACGACCCGGTGCGCCCCTTCAACCAGGCCAACGGCAAGAGCGATTATCTGGGCCTGGACCCGGTGAGCGGCGCCATAGGCTTCTCGCAGCCCATCTACAGCCGCGGCGGCAACGCCGCCTGCAGCACGCCGTACGCCGGCGACTGGGCTCGTGTGGGCGATACCTACTGTACCGAGGAAGTGCTGCACATGGGCTACGCGGGCATCACCGATGCCCTGGCCCAGCATGGCTTCATGCCCAAGCCCCAGTATGTGTATTACGAAACCCCGTACAGCACGTACAGATACGAAGACTATAACTACAACACCGCAGTCGCTCAAGCCGGCTGGATCAATCGCCAGTACGAAATCTGCGCCCAGGGCACCGGCGGCCCCAACAAGCCGGCGAACTACACGTTCTGCAAGATGGTGCCGGACACGTCCTACGTGGTCGAACCCGTCAAGGGTGTATGGCTGGTCGGCCTGGACGCAAACGTCTACGTGCCAACGGGCAACGGCCCGAACGATTTCACCGGCTCGGGGGATCAGGGCTACAACAAGATGCTTACCCACAAGTCCCACGTGATCAAGTGGCTGGCCGATGTGGTGGCGCGCGGCAAGGCGCAGGGCAAGCAGGTGATCGCGTTCAGCCATTTCCCGATGACTGAATTCTTCAACGGCGCGTCCGATGACATCGAGGCGCTGCTGGGCGCCAACAAAATGCAGATGGTGCGCCGTCCGGCGGAGAACACCACGCGTGCACTGGCCGAGACCGGACTGAAGGTGCACGTGGGCGGCCACATGCACTTCAATGACATGGCGGTGCGCACCTACGGCGGCGACAAGGCGCTGTTCAACATCCAGGCGCCGTCCATGGCGGCCTATGTGCCGGCCTACAAGATCATGACGATGCAAAGCGCCAGCGAGATCGAAGTGCAGACGATCCGCCTGGACAAGGTGCCGCGTTTTGACGAGCTGTTCGACCTGTACCGCGCCGAAAACGCGTACGACGTGCCGCCGCGCTGGAACGTGTCCATCCTGGATGCCAAGGACTACGGCGACTTCAACTACCGCTACATGAGCGAACTGGTGCGCCTGCGCCTGCTCAACGACGATTGGCGCTGCGAAATGCGCGAGCTGGTCAAGAGCCCCCTGACCGGCGCCGACATGCTTGTTCTGTCGCAGCTGCGCACCAACGTGACCCTGGCGGAACTGAAGAACACCGGCAACCAGAGCAAGCTGACGCCCGAGTTCTTCAACTGCCTGTATGTCGCGGGCGGCCCGAACGCCAGCAGCCCCGCCTACGCGGCGGACCTGGCCGATGCCGAGACCCGCGCACAGGCGCTGGCACAGGCCCACGGCATGCAGCTGGCGGATTTCGCGAAATGGCAGGCGCTGGATCTGGCGGGCGATTTCGTGCGCCTGGCCAATGCCGGCGACCTGGCCTATGCCGACATCCCTGCCGGGCGCGCCAACCAGTACAAGCTGCTGGCCCAGGCGCTGAGCCAGACCAACGCCGGTTTGCAACTCAATGGCGACCGGGTCAGCGATGCGAATACCCTGGCCGACATGTTCAAGGCGCGTTTCAAGCCGCTGATGGCGATCATGCTGAAGCTGGCCGACGGCCTGCCGTCCGAGCACATCCGCCTGGATCTCAAGAGCAATAGCGTCGTCAACCTGTCGACACAGCCCTCGCCCTTCTAAGTGACGGCGCCGGCATGCATGCCGGCGGACAAAACAAGGCCCGCGTAAGCGGGCCTTGTTTTGGGCTGACGCCTCCCGGGGACGCTAACCGCGCGCCCGCCATTCGCGCGGCGACATGCCGAAGCGCTGCTTGAACAGCCGGCTGAAATGCGAGGGGTGTGCAAAGCCCGCCTGGTACGCCAATTCGGCAATGCCACGGTGGCGCTGCGCAGGGTTGAGCAGCAAATCCCGGCAGCGCTCCAGGCGCTGGTCGAAAACGAAACTTTCCACCGACACGCCACCCGCCTGGAAGATTCGGTGCAGATAAGCGACCGACAAGCCGCAACCCTGCGCGACCCGCTGGGGCGACAGCGCCGGATCAGCCAAGTGCTGGCGGATATAGGCCATGGCCCGCTGCCGATGCGCCATCGTGACGCTGCTATCGGACGCCGAGGCATGGCTTTGCCCCGGTTGCACCAGGAACAGCACGATCAAGTCGATCAGCCGCTCACCCAGCTCGGCGGCCTCGGCTGCCGTCCAGCCATCCAGGCCCTTGAACAGGTGATCCATGTAGCTGGCCAGCATCGCCCCCCGCGGCGAACCGTCGTCGACGCGCAGCTTGTAGAACGGACCGATGCGCGAATCACGTTGCGACAGCGCGCTGCGCGGAAACGACACGCTCAGGCTGCGGTAGCCGTCGGCCCCCAAGGCGGTAGCCTGATAAGGCAGGCTCTGGTTCATCAGATAGACGCAGCCTGGCTCGACCTGGAACTCGCGGCCCTGCTGCACCACCGCCAGCGGGCCGGCCAGAGGCAGCCCGAACGTGTAGAACTCCTGGTCCAGGCGCGACACATTGCCGGCGGTGCGCTCCAGCTTCTGTCCCTGATAGTGCAGGTCGTTGAACTGCAGGCTGGCCCGCCGCACATAGCGCACATGGCCGGCGAAACGGCCGGCCTGCCCTTGGTGCACCTCGAACGGACCGAAGGCATCCGACAGGGCCGCGCGCCATTGCTCGCAGCGCTCGGCGCCGGCGGTGCCGGAAATGGCGAATTCCGTGTCGGACATGGCGCGGTCTCCTGGTTCGCGAGGGTCGGGCGGGGCGCTCGTGATCGAGCGTCTACATATTCTTGACTCACCCTGCCGCGGGCGGTCTGGCGCATTGTGGCCGCGCCCGGCGCAAGTCTATATTCAGCCCGACAAGCATACAACCTGGACAACCCGGGAGGAGACTCATGGCCAACGTGCCCGTACAGGCCGCCCGCCACGCCCCGGCTTCGCGCTATCTGCGCTGCGAAGGCCGCGAACTGCACTACACCGAGTGGGGCAGCCCCGACGCCCCTGCCCTCGTCATGTGGCATGGCCTGGCCAGGACCGGACGCGATTTCGATGAACTGGCGCAGGCGCTCGCCAGCGACTATCGCATCATCTGCCCCGACACGATCGGCCGCGGCCTGTCGCAATGGAGCCCGGACCCCGTCGCCGAATACCGGCTGGATTTCTATGCCCGGCTGGCGCGCGCCCTGGCCGACGGCCTGTCGCTCACGCGCCTGCGCTGGGTAGGTACGTCAATGGGTGGCGCCACCGGCATGCTCGCAGCGGCCACCACGCTGAAGGACCGTATTTCACACCTGGTGGTCAATGACATCGGCCCGTCTCTGCCACAAGCCGCCATCGCGCGCATTCTGGCCTACGCCGGCGCCCCACCCGCCTTCGACACCGTCACCGAACTGGAAACGTGGCTGCGCGCCGCCTACAAGCCCTATGGCTGGCAAAGCGACGAGCAATGGCGCCGCATGGCTGAAACCTCGGTGCGACGCCTGCCCGATGGCCGCGTCACCGCACATTACGATCCGGCCATCGTGGGTCAATTCAGCCACCATCCCACGGACTACGAGCGCTGGACGGAGTACGACAGCCTGCGCCTGCCGCTGCTGCTGCTACGCGGCGCCGATTCAGACCTGTTGCTGCCCGACGTCGCCGATGCCATGACCCGGCGCGGCCCGCGCGCCCAGCGCATCGACTTTCCCGATTGCGGCCATGCCCCGGCCTTGAACATCGAACCGCAGATCGACGCCATCCGCCGCTTTCTCGCCACGCCGGCCGCCAACGCAGCCGCCGGCAATCTCTAGGAACCAGGAGACTCCCATGAAACGCCTATTGCTTGCCACCCTGGCCGGCCTGTGTCTGAGCTCCGCTGCCGCGGCCAAGGATTTCGTCGTCGCGCATGTCTACGACAAGACGGGCCCACTGGAGGCCTACGCCAAGCAAACCCATAACGGCCTGATGCTCGGCCTGGAATACGCCACCCAGGGCAGCATGACGGTGTCCGGCCGCAAAATCCGCGTCATCGAGAAGGATACGCAGGGTAAGCCGGACGTCGCGCGCGCCCAGCTCGCTTCTGCCTATGCCGACGACAACGCCGACATCGCCGTGGGCCCCACGTCATCGGGCGTGGCGCTGGCCATGCTGCCGATCGCCGAGGAATACGAAAAAATCCTGCTGGTCGAGCCCGCAGTCGCGGATTCGATCACTGGCGACAAGTGGAACAAATACATCTTCCGCACCGGCCGCAACTCCTCGCAAGACGCCATCGCCAACGCCGTTGCATTCGACCAGCCAGGCACGTCCATCGCCATGCTGGCGCAGGACTATGCATTCGGCCGCGATGGGGTCAAGGCCTTCAAGGGCGCCCTCAAGCAGGCCAAGATCGTGCACGAGGAATATCTGCCGGCCAACGCCACTGATTTCACGGCGGGTGCCCAACGGCTGTTCGACGCACTCAAGGACAAGCCTGGCCGCAAGATCATCTTTATCCTCTGGGCCGGCGCGGGCAATCCGTTCAAGATCGCCGACCTGGATCCCAAGCGCTTTGGCATCGAAATCGCCACCGGCGGCAACACCCTGGCCGCCATGACGCCGCTCAAGCCGCTGGCCGGCATGGAAGGCGCGACCTATTACTACTACGGCATTCCCAAGAATCCGATCAACGATTGGCTGGTGGCCGAACACCAGAAGCGCTATGGCCAGCCGCCGGACTTCTTCACGGCGGGCGGCATGTCGGCCGGTATCGCCCTGGTCACCGCGTTGAACAAGACTGCCGGCAAGTCCGAGACGGACACGCTTATCAAGGCCATGGAAGGCATGAGCTTTGATACGCCCAAAGGCAAGATGACCTTCCGCCCGGAAGACCATCAGGCCATGCAGTCGATGTACCACTTCCGCATCAAGAACGACCCGTCTGTACCGTGGGCCGTGCAGGACCTGGTCAAGGAAATCACGCCCGACCAGATGGCGGTGCCCATCCAGAACAAACGCTGAGCCCTGCCCTTCATGCTTGAGACCCAATCGCTCACGATCCGCTTCGGCGGTCACGTGGCCGTCAACGCAGTCAGCTGCCGCTTCGCACCCGGCAGTCTGACGGCCATCGTCGGCCCCAACGGCGCGGGCAAGACCACCTACTTCAACCTGATCTCCGGCCAGTTGCGCGCCAGCGCGGGTTCGGTGCGCCTGAACGGCCGCGACCTGACCGGCCTGTCGGCGCCGGCCCGCATGCATGCCGGCCTGGGACGCGCCTTTCAGTTGACGCAGCTGTTCCCTCGCCTGTCCGTACGCGAGAACGTGCGGCTGGCGCTGCAATCGCGCCAGCAAGGCCTGAGCTGGCGACAGATCCGCTTCTGGCGCACCTGGGATGACGACCGCGGCCTGCTGGCGCGCGCTGACGCACTACTGGAGCGGACCCGGCTGGCGGCCCGCCGCGATCAGATCGCCGCCGACCTGCCCCATGGCGACCAGCGCAAGCTCGAGATCGCCATGCTCATCGCGCTGGAGCCCCAGGTGTTCATGTTCGACGAACCTACCGCAGGCATGAGCGTGGATGACGTACCCGTCGTGCTGGACCTGATCCGCGAGATCAAGCAGGACCCGTCCAAGACGATTCTGCTGGTGGAACACAAGATGGACGTGGTGCGCGAGCTGGCGGACCGTATCGTGGTACTGCACAACGGCCAGCTGATGGCGGACGGCGAGCCCGCCGAGGTGATCGCATCGCCGATCGTGCAGCAGGCCTATCTGGGCGTCAGTCTGCCGGACAAAACCATGAGGATGGCCCCGTGAGCACGATCCCGCTGCTGGAACTGAAAGACGTGCACACGCACATCGGCGCGTATCACATCCTGCATGGCGTGGACCTGTCGGTGCCACCCGCCGCCGTCACCATGCTGCTGGGCCGCAACGGCGCTGGCAAGACCACCACGCTGCGCACCATCATGGGTCTGTGGAAAGCCACGCAAGGCCGAATCGGCTTTGACGGCGTGGCGGCCGGCGGCGCGGGGGTACGCACGTCGCCACCCGACATGGCGCGCCTGGGCATTGCCTACGTGCCGGAGAACATGGGCATCTTCGCCGACCTCTCCGTCAAAGAGAACATCGTGCTGGCGGCCCGCCAGGCGCGCAGCGCAAGCCAGCTCGATACCGCCCGGCTGGAATGGATCTTCGGCTTTTTCCCCGCGCTCAAGAAATTCTGGTTGCACCCGGCCGGCAAGCTCTCGGGCGGTCAGAAACAGATGCTCGCGGTCGCACGCGCCATCATCGAGCCGCGCCGCTTGCTGCTGGTGGACGAACCCAGCAAGGGTCTGGCCCCCGCAATCATCCAGAACATGATCGACGCCTTCATCGAACTCAAGCAGGCCTCAACCACCATCTTGCTGGTGGAGCAGAATTTCAATTTCGCACGCCAGGTCGGGGACCACGTCGCGGTCATGGACAACGGCCGCGTCGTGCACACGGGCAGCATGGCGCAACTGGCGCAGGACGATGCGCTGCAGACCCGCCTGCTGGGTCTTTCTCTCGGAGCCCATCAATGACCGCCGCCGACATCGACACGCCCCTGCCGCGCACGCGCGCCGACCTGCGCCCGGCGCTGCTGGTGCTGGCGTTGGCCGCCATCGCGTTGCCGCTGGTCGGCTCGTTCTCGACCTGGGTCACGCTGACCTTCGCCGGCCTGGCGATGGGCATTATCATCTTCATCGTGGCGTCCGGCATGACGCTGGTCTTCGGCCTGATGGACGTCCTGAACTTCGGCCACGGTCTGTTCATTGCGATCGGCGCCTACATGGCCGCCACCGTGCTGGGATCGATGGCTGACTGGACTCAATCCGGCAGCCTGTGGATGAATCTGGCTGCGATATTGCCCGCCATGATCGTAGGCATGCTGGTCGCCGGCGCGGTAGGCGTGGCGTTCGAGCGTGTGATCGTGCGCCCGGTCTATGGCCAGCATCTCAAGCAGATCCTGATCACCATGGGCGGCATGATCATCGGCGAGGAGATCATCAAGATGCTGTGGGGTCCGCAGACGCTGTCGCTGCCTTTGCCCGAAGCATTGCGCGGCGCCTTGCTGCTCGGTGATGCCGCGATCGAGAAGTTCCGCATCGTCGCGCTGTTGGTCGGCCTGGGCGTGCTGGGCGGCATGCTCTGGCTGCTCAACCGCACCAAGCTGGGCCTGCTGATCCGCGCGGGTGTCGAAGACCGCGAAATGGTCGAGAGCCTGGGTTACCGCATCCGCCACCTGTTCGTCGGCGTCTTCGTGGCCGGCTCGATGCTGGCCGGTCTGGGCGGCGTACTGTGGGGCCTGTACCAGCAATCCATCGTGCCGCAATTGGGCGCCCAAGTGAACGTGTTGATCTTCATCGTCATCATGATCGGCGGACTGGGCTCGACCGTAGGCTGCTTGATCGGTGCGCTGCTGGTCGGGCTGATGGCCAACTACACCGGCTTCCTGATGCCCAAGGCCGCGTTGTTCTCGAACATCGCGCTGATGGTCGCCATTCTGTTGTGGCGCCCGCAGGGCGTGTACCCGGTCACGAACCGCTAGGAACCGTCGTCATGTCCTTCCGCCTGCTCTCCGGCGATCCGCCCCGCAGCACGTTGCTGGCGATCATGCTGATCGCCATCATTGCCGCGCTGGCCGCCGCGCCCTTCCTGTTTCCCGGCCCCAAGGCACTCGCCGTGGCCGCCAAGATCCTGGTGTTCGTGATCCTGGTCGCCAGCTACGACTTGCTGCTGGGCTACACCGGGATCGTCAGCTTCGCGCACACGATGTTCTTTGGCATCGGCGCCTACGGCGTTGCCATCGCCAGCATGCGTCTGGATGCCGGCTGGCTGTCGGTGCTGGCGGGCGTGGGCGCCGGCCTGGCCGTGTCCCTGGTCTTCGCGCTGATCATCGGTCTGGCCAGCTTGCGCGTGCGCGCAATTTTCTACGCCATGATCACCCTGGCCGTCGCCGCCGCATTCCAGACCTTGGTCTCGCAGCTGTCTGACCTGACCGGTGGCGAAGACGGCCTGAATTTCAAGGTGCCACAGATGCTGCGTCCGGCGTACCGGCCGTTTTCCGAGCCTTTGTTCGGCGTGACGATCGATGGCCGCATCATCACCTACTACCTGATTGCCGTGGTATGCGTCGTGCTGTTCCTGATGTTGCTGCGCATCGTCAATTCGCCCTTCGGACACGTGCTGCAGGCGATCCGAGAGAACCCCTTCCGCGCCGAGGCCATCGGCTATCGCACGGTGCTGTACCGCAGCCTGTCCAACCTGCTGGCCGCCGCCTTCGCCACCTTGGCGGGCGCCCTGTATGCACTCTGGCTGCGCTATAACGGCCCGGATACGTCCTTGTCGTTCGAGATCATGCTGAACATCCTGCTGATGGTGGTGATCGGCGGCATGGGAACCATGTATGGGGCGATCATCGGTGCCAGCCTGTTCGTGTTTGCGCAAAGCTACCTGCAGGACGGCCTGCACGTGATCCACGACGCCGTCGCTGGCGTGGCGCCGCTGGCGCTATTGTTCGAGCCCGACCGTTGGCTGTTGTGGCTAGGCATCCTGTTCGTGCTGTCGGTGTACTACTTTCCGACGGGCGTGGCAGGCCGGTTACGGGAGCGGGCGCGGCGCCGGTAGCCGTTACCCGCCTTGGCCGACGTACCTCGACTGGCGAGAACGCGCCGCACGACGTCAGGTGAATTTACCCCCGACACATGCGTCCACCTCGGCAGATATTTCATCGAACCTGGCCATGGGTTCCGCGGTGTTCCCCTGGCCATGCCTTGACCGTGAGGTGGCGGTCCCGCGGAGCCGCCTCGTGCTCTGTTGGGCATAGCCGGCGCGGCACGCCAGGACGTCATGGCGCACCGCCTGGGCACCTGTTCGCTACTTCACGCGGCTGCGCACATCGTCCACACTGCGTTTGACGTCATCGATGCGACGTTGCAGGTCGTCGATCTTGCGATCCCCAGAGCTACCCGCGCTGCTCAGTTGGGAAACGCTGTGGGACAACTTGTCCAGTTCATTTTTCTGGTTGTCCACCGCTCGGGACAGCTTGTCGAGATCGCCCTTCTGGCTCTCGCTGCTGCGGCCGCCATCGCCCAGTTTGCGTTCCAGGCTCGCTATCTTCTGCGCCTGTTCATCGACCTTGCGGTTCCATGCTTCGTTCTTGCCACGCAGTTCTTCGAGCGCTTTGCCTTGATCCGCGACACGTTGAACCAATTGCTCCAGGTCACGGACCTGCATGCCGGGCCGCACTTGAGTATCTCCACCGACAACCATCAGGCTGTCGTAGGATGGCCGCTCAAAAGATTGATTCTTCAACACCACCGTCTGGGCGGACGCAGCAAACGCCGCCAGACCCACGCCCGCCAACAAAGCCACCTGCACCAACCGGTGCTTGCCTGTTACCACGCGCATTGCTGAGCTCCTGAAGGATATCTACCGGACGGCGAGTCGCCTTCCTTGCGGGATATTTATATCAGGGGTAAATCAGCTTAAGACCGATTTGCGCCGAGCCATTGCAGCGCGCCGGTTTCAATCGGTTCCGCCCAGTGGGGCTGGCGCCATACCGATCATGCGATAGCGGAGAGCCTTTATCGCACACCTTGCCGCAGCGTGTCCGCACCCCGTCGTAGCTCGTCAACGCGCTTTTGCATTTGCTCCACGCTTCGTTGTGCATCGCCGCCGCCCAATTGCGAGCCCGAGGTCGCAGGCGCCAGCGGCGCCATATTCATGGACGTTCCCGAGTTCAAGGGAATGGTTGCGGCTGCCGGTGAATTTGCTGCAGCAGGCTTCTGCGTCAACAGCCGCTCCAGCATCCGCATCTGATCCTGCTGCGCCCGCAACGCACGCTCCTGGTCCAACACGGCCTGCTCGTCTTCGTCCTGCGTGCCGAAGATGGCAGCGTGATCCCGCGACAGTCCGTCCAGTTGAACGCGAGGGTCAGGCCCGGCATTCAAGACGTCCCGGCCAATGGCTGCCGCATCCGCCGCGGGCACGATAGCCCCGGGCGTCACGGGCTGAGCTTGTGCCGGGGTTCGCGCCTGCGCCTGTGCCTGGGCGACGACCAGGCTTGGCGCCAACGCCAGCCCGCCGGCGATCAGCAGGCCGCATGGGGCTGCCTTGATGAAACCGCGCATGATGTCCTTGAATGCCCCGAAGCGAAGCGCAAAAAAAACGGCAAGGGGGTGAGCCCTTGCCGTTTTATATCAGAGCGGCGAACCGTTCCGAAATACTGCTTTACTTAGATGATACGTGCGGCTTCAACCAGACGCACCACACGCCACGACTTCGAGCGCGAGATGGGACGGCCTTCAGCGATTTCAACCGTATCGCCTTCGTTGTACTGGTTCGACTCATCGTGCGCCTTGTACTTCGCGGAGCGCATGATGATCTTGCCGAAGATGGGGTGCTTGACGCGACGTTCAACCAGAACGACGACAGTCTTGTCCATCTTGTTGCTGACGACCTTGCCAACCAGCGTACGCTGGCGCTTGGCCACTTGGGTGTTTTGAGTTTCGCTCATCTTTATTTCCCTGCCTTCTCGGTCAGCAAGGTACGCACGCGCGCGATGTCGCGGCGCACGTTACGCAGCTGGCTGGTGTTGGCAAGCTGCTGCGTGGCCTTCTGCATACGCAGACCGAATTGCGCCTTCAGCAGGCTTTCGAGCTCTTTGCCGAGCTCGGCGGCGTCTTTCGAACGGAGTTCGCTAGCTTTCATGTTAGTACTCCTTAAGCACCGATATGACGCGCGACGAACGTGGTCGAAATCGGCAGCTTGGCAGCGGCCAGGCGGAAAGCTTCACGCGCGATCTCTTCGCTGACCCCTTCCATTTCGTAGAGCACCTTGCCGGGCTGAATTTCAGCAACCCAGTACTCCGGGTTGCCCTTACCGTTACCCATACGGACTTCGGCAGGCTTCTGCGAGATGGGCTTATCCGGGAAAATGCGAATCCAGATACGGCCGCCACGCTTGATGTGACGATTGATAGCACGACGAGCGGCTTCGATCTGGCGAGCGGTCAGACGGCCACGGCCGGTGGCCTTCAGACCGAATTCGCCGAACGACACGTGGGTACCACGGGTCGCCAGACCGGTGTTGCGGCCCTTCTGCTCTTTGCGATACTTTCTGCGAGAGGGTTGCAGCATGGTTATTCTCCTTCAGGCGCCGGAGCAGCGTCCGCCTTGCGGGGACCACGGCCACGACCACCCGGACGACCGGTGCGAGCACCGTCCGGACGATCACCACGCGGAGCGCGGCGCGGACGACGTTCTTCTTCACGCGGGGCTGCGGTTTCCGGCGGCAATTCGCCGTTGGCCAGCATGTCGCCCTTGTAGACCCAGACCTTGATGCCGATCACGCCATACGTGGTGTGGGCTTCGGAGGTGCCGTAGTCGATGTTGGCCTTGAGGGTGTGCAGCGGCACACGGCCTTCGCGGTACCACTCGGTGCGGGCAATTTCGATACCGTTCAGACGGCCCGAGCTCATGATCTTGATGCCTTGGGCACCCAGACGCATGGCGTTCTGCATCGCGCGCTTCATGGCGCGGCGGAACATGATGCGCTTCTCGAGCTGTTGCGAGATCGAGTCGGCGATCAGTTGAGCATCGGTTTCCGGCTTGCGGATTTCTTCGATGTTGACGTGCACAGGCACGCCCATCAGACGCTGCAGATCAGCCTTCAGGCTTTCGATGTCTTCGCCGCGCTTGCCGATCACCACGCCCGGACGAGCCGAGTAGACGGTGATGCGGGCATTCTTGGCGGGACGCTCGATGATCACGCGACCAACGGAGGCGCTCTTGAGCTTCTTCTTCAGGTACTCGCGAACGCGAATGTCTTCGGCCAGCATCGTGCCGAAGGCCTTGTCGTCGGCGAACCAACGCGAGGACCAATTACGGGTGACCGCGAGACGGAACCCAGTGGGGTGAATTTTCTGACCCATCGTGACTCCTTAAGCTCCGACCTTGACCGTGATATGGCAGGTCTGCTTCTCGATACGGTTGCCGCGGCCCTTGGCGCGAGCGGAGAAGCGCTTCATCGACTGAGCCTTGTCCACGAAGATCGTGGTGACTTTCAGTTCGTCGATATCGGCGCCGTCGTTGTGCTCGGCGTTGGCGATGGCGGACTCGACAGCCTTCTTCAGGATGACGGCAGCCTTCTTCGGCGAGAAGGTGAGGATCTCGAGCGCACGGCCGACCTTCTGACCACGGATCAGATCCGCAACCAGACGCGTCTTTTGAGCGGAGATGTGAACCCCACGGATAATGGCAGTAGTTTCCATCGCTTACCTCTTCGCCTTCTTGTCCGCGGCGTGACCCTTGAACGTACGGGTCAGCGCGAACTCGCCCAGCTTGTGACCGACCATGTTCTCGTTGATGTACACGGGAACATGCTGCTTGCCGTTGTGCACAGCGATCGTCAGACCGATGAACTCGGGCAGGATCGTCGAGCGACGCGACCAGGTCTTGATCGGCTTCTTGTCTTTGCCCGCGACGGCCGTGTCCACCTTTTTGATCAGGTGAGCATCGACAAACGGGCCTTTCTTGATCGAACGTGACATAGTGTTCGCCTCTTACTTGCGCTTGCGCCGTTGGACGATCATATTGTTCGTCCGCTTGTTGCGACGGGTCTTGAAACCCTTCGCCGGAGTGCCCCACGGGCTGACCGGTTCGCGTGCTTCACCGGTACGGCCTTCGCCGCCACCGTGCGGGTGATCGACCGGGTTCATGGCCACGCCACGAACCGTCGGGCGGACACCGCGCCAACGCATTGCACCGGCCTTGCCGATTTGGCGCAGGCTGTGTTCTTCGTTACCGACTTCACCGATGGTGGCGCGGCATTCGATGTGCACACGGCGGACTTCACCCGAGCGCAGACGCACCTGAGCGTAGATGCCTTCGCGAGCCAGCAGGACGGCGGAAGCGCCGGCCGAACGGACCATCTGGGCACCCTTGCCGGGCAGCATTTCGACGCAGTGAATCGTCGTACCCACCGGGATGTTGCGGATCGGCAGCGTGTTGCCGGCGCGGATCGGGGCTTCGACGCCCGACAGCAGCGTTGCACCCACTTCCAGACCGCGCGGAGCGATGATGTAGCGACGTTCGCCGTCGGCGTAGCACAGCAGAGCGATGTGCGCCGTACGGTTGGGGTCGTATTCCAGACGCTCAACCTTTGCGGGGATGCCGTCCTTGTCACGACGGAAGTCGACGACACGGTAGTGTTGCTTGTGACCGCCGCCACGATGGCGAATCGTGATGTGACCGTTGTTGTTACGGCCAGAACCACGGGTCTTCTTTTCCAGCAGCGGCGCGTAGGGCTCACCCTTGTGCAGGTTGGGACTGACAACCTTCACCATGCCACGGCGGCCGGCCGAAGTCGGCTTAACTTTTACGAGGGCCATTTACTTCACCTCCGCAAAGTCGATTTCCTGGCCGTCCTTGAGCGAAACGTAAGCCTTGCGCTCATTACGGCGACGGCCAACGAATCGGCCAAAGCGCTTGACTTTGCCCTTACGGTTGAGGACCTGCACGGACTCGACCTGCACCTTGAAGAGCAGTTCGACGGCAGCCTTGATTTCCGGCTTGGTAGCGTCAGCCACGACACGGAAAGCGACTTGCTGATTCTTCTCAGCGACGAACGTGGCCTTTTCGGTCACGATCGGAGCCAGAATGACTTGCATCAAGCGTTCAGCGTTCATCCCAGCATCTCCTCGAGTTGAGCGATGGCCGGCTTGGTGATCAGCACTTTCTTGTAGTGGACCAGCGACAACGGATCGGCATAACGGGGCTCGACAACGGCAACGTGCGGCAGGTTGCGGGTGGCGAGGTAAACATTCTCATCAACGCTGTCGGTGATGATCAGGACCGAGTCCAGGCCCAGGCTCTTCAGCTTTGCAGCGGCAGCCTTGGTCTTGGGCGATTCCAGATCAAACGATTCGACGACGGCGATGCGGTCTTCGCGAGCCAGTTGCGACAGGATCGAACGGATCCCGGCGCGGTACATCTTCTTGTTGACCTTCTGGCTGAAGTTCTCTTCCGGCGAGTTCGGGAAAATCCGACCACCGCCACGCCACAGCGGCGACGAAGTCATACCGGCGCGAGCGCGGCCGGTACCCTTCTGGCGCCAGGGCTTCTTGGTCGAGTGCTTGACTTCCGAGCGATCCTTCTGAGCGCGGTTGCCGGCACGGGCATTGGCTTGGAAAGCCACCACGATCTGGTGAATCAGCGCTTCGTTGAAGTCACGGCCGAAGATCGTGTCGGGCGCGCTGAACGTTGCAGCGGCCTGACCTTGGTCGTTCAGGAGCTTGAGATCCATTTACTTACGCTCCCTTCTTGGCCGGGGCCTTGATGGCCGGGCGCACGACGATATCGGCGCCAGCGTGGCCGGGGACAGCGCCCTTGACCAGCAGCAGGCCGCGTTCCACGTCAACGCGAACGACGTCGAGGTTTTGAACGGTGCGGGTGACGTCACCCAGGTGACCGGCCATGCGCTTACCCGGGAAAATACGGCCCGGATCTTGTGCTTGACCAATCGAGCCCGGCACGCGGTGCGAACGGGAGTTACCGTGCGACGCGCGTTGCGAACCGAAGTGGTGACGCTTGATGGTACCGGCGAAGCCTTTACCAATGGTGGTGCCCGTGACGTCGACCTGTTGGCCGGCTTCAAACACCGATTCCACGGCGATCACGGAACCGGCCGCAAATTCAGCGGCGCGAGCGGGATCCAGGCGGAATTCTTTGAGGATGCTACCGGCTTCAACGCCGGCTTTGGCGTAGTGGCCCGTTTGCGGCTGAGCCACACGCGAGGCACGACGCGTGCCATAAGCCACTTGGATCGCGGCGTAGCCGTCGGTTTCCAGCGACTTAACTTGGGTCACGCGGTTGTTCGACACGTCCAGCACGGTTACCGGGATGGATTCACCTTCCTCGGTAAAAATGCGGGTCATGCCGACCTTGCGACCCACCAGCCCCAGCCGGTGAGCGGCGGGCGTGGGTGTCGAATTCGACATCGTATTCTCCATTCCCGACTGCGATTGGTCGGGGCTAATCAGGCAAAAGGTAACGGCCTTTGCCCTACGACTATGTTCAACCTGGCGCAACCTTCGTTTCCTGGCGTGTCGGTTTCCCGATTGGGTTCCCGCCACGCTTGGGTTAACTTGGGCTTTGCCATAGTTAGACTCGCCACAAAATGGCAAGCTTCGCATATTAGCATGATTTTTTCAGGCAGCACAAGCACTTAGCGTGAAAAGTGCCCTGCCTCGCCATCCGGACATCAAGCTGTGGCGCAAAAACAAATGGCCGCACTCCCGGAGGATTGCGGCCATTCTTGCGAGTCCACTGGCGAAGGTAGCGGACCCGATACGCCTTACTGCAGCGCGATTTCGACGTCGACGCCGGCCGGCAGGTCCAGACGCATCAGGGCGTCAACGGTCTTGTCGGTGGGATCAACGATGTCCATCAGGCGCTGATGGGTACGGATTTCGAACTGGTCACGCGACGTCTTGTTGACGTGCGGCGAACGCAGCACGTCGTAACGGCGGATACGCGTGGGCAGCGGCACCGGGCCGCGGACAACGGCGCCCGTACGCTTGGCGGTGTCGACGATTTCAGCAGCCGATTGATCGATCAGCTTGTAATCGAAGGCCTTCAAGCGGATACGGATCTTTTGGTTTTTCATGGCGTTTCCTAAAGAACGAGAGGCGAGGGCTTTGATCGCCCTCGCTGGTTGTGTGCTGCTTAAGTGATCCGGATTACTTCAGGATCTTGGCGACGACGCCGGCGCCGACGGTACGACCGCCTTCACGGATGGCGAAACGCAGACCTTCTTCCATGGCGATCGGGGCCAGCAGCTTGACGGTCATCGTCACGTTGTCGCCC
>NZ_JAELTJ010000180.1 GCF_016428805.1 Achromobacter sp. ASV32
CGCATTGGTCTTGTGCACGAAACCAGCGATGCCGGAGATGGGGATGGACACATCGTGCTTGACGGACTTGCCCAGCTCGGCCTCGGCCAGCGGAATGCTTTCGCGCAGATGCCAGATGGCCTTGCTCTGCGCGACGTTGGCGGCGATGGCGGCGTCGTTCACCAAGCCCGCTTCGATGGCATCGCCCAGCACGGTTTCGAAACGCTCGCGCGCATGGGTTTCGCTTTCGCTGTCGGACAGTTCCAGCAACGCGAACCAGGGCGAAGCGGCGGACTCGCCGTCAAAGGGCAGGCGCTGCTGCGGAAACAGGCGCACTACCGCTTGCAGGCAATGGCCGCTCATCAACTCGAAGCCGGTCAGTGCGGCGCCGAAACCGGCGCGGGCGCGCGACAGCAGTTCCACGGCGCTGTCGATGCTGTCCAGCGTGAGCAGTGCGGTGCACGAAGCCACCGGCCGCGGGAACAGCTTGAGCGTGGCGGCCGTGATGATGCCCAGCGTGCCCTCGCTGCCGATATACAGGTCGCGCAGGTCGTAGCCGGTGTTGTCCTTGCGCAGGCCGCGCAGGCCATCCCAGATTTCGCCCTCGGCGGTGACGACTTCCAGTCCCAGGGTCAGGTCGCGCGTGTTGCCGTAGCGCAGCACCTGGGTGCCGCCGGCGTTGGTCGCCAGGTTGCCGCCGATGGTGCAGCTGCCCTCGGCGGCCAGGCTGAGCGGAAACAGGCGGCCCGCATTGGCCGCGGCCTCTTGCACGGCCTGCAGGATGCAGCCGGCTTCCACGGTGATGGTGTCGTTGTCGGTGTCCAGCGCGCGCACGCGGGTCAGGCGGGCGGTGGACAGCACCACGGCATTGCCGGAGTCGTCGGGGGTGGCGCCCCCGCACAGACCGGTATTGCCGCCCTGCGGCACCACCGGCACGCCATGCCGGGCGCACAGTTTGATGGCGTCGGCCACTTCCTGGGTGGAACCGGGGCGGATCACCGCCAGCGCGGCGCCGCGGTAGCGGCGGCGCCAGTCCAGCACGTAGGAATCGGCATCGGCGCCGGTCAGCACATGGGACTCGCCCAGAAGGGACTGCAAATCGCTCAGCAAATTCATAGGCGCCGCACAGGAAGGTCGCGCCGGGCCACGCCCGAGCGCTGTTCGAAAGGGAGTACGGGCTATTGTAGAGGCAGCCGCCGGGCCGGGGACGGCAAGCGGATCCGGGAAAGCGCCGCAGCCCGGCCGGGCCCGCGGCGCTGGTCAGCCGACGGCCTGATCCAGGCGAGTGCCCGTCAGGCCCGCGCAATAGGCGCGCGAGGCGATACGGTTCAGCAGGAACGCGCGATCCACGCCGGCCGGACCCGGCATTTCAGACAAGGCGCGGTAGGCCCGCCGCAGGGCTTCGCCCCGGGTGGCGCCGCAGACCAGCAAATGGGTGCAGGGCTTCTGGCGATCGGCGCAGCCGTCAATGCGCACTTCCAGCGCGTGCGCGGCGACCGGTTCGAAGTCGGCCACCGCCGCGCCCGAGCGGGGTTGCGATTCGGCGCAGATCACGCGAAAGACGCCGCTGCGGTCATCCAGCGAAAACGCCACGGTGCCCATGCCCCGCCAGGCACGGTCGCGCGCGACGCTGGCCGCGATGGCACGCAAGGCGTTTTCAACGGAGGCCGGCAGATGCGGCGCCGGGCATTCGGCGATCAGCACGCGGGCGTCGCGCCAGACGCAGCGCTCCCAGGCCCGGCCGGTCGCCAGTTCGCCGCCCGGCGCTACGAATACGTGGATGTCGAGCCGGCGTTCGCGCCCGGCTGCCGGGCCGGCGAAATCCGTGGGCGGCCCCCGCCTGCGCCTGGCGCCGCCCGATGACATGACTGTGGATACTTTGGCTCCCATGGCCCCTCCGGTCTTTCTGCTTGCATGGCAAGCGTATCACCTTCGGATGACGAGCAAGTTCCGTGCCATTGACGCCCCCCCTGGGCGACCACGGAATCGCCCGGCCCGGACGCACCGCAGCCGGGCGCGGCGCACCAAACCGGGGCGCCGAATCCGGGACAGCGAATCCAGGACCGCGCAAGCCCCATGACGCGCTACGCCACCCGCCGGATGATACGCCTGCGCCAATGGGGGATAATTCTCCTTTGCGCCCCGTTGGCCGGGTCCGTCCGGCGTAGGGGTTTACCAGCGCAACCGCTACACAAGGAACCGTCGTGGCCGACAACACGCAATTTCCCGCCGCCGTCTTCAAGGCCTATGACATCCGTGGCACGGTCCCGGACCTGATCGACGCCCGTTTTGCCCGCGCCCTGGGTGTGGCGTTGGCGGCGACCGCGCGCGGTCAAGGCATCCAGACGCTGGTGGTCGGCCGCGACGGCCGCCTGAGCAGCGACATGCTCTCGCTGGCCCTGCAGGAAGGCCTGCTCGAAGGCGGCGTCGACACCCTCGATATCGGCCAGGTGCCCACGCCGCTGGTGTATTTCGCCGCGCACACCATGCAGACGGGCTCGGGGGTCGCCATTACCGGCAGCCACAATCCGCCCAAGTACAACGGTTTCAAGATGATGATGGGCGGGCGCGCGCTGTACGGCGAAGACGTCCAGGCCCTGGCCCGCGCCATGAACGGCGCCCCGGCGGCGCCGGCCGCGCGCCCCGGCGTGCGCCGCGAGCTCGACCTGGTGGCCGCCTATATCGCGCGGGTGGCCAGCGGCATCAAGCTGGCCCGCCCCATGAAGATCGCGATCGACTGCGGCAACGGCGTGGCCGGCGCCATCGCGCCGCAACTGTTCCGCGCCCTGGGCTGCGAAGTCACCGAGCTGTTCTGCGAGGTCGACGGCACCTTCCCCAATCACCACCCCGATCCGGCCGAACCCAAGAACCTGCAGGACCTGATCCACTGCCTGGCCACCACCGACTGCGAACTGGGCCTGGCCTTCGATGGCGACGGCGACCGCCTTGGCGTGGTGACCAAATCGGGCCAGATCATCTGGCCCGACCGCCAACTGGTGCTGTTCGCCCGCGACGTGCTCGAACGCAACCCCGGCGCCACCATCATCTACGACGTCAAGTGCAGCCGCCATGTGGGCCTGTCGGTGCAAGCGGCGGGCGGCGAACCCCTGATGTGGAAGACCGGCCACTCGCTGGTCAAGGCCAAGCTGGCCGAAACCGGCGCGCCGCTGGCCGGCGAGATGAGCGGCCATATTTTCTTCAAGGAACGCTGGTACGGCTTTGACGACGGGCTCTACACCGGCGCCCGCCTGCTCGAGATCGTCTCGCGCTTCGCCGACGCCGGCGCGCCGCTGCAGGCTCTGCCGCAAGACATCTCCACGCCGGAGCTGAAACTCGAAATGGAAGAAGGCCAGCCCTTCGCGCTGGTCCAGGCGTTGCAGGCGCAGGGGCAATTCCCCGGCGCAACCCGCGTGATCACCATCGATGGCGTGCGGGCCGAATACCCCGACGGCTTCGGCCTGGCCCGCCCCTCCAACACCACCCCTGTCGTGGTCTTGCGCTTCGAGGCTCAAACCGCCGAGGCGCTGGCTCGCATCCAGGGCGATTTCCGCCGGGAACTGGCTAAACTCGCTCCCGACGCCACTTTGCCTTTCTAGATTGCCTATGTCCTTGCCCAACAGCCCCGTCTGGCGGCAATTCGCCACCGCCGCGCAACATGCACCGCTGCGCGGCGAGCAACTGCGCCTGATCAATGCCCCGGGGCTGCGCCTGGACCTGAGCGCGCAAGCGCATTCCCCCGCCCTGCAGGACGCCGCGGCGGCATTGCTGGCGCAACAAGGCTTCGAGGCGGCCCGCGCCCAGCTGTTCGACGGCGGCAACGCCAATTGGACAGAACAGCGCCCCGCCTGGCATACCGCGCTGCGCGCCGCCCAGCCGCCAGCCATGGTCGCCAGCGCCGTCTTGGCCGAACGCGAACGCGTGCGCCAGTTCGTTCGCGACGCCGATGCCGCCAACCGCTACAGCTGCGTGTTGCACCTGGGCATCGGCGGCAGCGACTGGGGCCCCCGGCTGGTCACGCGCGCCCTGCGCTATGGCGCCGCGCGCCGCGAAGTGCGCTTTGCGTCGAACGTCGATTCGCATTCCGTCGCCGACGCCATGAGCCGGCTGGACCCGCACAACACGCTGGTCATCGTCGCCTCCAAATCGTTCACCACCACCGAGCCGCTGGCCAACGCCGAAGTCGCCATGAACTGGCTGCGCGAAGCCGGCGTGGCCGACCCGATCAAGCAGGTCGTCGCCATTACCGCCAACGTCGAGGCCGCACTCAACCTGGGCATTTCGCCGGACCACATCTTCCAGATCTGGGACTGGGTGGGCGGCCGCTATTCGCTCTGGTCCGCCATCGGCCTGCCGGTGGCGCTGGCGCTGGGCAACGATACCTTTGACCAGTTGCTGGCCGGCGCGGCCGCCATGGACGAGCATTTCCGCCACGCCCCGATGGCCGAAAACGCCCCGTTGCAGCTGGCGCTGGCCGGGGTGGTCAACCGCAGCGTGCTGGGTTATGACTCGCTGGTCATCTCGCCCTATGATTCGCGGCTGTACCACATCGTGCCGTGGGCGCAGCAGCTGGAAATGGAATCGCTGGGCAAGGTGGCCACGCCCGACGGCAGCCCGGCGGGCGTGCCCACCGGCCCGGCCGTCTGGGGCATGTCGGGCACCGACTGCCAGCACACCTTCTTCCAGTGGCTGCACCAGGACACCGCGGGCGCGCCGGTCGATTTCATCCTGTGCGAACAACCGGACCACGCCTATGCGCGCCATCACGAACTGCTGATCGCCAATTGCCTGGCCCAGCGCGCCGCGCTGCTGCGGGGCAAATCGTTCGACGAAGCCCTGGCCGAAACCTCGCTCACCGAGAAGGACCCCGATCGAGCCCGCCTGCTGGCGCAGCACAAGGTGCACCCGGGCGGACGGCCCTCCTCGCTGATCGTGCTGCCGCGGCTGGAGGCCTACACGCTGGGCGCCCTGCTGGCGCTGTACGAACACAAGGTGTTCGCCCAAGGCGTGATCTGGGGTATCAACCCGTTCGACCAATGGGGCGTGGAATTCGGCAAGGCGCTGGCCAAGAACATCATCCGCGAACTCGACGCGCCCGCGTCCCAGGCCGCACCGCAAGACCCCTCCACCCGCTTCTGGATCGATGCGATCGCGCGCCGCCACTGACGCGGCGCCCGGGACACCCCTCTGGACAGGGCATGCCGACGGGCCAATAATGGCCCGTCGTCCTTTCCGGAGCGTCCCATGCACTCGCCCGTTCGCAGCACCTCCCGGTTTCTAGCCGTCCTGGCGCTGTCCGCCGCAGCAGCGGGGGCCCAGGCGCAAACCGCCGCCGGCATGGTCGCCGCCGCCAATCCGCTGGCCGCCGCCGCGGGCCTGGACGCGCTCAAGCGAGGCGGCAGCGTCGTGGACGCGGCCATCGCGGTGCAGATGGTGCTGACGGTGGTCGAACCGCAATCGTCCGGCCTGGGCGGCGGTTCCCTGATGCTGGTCTGGGACCAAGGCAGTAACACGCTGACCGCGCTGGACGGCCTGGCCGCCGCGCCGGCCCGCACCACCGCCAGCCTGCGCACCGACACCAACGGCGACACCCTGCCCCTGAAGGACGTGGCGCGCTATGGCCGCCCGGTGGGCGTGCCCGGCACCGTGCGCGTCATGGCGCTGGCGCACCAGCGCTATGGCCGCCTGCCCTGGGCCAGCCTGTTCCAGGCCGGGATCCGCACCGCCCAAGACGGCTTCCCGATGTCGCCCTATCTGCACGACAGCCTGCAACGCCTGCCCAAGCTGGCCGAAGACCCGGCCATCCGCGGCGTGTTCTACGACCCGCAGGGCCAGGTGCTGCCCGTGGGCGCCACCGTGCGCAATCCGCTGCTGGCCGATGCGCTGCGCAAGGTCGCGGCCGACCCCGAAGCCATCAACCAAGGCGCGCTCACCGCCGACATCCTGGCCGCCACCGGCGCCGGTAAATACCCCAGCCTGATCCAGGCGCAGGACCTGGCCGCCTACCGTCCGGCCGAACGCACGCCGATCTGCGGCCCGTTCCTGTCCTGGAAGGTCTGCACCTTCCCGCCGCCCAGCTTCGGCGGGGTCTCCGTGCTGCAGCAACTGGGCATGCTGGCGCAGCGGCGCATCGACAAACTGGCCCCCGGTTCGACCGCGGCCGACCACCTGCTGATCGACACCGCCCGCATTGCGCGCGCCGACCGGCTGGCCTACATCGGCGACCCCGACCAGGTCAAAGCCCCGGTGCGCCAGCTGATCGCACCCGACTACGTGAAGCAGCGCGCGGCCCTGCTGTCCGCCAAGGCGGTGACGCATCCGCGGCCCGGCGTGTTCGCGGGCGTGCCGGCCCCGGCCGGCGCCGAAGCCCCCGGCACCACCGAGACCAGCCAGGTCGCCATCGTCGACGCGCAAGGCAATGCCCTGTCAATGACCACCACCATCAACCTGAACTTCGGCTCCTGGCTGATGCCGCATGGCTTTTTCCTGAACAACGCCCTGACCAACTTCTCGTCGGCGCACGGCAAGGATGCCCCCAACGCCATGGCGCCCAACAAGCGGCCGGTCACGTCCATGGCCCCCACCATGGTGTTCGACCACGACGGCAAGCTGGTGCTGGTCACCGGCTCGGCCGGCGGCGGTTATATCGTCGATTACATCGCGCAGGCCGTGGTGGGCACGCTGGCCTGGGGCCTGCGTCCGGCCGACGCGCTGGCGTTGCCGCACGTAGCCGGCAACACAGGCCGCAGCCAGGTCGAAAAAGACCGCGTGCCGCTGGAAGCGGCCGCGCAATTGGCGGTCCAGGGCCACAAGGTCGAGCAGGTGGAAATGAAGAGCGGCGCCGCCGCGATCCGCCTGACGCCGCAAGGGCTGGATGGCGCGGCCGATCCCCGCCGTGACGGCGCCGCGCTGGGCGGCTAGGGTCGGGTCGCACCAGAAGGCGCCTCGCACAGGCCCTGGGGCCTGTTCCCACTGGAAGTGGGCCCTAGGCGCTCAGCGTGTCGTAGAGGTCCAGGTGGATGCGGGCGACGCGTTCAATATTGAACTCGCGCTCGGCCAGCGCCCGGCCAGCGGCGCCCATCGCTTGCCGCAGGGCCGGATCACCGGCCAGGCGGGCGATGGCATCGGCCAGCGCCTGCGGGTCGCGCACCGGCACCAGCAGCCCGGTCTTGCCCGGATCGATGGCGTCCCGGCAGCCCGGCACATCGGTCGTCACCACGGCGCGCCCGCAAGCGGCGGCCTCGATCAGCGACTTGGGCAACCCTTCGCGATACGACGGCAGCACGGCGATATGCGAGGCTGCATACAGCTGCGGCACGTCCGAGCGCTCGCCCAGCGCCTGCACGCAACCTTCACGTTGCCAGGCCTCTACTTCAGCCGGCGTCGCCGAAGCGGGGTTGCCAGCGTCCACGCCCCCCACCAATTGCATCGTCACGGGCACGCCGCGTTCGCGCAGCAGACGCGCCGCCTGGACGAATTCCTGCACTCCCTTGTCGCGCAGCAAGCGCGCCACCATCGTCGCCACCACGGGCGGCGCGGCGGGCTCCGGCGACGCGCGGTAGTCGTTCAGGTCCACGCCCGCGCCACGGATCAGCACCACTTGTTCGTCGCGCACCGCACCCAGCGACTTGAGCATGTCGCGGTCGCTGGCGTTCTGGAAAATCACCCGGCTATTGGGATGCCCCAGGGCGATGCGATACAGGCGCGCGACTACCGCACGCACCAGGCGCATCTTGAGCGAATTGGATAGAAAGACGAACCCCAGCCCGGATATCGCCGCCACCATGCCAGGCACCCGCGCCAGGCGCGCGGCGATGCCGCCATAGAGCACCGGTTTGATCGTCACCAGATGCACCACCTGCGGCCGCAGGCGGCGGAACAGCCGCAGCAGGGCCAGCAAGGTGCCCAGCTCCTGCAGCGGATGCTTGCCGCTGCGCGTCATGGGAATGGCGTGGTGCGTCATGCCCAGCGCCTCGATATCGGCCACCGCAGGGCCATCCATCGTGGCCACGTGCACGTCATAGCCGGCGCGCTGCGCGGCCTGCGCCAAGGGCAGGCGGTGCGACATGAAAAATGCCGGATTGTTGACGACAAACAGCAAACGGCGCGCGGCGCTCATGCCGGTTCTCCGGAAATGCGGCGCCACACCGCGACATAGCTTTGCACCATGCGTGCCAGGTCAAAATGTTCCAGCACCCGCGCGCGTCCGGCTTCGCCGGCGCGGCCCTGGCCGCGCGATGCCACTTCCCTCAGGCCAGTTTCGATGCCGCGGGCCAGCGCCTCGGGTTGCTCGGGCGGCACCACCACACCAGTGTCGCCGATGATGTAGGCCGCGTCGCCCACATCCGTCGCCACGCAATAGACACCGCAGGCCATCGCCTCGGCGACCACATTGGGAAAGCCTTCGGCGCAGCTGGACAGCACGTGCAGATCCAGTCCGTTCATCACGGCGGGCACGTCGTCACTGGGGCCCGCCAGCACCAGGCGGTCGCGCAGATCGAGCTTGTCGACCAGCGTCATCAGTTCGGGATTGTCGGCGCTCATGCCGCGCCCCACCAGCACGCAGCGCAGGCCGGCGTCGCGGCCGTCGCGCACCAGCGCCGCCACGGCGCGCAGCAGATTGGCATGGTCCTTGAGGGGGTCCCAGCGCGCCACGCAACCGATCACCGGCACGTCGCCCGCCAATCCCCATTGCGTGCGCATACGATCGCGCGCGGCGGTATCGGGCGCATAGCGCGACAGGTCGTAGCCGTTGGAGATCACGACCATGCGATCGCGGCGGTAGCCCTTGGCCGCATGGCGTTCAGCGGCGTCCTGCGCGGCGCAGACGATCGCCTTGGGCAACACGCCCGACAGCAGCGCGCAGGCCCGCAGCACCATGCGCGCCGAGCGGCTGCTGCGCTCCAGATGCGCGCCGGAATTGCGGATGCCCCAGGCGATGGCGCGCACACCCGCCAGGCGGGCCGCCACGCCGCCGATCAGGTCGGCGTGATACATCCAGGTCTGCACGGCATGCGGCTTCGCTTGCGCGATCAGGCGCCGCAGCGCCATGAAGCCGCCAAGACTGATCCGGCCACGCGGCATACCCAGCGTATGCACGGTGATGCCGGCGGCGCGCAGCCGCTCGCCATAGACCCCCTCGTCGGTCAGCGACACCACGACGTGCTCGACGGCTTGTCCCGGATAGGTAGCCAGGCGCCACAGCACGGATTCCGCGCCGCCCTGCCCCAGGCCGGCGATCACATGCACGACGCGCAACGGGGTTTCGGTCATCGGCCTTCCCTGACGGCTTCGAACAGTTCATCCCACTCCGACAGCACGCTGGCCAGCGCATAGCGTTGGCGCACGGCGGCAGCGGCGCGCGCGCCCATTTGCCGGCGCAGCCCCGCGTCGGCCAACAGGCGCCGCAGGGCGTCGCGCAGGGCGTCGCGGTTGCCCGCGGGCACCAGCAGCGCATCCTGGCCATCGCGTGTCATTTCGCGCGGGCCGCTGGGGCAATCGAACGCGGCGCAGGCCAGGCCCAGCGCCATCGCTTCCAGCAGCACATTGGGAAAACCTTCCACCAGCGAGCTGAGCACGAAAGCCTGCCCGCGCGCCAGTTCATCCCAGGGCGCCTCGGTACGGCCAGGCAGACTGACGCGTGATTGCAGGCCCAGGCGGGCAACCTGCTGCTCCAGCGCGCCGCGCTCGGGGCCTTCGCCCCAGATGCGCAGGTTCCAGTCGGGAAAATCGGGCGCCAATTGCGCGAACACGTCGATCAGCAGGTCGAACTGCTTGTCGGTGACCAGGCGGCCCATCGCCAGCAGCGTGCGCGGCGATCCGTCGTCTGGCTGGTCCACCAGCGGCGCGTCCAGTAACGGCGCGGGCAAGGGGTTGGGAATCACGGCCAGGCGCTTGATGCCCGGCACCTGGCGCGAAAACGGGCCGGCGGTATCGGCCGCCTGCACCGTCACCATGTCGGCGCGCGGATACAGCAGCCGGCGCAGTTTGCGCCA
>NZ_JAELTJ010000181.1 GCF_016428805.1 Achromobacter sp. ASV32
GCTACGCTACCTATCATGCCAGGGGGCGGGCGTTTCGCCGCCTGCCCGAGCCAACAAAACAACCAGGGAAACACGATGAACGGCGCTGATAGTCTTTGCGATACCCTCCTTGCCAACGATGTGGACGTCTGCTTTGCCAACCCGGGCACGTCCGAGATGCACTTTGTGGCGGCGCTGGATCGCAAGCCGAAAATGCGCTGTGTGCTGGGCCTGTTCGAGGGCGTCGTCACCGGCGCGGCCGACGGCTATGCGCGCATGGCCGACAAGCCGGCCGCGACGCTGCTGCACCTGGGGCCGGGCCTGGGCAACGGCCTGGCCAATCTGCACAACGCCAAGCGCGCGCGCACGCCGATGGTCAACATCGTGGGCGACCACGCCACCTATCACGTGCAATACGACGCGCCGCTGACCAGCGACGTCGAAGGCGTGGCGCGGCCGATGTCGCATTGGGTCAAGCGCAGCCTGACCGCCCAGGCCATGTCCGCCGACGCCGCCGAGGCCATCGCCGTGGCGCGCCGCAAGCCGGGCAATATCGCCACGCTGATCCTGCCGGCCGACACCGCCTGGACCGAACTGCCGGCCGATACGCCGGCCCCCGTCAAGGTCACTGACGCCGCCGTGCCGCATACGACCATCGACGCCGTCCGCGCCGCCGCCCAGGCGATCCGCAGCGGCGAAGTCACGACCCTGATGCTGGGCGGCGCCGCACTGCGCGACCGCGCGCTCAATGCCGCCGGCCGCATCGCGCGCGCCACCGGCGTGCGGTTGATGTCCGAAACCTCCAACCGCCGCATCGAACGCGGCGGCGCGCGCACGCCCGTGGACCGCTTGCCCTATCCCATCGACCTGGCCGTGGCCAAGCTGAAAGACGTGCGCCACCTGGTGCTGGCCGGCGCCAAGGCGCCGGTGGGGTTCTTCGCCTATCCCGGCAAGCCCAGCCTGCTGGCCCCGCCCGATTGCCAGCAAGTGGTGCTGGCGACCGGCGAGCAAGACCTGGCGCACGCGCTGGAATGGCTGGCCGACGAGCTGGGCATCGCCGCCGACGCGCCGCGCCTGGCCGCGCCGGCCGCTGCCTACGAGGTCCCGGCCACGGGCAAGCTGACGGGCGCGGCAGTGAACATCCTGGTTGCGCATCACCTGCCCGAAAACGCCATCGTCTGCGACGAATCCATCACCCAGGGCCGCGAATTCCCGATCTACAGTGCCAGCAGCGCGCCGCACGATTGGCTGATGCTGACCGGCGGCGCCATTGGCATCGGCCTGCCCATGGCCACGGGCGCGGCGGTGGCCTGCCCGGACCGCAAGGTCGTCACCTTGCAGGCCGACGGCAGCGGCATGTACACGCTGCAGGCGCTGTGGACGCAGGCGCGCGAAAACCTCGATTGCCTGACGGTGATCCTGGCCAACCGGTCCTATGCCACGCTGCACGGCGAAATGAAGAACGTGGGTGTCGTGGAACCCGGCCGCAATGCGCGCCGCATGCTCGACCTGGAAGAACCCTGCCTGGACTGGACCCACCTGGCGCGCGGCATGGGCGTGGAAGCGGTCAGCGTGGACACGGTCGAAGGGTTTGCCCGCGCCTTGCAAGCGGGCTTGAAACGCCGCGGTCCGTTCCTGATCGAAGCGCTGATCTGACCGGCGGCGCGGGCAGGGCCGCCGGCCTTCCCGCTACACGCCCAGATAGCGCGTCAGCTGTTCGGGCCGGGCGGCCAGCGCGGCGCTGTCGCCGTCCTGCACGATCAGGCCTTTTTCCATCACCACGCAGCGGTCGGTATGCGCCAGCACGGCGCGATAGTTGCGGTCCACGATCAGGGTGGACATGCCGGTGGCGCGGATCTGGCGGATGATCTTCCAGATCTCGGCCACGATCAGCGGTGCCAGGCCCTCGGTGGCTTCGTCCAGGATCAGCAGGTCGGGGTTGGTCATCAGCGCGCGGCCGATGGCCAGCATCTGCTGTTCGCCGCCCGATAGTTGCTGGCCGCCATGGCCCAGCCTTTCGGTCAGGCGCGGAAAGGTCTGCAACACACGTTCGTAGGTCCAGTCCTGCCGGTCCTGTCGTCCCTTGCGGCTGGCGACCAGCAGGTTTTCCCGCACGCTCAGATTGGGGAAGATGCCGCGGCCTTCCGGCACGTAGGCCACCCCCAGTTGCGCGATGGCGTGCGGCCGGGCGCGGGTGCAGTCCTGGCCGCGCACGGCCACGCTGCCGTGCGCGCTGCGCACCTGGCCTACCAGGCTGCGGATCAACGTCGTCTTGCCCATGCCGTTACGGCCCACCAGGCCCACCGACTCACCGGCGCCGATGCGCAGGTCGACACCCCGCAGCACGTGGCTGGCGCCGTAGTACACGTGCAGGCCGCCCGCCTCGATCAGTGCGCCCATGGCGTGTCTCCCGCGTCAGCGTGTGTGTCCGGGTCGTCGCCCAGGTAGGCGGTACGCACCTGCTCGTTGGCGCGGATCTCGGCCGGGCTGCCGCTGGCGATGCTGCTGCCGTTGACCATCACCGTGATCGTCTCGGCGATGCGGAACACCGCGTCCATGTCATGTTCCACCAGCAGGATGGCGTGGCCGTCCTTGAGGGTCTGCAATAGCGCCAGGATGCGATCGGTTTCCTCCGGCCCCATGCCGGCCAGCGGTTCGTCCAGCAGCAGCACCTGGGGTTCGCCGGCAAGGCACATCGCGATTTCGAGCTGGCGCTTGCGTCCGTGCGGCAGCAGTCCGGCCGGCCGCGCCGCCTCGTCTGCCAGGCCGGTGCGCGCCAGCGCCTGCGTGGCCAGCGCCGCGCTGGCGGCACAGGACGACGCCGGCCGCCACCAATGCCAGAAGCGCTGGCGCCGCGCCTGCGCGGCCAGGCGGCAGTTTTCGAACACGCTCAGTTCGGGAAACAAGGTCGAGCGCTGGTAGCTGCGGCCCAATCCGGCGCGGGCCCGTTCGGGCTGGCCCCACGCGGTGATGTCGCGGCCGCCCAGCGACACCTGGCCGCTGCTGGGCGCCAGCTCGCCGGACAGGAGGTTGATCAGGGTGGATTTGCCCGCGCCGTTGGTGCCGATGACGGCATGGACTTCACCGGGATGCAACGCCAGCGAGACGTCGTTGACGGCGGTCAGGCCGCCAAAGCGGCGCGTGACGCCGCGCGCGGCCAGCAGGGGATCAGGCATGGGGTTCTCCGGAAATCGGCAGGCGCAGCGCGGCGGGCGGCGGGGCGGATGTGGCGGCAGGGGCGGCTTGCGTCCGTCCGGTCCGCCGGGCCCGCCAACGCCGCCATTGCGCGGGCAGGCCCGCCAGCCCGTCGGGCAGCAGGGCCACCAGCACGATGATCGCCACGCCCAGCGGCAGGTGCCAGTGGCGCGCATAGTCGCCGAACAGCGCCTGCGACTGGAACAGTTCCTGCAGCAGCACCAGCGCAACGGTGCCCAGCACCGCGCCGCCCAGGCTGCCCAGGCCGCCCAGGATCACCATCAGCAGCACCAGGCCCGATTGTTCCCAGGCCAGCAGCTCGGGCGTGACAAAGCCGTCTTTCAGCGCGAACAGAAAGCCGGCCAGGCCCGCGAGCGCGGCGCCGATGATGTAGGCGGTCAGCTTGTAGGGATAGGTCGAATACCCTGCCGCCCGCATGCGTTGTTCATTGATGCGGATGCCGGCCAGGGCCGCGCCGAATGGCGAGCGCCGCAAGCCCGCCAGGAAGCCCCAGGTCAGCGCCAGGCAGGCCAGCACGAAAAAGTAGTAGACCGGTGCCTGGTCCAGGTCGAACGGCAGCCAGCCGCCCACCGCTGCCTGGGGCCGGAAATACAGATAGATGCCGTCGCTGCCGCCGCCGGCCTTGGTGTCGTGGAACACGTAGTAGGCCATCTGCGCGAAGGCCAGCGTCACCATGATGAAGTACACGCCGCGCGTGCGCAGCGCCAGCGCGCCGGTCACCGCGGCATAGGCCGCCGCCGCCAGCAGCGCGGCGGGCAGCAGCCACCACAGGCTGGCTGCTTCCGACGGCGGCGACAGCAGCGCCGCGGCGTAGGCGCCGATGCCGAAGAACGCCGCATGTCCCAGGCTGACCAGGCCCGCGCCGCCCACCAGCAGTTGCAGGCTGAGGGCGAAGATGGCGTAGATCATGATCTTTACCGCCAGCCCGGTGTAGTAGTCGCTGCCGTTCCAGGCAAAGGCCGCCAGCGCCAGCAGGGTCGCCAAGGGCAGGAGTCGGTTCAGGTTCATTGTTTGAACAGCCCTTCGGGTTTGCACAGGAGAATGGCGGCCATCAGCACGTACACCAGCACGCCGGCCGCGGCGGGGAACAGCACCTGGCCGAAGGTTTCCACCACGCCCACCAGCATCGCGGCCAGGAACGCGCCGCGGATCGAACCGATGCCGCCGATCACCACCACCACGAAGCAGATGATCAGCACGCCGTTGCCCATGCCGGGATACACCGACGACACGGGCGCCGCGATGCTGCCGGCCAGCGCGGCCAGCGCCACGCCGGCCGCGAACACCAGGCGGTATAGCTTGTTGACGTCGATGCCCAGCGAGCCGGTCATTTCGCGGTTGCTGGCGCCAGCGCGCAACATCATGCCCAGCCGCGTGCGCGCGATGACCCAGTACAACAGCAGGGCCACCGCGATCCCCACGCCCGAGATGAACAGCCGGTACACCGGATAGGTCATCACGTCGCCCAGCGCGATGCTGCCCTGCAGCCAGGCAGGCAGCGGCACGCCATGCACGTCGTTGCCTACCAGGATGCTGCGCAGCGCTTCGAACACCAGGATCAGGCCGTAGGTCATCAGCACCTGCTGCAGGTGGTTGCGGCGGTACAGGTAGCTGAAGAACGCGGCTTCCAGCAGATAGCCCAGCGCGGCCGCGGCCGCCACGCACACGGCCAGCGTGACCAGGAAGCCGCCGCCCAGCCAGCGGTCCACCACCGGGCCAAGCGCGAACGCCATGTAGGCGCCGATCATGTAGAAGCTGCCATGGGCCAGGTTGATGATGCCCATGATGCCGAAGATCAGCGTCAGCCCGCTGGCCACCAGGAACAGCAGCAAGCCGTACTGGAAGGCGTTGAGCGCCTGGATGAGCAGAATGCCGGCGTCCATGGGCGTTCCTAGAGCTTGCAGCCGCGGGCCGGATCGGCCAGCTTGCGCACGGCCACCTCGACCACCTTGTTTTCCAACCCGTCGACGCGCCGCAGATAGATGTCCTGCACCGGGTTGCCGGCGGTCGACAGCGTGAACGCACCGCGCGGGCTGTCCACCGTGGCGCCGCGCATGGCCTGGCGGAAGTCGGCCTTTTTTGTGAAGTCGCCTTGCACCGCGCTCAAACCCGACTGCATCAGCTGCGCCGCGTCGTAGCCCTGCACGGCATAGACATCGGGCTGGGCCCCGTAGGCCTTGGAATAATCCGCGCGGAACGCGTTGTCGCGTGGCGTGTTCAGGCCGTCGGCGTAGTGCAGCGTGGTGAGCAGGCCTTGCGCCGACGCGCCTTGCGCCTGCAAGGTGCCGTCGGTCAGGAAGCCCGAGCCATACAACGGAATGGTCTTGTCCAGGCCCGCCGCGTGGTAGTCCTGCACGAACTTCACCGCGCCGCCGCCGGCAAAGAAGGTGAACACCATGTCGGGCTTGAGCGCCGCGATCTCGGTCAGCAGCGATTGGAACTCGACGTTGGGGAAGGGCAGGCTCAGTTCCTTGACCACCTTGCCGCCGGCCTGCTCGAAGCCTTCCTTGAAGCCGCCGATGGCTTCGTCGCCCGCCGCGTATTTCCAGGTGATGGTGACGGCGGTCTTGTGGCCGCGCGCCTTGGCTACCGGGCCCATGGCGTAGGCCGGCTGCCAGTTGGTGAACGAGGTACGGAAAATGCCGGGGCCGCACAGCGGACCGGTGATGGCGTTGGCGCCGGCATTGGTCACGATCAGCGTGGTGTCGGCATCCTTGGCCGCCTTGGCCAGGGCCATCGCCACGCCCGAGTGCACGGTGCCGATCAGCACGTCCACCTGGTCGCGCTTGATGAGGCGGTTGGCGTTTTCGGCGGCCTTGGAGGGATTGGATTCGTCATCCACCTTGAAGTACTCGATCTCGCGCCCGCCGAGCTTGCCGCCTTGTTCGGCGACATAGAGCTTGAAGCCGTTCTCGATGGCGTTGCCGAGCGCGGCGAAGGTGCCGCTGTAAGGCAGCATGAAGCCGACTTTGAGCTTGTCGGCGGCCAGGGCGCCGCTTGCGGCCAGCATCAGGGCGGCGCCGAGCGCGGCCCGGGTCAGGGCATGGGTCATGGTGGGTCTCCGTACTTGTTATGGGCTGCCGCAGGGGCGGCCGGGTGGGTCCAGCGCGCCGATGAAACCGGCGATGGCCTGGATGACGGTGGCGGGCTGGTCCTTGTGCGGCGAATGGCGGCAGTCGGGAATCTCCAGCAGTTGCGTATGGGGTGCCGCAAGGCGGATGCCGTGGATCTGCGCCAGCGTGCCGTATTCGTCGTCCACGCCTTGCATGGCCAGCACCGGGCAGGTGATGGCGGACAGGCTGGCCTGGATGTCCCAGGCGGCAAAGGCAGGATCCAGCCAGATGTCGTTCCAGCCCCGGAAGGCTGAATCCACGTCGGCATGATGACGCGCCAGACGCTCGCGCAGGTCGGTGTCCTGGTAGGCCTGCCGCGCCAGCTGGATGCTGGCCAGGCTGCGCGGCTCGACAAAGATATGCGGCGCGGCCACCACCACGCCGGCCACCGCCGACGGATGCAGCGCCGCGTACAGCAGCGCGATCGAGCCGCCGTCACTGTGGCCGAACAGCACCGGCTTGTCCTGTGCGGGGTCGATGCCCAACGCGGCAAACAGCGCGGGCAGGACCTCGGCGGCCTCTCGGTGCATGAAGTCGACGGCGCGTTTTTCGCCGGCGGCCAGCGGCGTCGACTGGCCATAGCCATGGCGCGAATACACCAGCCCGCGGCAGCCGGCGGCCTCGCAGACCTGCCGCGGCCAGTCTTTCCACATCGACACCGAACCCAGCCCTTCGTGCAGGAACACCAGCGGCGGCGCATCCCGGCGCTGCGGCGCGAGCCAGCGGTATTCCAGGCGCAGGTCGCGGCCCAGCGCGTGCAGGCGGACCCAGCCGGTATCGCCAGCGAAGCTGGCGGGGACAGGGGTGACGCTCATAGCGCGGCCTGTTCCAGCTGGCGTAGCCGGAAGCGCTGGATCTTGCCGGTGGCGGTCTTGGGCAGCTCGTCGGTGAAATCGATCTGGCGCGGATACTTGAAGGGCGCCAGGTGCTGCTTCACGAAGCGCTGCAATTCGGCGCCGGTGTGCGCGTCGGGCGCAAAGCCCGGCCGCAGCACCACATAGGCCTTGGTCTTGACCAGTCCGTCGTGATCCGGCACGCCGATCACCGCGGCTTCCAGCACGGCTTCGTGCTGCACCAGGATGTTCTCCACTTCGACGGGCGACACATATTGGCCGCTGACCTTGATCATGTCGTCGCTGCGGCCGGCATAGGTGTAGTAGCCGTCCTCGTCGCAGACATACTTATCGCCGCTTTTCAGCCACTCGCCCAGGAAGCACTGGCGCGTCTTGTCGCGGTTGTTCCAGTACATCAACGCGGCGCTGGGACCCTTGATGTAGAGGTCGCCGATGGCGCCAGCGGCCACGGGCGCACCGTTGTCGTCGCGCAGCTGCACCTCGTAGCCGGGCACCGGTTTGCCGGTGGTGCCGTAGCGCAGTTGGCCGGCCCGGTTCGAGATGAAGATGTGCAGCATCTCGGTCGAGCCGATGCCGTCCAGGATTTCACAGCCGAAATGGCGCGAGAAGCGTTCGCCGATGTCGCGCGGCAAGGCCTCGCCGGCCGAGGTGCAGACCCGCATGGCGACCTGCGCGCGCGGCGGCAGGTCGGGCGCGGCCAGCATGCTCGCGTACAGCGTGGGTACGCCGTAGAACACGGTCGGGCGGTGGCGTGTCAGGCGCTGGAACACGGCCTGGGGCGTCGGGCGTTCGGCCATCAGGACCACGGTGGCGCCAACCGACAGCGGAAACGTCAGGCCGTTGCCCAGGCCATAGGCAAAGAACAGCTTGGCCGCGGAAAACGCCACGTCGTCCTCGCGGATGCCCAGCACCGGCTTGGCATAGAGCTCGGCCGTGTGCCACAGATTGCCATGGGTATGCACCACGCCCTTGGGCTTGCCGGTGGAACCCGACGAATACAGCCAGAACGCGATTTCGTCGGACAGCGTGCGCACCGCGGGCGCCAGGGGCGCGGCGGCCAGCAGGGCGTCAAGGCCGTGGGCATCCGCTGGCAAAGGCGCCAGGGCTTGCGACACGATCAGGTGTTCGACGTCGCCCGGCGATTGGGCCAGCGCCGTTTGCAGCACCGGCAGCAGGGCGCCCGACACCACCGCCGCCCGCACCCGGCTGTGGCTCAGGATGTAGGCATAGTCCTGCGCCGTGAGCAGCGTGTTCACCGCCACCGGCACCACGCCGGCATGCAGCGCGCCCAGGAACGCGACAGGCCAGTCCACCGTGTCCTGCATCAGCAGCAGCACGCGCTCCTCGCGCCGCAGGCCCAGCTGGCGCAGCGCGCCGGCCATGCGCGCCACGCGTTCGGCCAGCTCGCCGTAGGTCAGTTGGCGGGTGTCGTCGATATAGGCCAGCTTGGCGGCGCGGGGCGCGTTCAGGGCGGCCAGGTGGCTGGCAAAGTTCAGTTCGGCGGGGCAGGGGTTCACGGTTGTCTCCAGATGTCCTGTTGTCCTGGCGGGCGGCGGATCGGATCGCGCCTGTGCCGGCGCCTGGTAGCGATCGCCCGGCACGCGGGCCTGTTGCCGGCCCGGCGTGGCGATGAGGGGTCAGGGCGGGCCGAAATCGATGGCGCCGCCAGGCAGCAGGTACAGGACCAGCGCGCGTCCCTGCGTCACGGTGGGGCGGTGCGCGCTGCCGGGGCCGTAGACCAGCCAGCCGGCGCCATGGCCGTCAAAGCGGGCGTCGGCGCTCAGCGGCATGATCATGTCGACTTCGCCATTGGGGTGAGCGTGGTGGGGACCGGCCAGGTCGTCCATGTCGACCACGTCGACCGAGCAGCCGGCCAGATCGTCGGCCGGCTTGATGACCCGGCCGTAGCGGATGCCGCCGCCTTCGCGGTTGCACATCCAGCCGTCTGCCACGCCCTGTCTACAGGCCGCGAAGATATCGGCGTACAGCGTGCTGCCGGGCCCGGCGTCGCGGTTCAGGCGCGCTTGCAGGGCGCCGTCCAGCGGCTGCCCCGCCATCAGGCCCGTCAGCTGGCGCATCAGGGTGTGGAATCGTTCAGGCGTGCTCACCGGTCTCCTCCTTTACACTGTCGGCGCTTCAGCGGCGGATGCAGTCCAGTGCTGTTTTGCCGCACCTGACGCCCTGTTGAAGCTGTTTGAGGAAAAATAGTGCTTCCATTGATTTGGGTCAAGCACTATAGTGCATAAATCGAGTGTTATCAGGGTATTTGCGGAGTCAGCTACACCATGAATCAAGCGCTAGACGCGGCGCCGTCCGAAGAACCCCAGCGGGAAGTTTTCCTGGTGGCATTGGGCGAACGGGTGCGCCGCCTGCGGGCCATCCGTGGCATGACGCGCAAGGGCCTGTCGCAAGCGACGGGCGTGTCCGAGCGTCACCTGGCCAACCTCGAACACGGGGTCGGCAATGCGTCGATCCTGGTCCTGTTGCAGATCGCCAAGGCCTTCAACTGCGCCCTGGCCGAACTGGTGGGCGACGTGACTACCGAATCGCCCGACTGGCTGCTGATCCGCGAACTGCTCAGCGGCCGCACGGAATCCGACCTGCAGCGGGCGCGTGAAGCGCTGACCCAGCTGTTCGGCGTGGGCGCCGGCGCGCAGCGCCCCAACCGC
>NZ_JAELTJ010000182.1 GCF_016428805.1 Achromobacter sp. ASV32
GCACCCAGCCGATCACGCCGCCCACCAGCGCACCGCCGGCGAAGGCCTCGTACGCGGACCGCAGATCGGTAACCTCGCCGTGGATGGACACCAGCACCCATACCAGGAACAGGATGGGCAGCAGGAAGGTTCGCGCCACCGACATGCGGCGCGGACGCAAGGCGCGGATGCCGCGGTATAGCAAGAAGACGAACAGCGCCCATACCCAGAGCGGCGTGCGGTGCAGGATGTCAAGGCTCATATGCGCTCCGATAGGACGGGGCCGGTGGCGGCATGGATTACGCCAGTTGAGCAGAATTTCCCTGACAAACCGCTGGTGGCCGGACGCCGCCCTGACATCGCCGGACCGCGGCGCGCGAGCCGGGGTCCACGCCCCATTCCGGTGCATGCGAACCCCGTGCTGCGACCGGGACGATCGCCGCACAGGGCCGGCGCGCGGCTCGCCCCGAACCCGGGCGCCGCCAGGGCTTCAGGCCTCGGCCAGCGCCATCGTCTCCAGCATCAGGTCCAGGTTCTGCACCGCCGCGCCCGAGGCGCCTTTGCCCAGGTTGTCGAACACCGCGGTCAGCAGCACCTGGCCGTGGGCATCATTGCCGTACACCGCCAGCCGCAGATGATTGGTGCCATTCAGCGCCTGGGGATCCAGGTGGGTATGCGCGGCGGCGTCCTGCGGCGCCACCACCTGCACGTATTGCGCGCCCTCGTAGTGCCGCGCCAGGCATTGCTGCAGCTGCTGCGCCGTGACGCCGGCCGGCAGCAGGCGCAATTGCAGCGGCACGGTCAGCACGATGCCCTGGCGAAACGCGCCGTACGACGGCACGAAGACGGGGCGTTGCGTCAGCCCGGCATGACGCTCGATTTCCGGCGTGTGCTTGTGGGCCAGGCCCAGGCCATAGACCTGGAACGCCGGTCCGCCCGTCGCCCCCGCGCCTTCGTACGCATCCACGCTGGCGCGGCCGCCGCCCGAATAGCCGGACACGGCGTGCACGCTGAGCGGATAGTCGGCCGGCACCAGGCCTGCCTGCACCAGCGGCCGCAGCAAGGCGATCGCGCCGGTGGGATAGCAGCCGGGGTTGCTCACCCGCTTGGCCTGGGCGATGCGCTGGGCCTGCCCCGCGGCCATTTCCGGAAAGCCATAGACCCAGCCCGCCGTGGTGCGATGGGCGGAGCTGGCGTCGATCACCCGCACCGCGGGGTTGACGACGGACGCCGCGGCCTGGCGCGCCGGTTCGTCCGGCAGGCACAGGATGGCGATGTCGCAGGCGTTGATGGCGTCGGCGCGCCGCGCCAGATCCTTGCGGTCGGCAGCCGGCAGCGTCAGCAGGCGCAGGTCGCTGCGGCCTTGCAGGCGTTCGTGGATCTGCAGACCGGTGGTGCCCTGGTCGCCGTCGATAAATACTAGGGGTTGGGTCATGAACGTGGCCATCCTGAAAAGCCGGCGTGGCGCCAGCGGGTCGTCAATCGATGCCGGTACAAAGTCGCCCTGCACCGGCGATGCCCATCATTGCCTACTCTTCCAGATAGCAAAAGTCGAATATCATGACGATCTGATTCAGACTTTCTGAACGTCACCCTCATGCGTGAAATCAATCTGGACCGCCTGCGCACCCTGGTCGCCATCGCCGATCTGGGTTCCTTCGCCGACGCCGCCCGCGCGCTGCACCTGGCGCCGCCCACGGTGAGCCTGCACGTGGCCGACCTCGAGGCCCGCATCGGCGCGCCGCTGTTGACGCGCAAGCGCGGCCAGGTGCGCCCCACCCCGATCGGCGACACCCTGCTGGCGCGGGCGCGGCGCCTGCTGGCCGAAGCCGACCAGGCGCTGGACGACGTGCAGCGGCAGGTGCAGGGGCTGGGCGGCCGGGTGCGGCTGGGCGCCTCCACCGGCGCCATCGCCCATCTGCTGCCCCAGGCGCTGGAAGCGCTGGGGCGCGATCACCCCGGCATCGACGTACAGGTGGCGGTGCTGACCTCGCAGGAAACGCTGCAGCAGCTGACGGCCGGCACGCTGGATGTCGGCCTGGTGGCGTTGCCGCAGCCGCCGGTGCCGGGCCTGCTGCTGCGGCCGTGGCGGCGCGATCCGGTCATGGCCTTCCTGCCCGCCGGCTGGAAAGCGCCTGCGCGCATCACGCCGGCCTGGCTGGGCGAGCGTCCGCTGATCCTGAACGATGCCAGCACCCGGCTGTCGCGCCAGACCGGCGAATGGTTCGCCGGCGCCGGCCTGAATCCGCGTCCGCGCATCCAGCTGAACTACAACGACGCCATCAAGAGCCTGGTGGCCGCGGGCTATGGCGCCACGCTGCTGCCGCACGAGGCCACCGCGCCGCAGCCCGACCCGCGCATCGCCATGCGGCCGCTGCGCCCGGCGCTGTGGCGACCGCTGGGCATCGCGCACCGGGCCGGCCAGGTCGAACGTGCCACCCAGCATGTGCTGGATGCGCTGTGGGCGTTGCCCGATAAAGCACGCGCCTGAGCCCATGCTATCGGCACGTGCCGCCAGAAGACGGCCCGTTCGAATTAGAATCGGCCCGTGAAACGACCCAAGCCTCCCGCCCTGCCGTCCGCCACGGACTACGAATTGCTGGCCGATTTCCGCTATGCGCTGCGCAAGTTCGCTGCTTTCAGCGAAAACGCCGCCGCCGGCCTGGACCTGATGCCGCAACAGCATCAGGCGCTGCTGGCCATCAAAGGCAGCCGCGCCGGCGCGCCCGCGCGCCGCGGCCTGTACGTGGGCGAAATCGCCGAACGCCTGCTGGTCCGCCCGCACACCGCCGCCGAGCTGGTCAACCGCCTGGAACGACTCGACCTGGTGCGCCGCGAGGCCGATCCCGAAGACGGCCGGCGCGTGGAAGTCGTGTTGACCAACAAGGCCGAACGCATCCTGGAAAGCCTGTCGGCGTCGCACCTGGAAGAACTGCGCGCCATGCGGCCGCTGCTCACCCGCCTGCTGACCCGCATCGACGACGACGCGCCCGCGCACTGAGCCGCCGGCGCGGCGCCCTCCGGGAACGCCCCGCACCCGCGGCAACGGGCAGGCCCCCAAAGCCGTCTGCGACCAGGCGCCGTGATAAATTGTCGTCCCCCGATATATTCAAGGGGAGCAAGGAGAGGGTTTTGGCTGTGGGTATCAAGCGCTGGCTGGGCGCGTTCGCGCCGGCGCCGGTGGGCGTCAACGGACGCGAAAAGCTCTATGGCGTGCTGGGCGCGCTGGTCGGGCTGTTCTGCACCGAGTGGGTGGGCCGCCACGCGCTGGGCGTTGCCAGCCCCTGGTTCATCGCGCCCATGGGCGCCTCCGCCGTGTTGCTGTTCGCCGCGCCCGCCAGCCCGCTGGCCCAGCCCTGGTCCCTCCTGGCGGGCAACCTGGTATCGGCCCTGATCGGCGTGTTCTGCGCCCAGTTCATCGGCAACCCCGGCCTGGCCGCCGCCACGGCCGTGGCGCTGGCCATCGGCGCCATGTTCTCGCTGCGCTGCCTGCATCCGCCCAGCGGCGCCGTGGCCCTGACCGCGGTGCTGGGCGGGCCGCCCGTCGCGGCGCTGGGCTACGGCTTCGTGCTGTGGCCGGTGGGGCTCAATTCCGTCATCCTGCTGTGCATCGCCGTGGTGTTCAACGGCCTGCTCAAGCGCAACTATCCGCGCCGCCACGCCGAGCCCGCCCCGGGCCATCACACGCGCGACCTGGCGCCCAGCGCCCGCCTGGGCTTTTCCCGCGCCGATCTGGACCAGGCCCTGGCGCAACGCGGCGAGCTGCTGGACATCAGCAAGGAAGACCTGGAAGACATCGTGCTGGCCGCCGAGCCGCGCGCCAGCACGCGCCGCTTTGGCGACGTGCGCTGCGCCGACATCATGTCGCGCGACGTGGTCGCGGTGCGGCAGCAGGACCCGCTGGACGACGCCGTGCGGTTGTTCGACAAGCATCGGCTGCAATGGCTGCCGGTGCTGGATGCTTGCGGCCGCTACGCCGGCATGCTGGCGCAAGGCGATGTGCTGGCGCGCAAGAGCCGGCCGGCGCCCGTGGGCGGCGCACCCGCCGATCTGCGGGTGGCCGACTGCATGCGCTCCGAGGTGCCGTTCGCCACCCCCGGCCTGCCCGCCGTGGAACTGGCGCGCCCCATGTCCGACCATCTGCATTGCGTGCCGGTGCTGGGCGAGGACCGCACGCTGGTCGGCCTGGTGACCCAGTCCGACCTGGTGGCCGCGCTGTATCAGATGACCGTGTCCGCCGCCGCCCAGAGCGCCCCCCCTCCGTAGCCCTACGGATTCCGGTCCGGGTTCGCCGCAGGGCATAATTTCAAGCGTGAATCTCCGCTTGCGCCATCGCGCCCTCTTCTATTGGCTGGTCCTCTTCCTTGCCGGCACCCTCTGGATCGGCCGCCAGAACTACGTCGACCAGTACGACCGCTTTTTCCAGGACACCAGCATCGCGCAGCGCATGCTGAGCCAGAAAACGGTGCAGCACGAGGCCGTGCTGGCGACGCTCTCGGCACTGTCGCACCCGCCCGCTCCCGAACGCCTGTTCCCGAGCCTGCAACCGGCCATGCCGCAGCTGCAGGGTTTGGGCTACCTGCCCGATGGCGCCTGGACAGGCAGCACGGACGCCCCCTCCGGCCTGGCCGCGGCCGTGGCGCAAGCCCGCAGCCTGGGCCGCCCGGTGGTGCTGCCGCTGGATGCCGCCCGCTACTGGCTGGTAGCGCCATCCAGCTGGAGCCTGCTGGTGGACGCCCGCGATCTGATCGCGCCCGCCGACCTGCCCACGGGGCTGGCCAACCTGACTCTGAGCGTCGGCCAGGCCCCGCTGACGCTGCTGGCGCGCCAGCCCGCTGACGCCGGCCCGGGCTGGCCGCTGGCGCTGTCCAAGCCGCTGGGCGCGGCCAGCCAGCCGTTCATGCTGCACAGCCGGCGCACCCTGACGCCCGCGTCATGGCCGTGGCTGCCGTGGCTGCTGTGGGGCCTGACCAGCGCGCTGCTGGTGGCGGGCGTGACCGCCACGCGGCGTTCGCGCGCCGACGCGCGCCGTCAGCAGGAACAGGCACGCCTGGCCGCCATGGCGCGCTTGAGCACGCTGGGCGAAATGGCCGCCGGCATCGCCCACGAACTGAACCAGCCCCTGACCGCGATCCTGGCGCAGACCCGCGCCGCGCAGCGCCTGCTGGACGACGAGGACGAACGCCCCGCCGTGCGCCATGCGTTGCTGGCCAGCGCCGAGCAAGCCAAGCGCGCCGCCGACATCATCAGCCGCATGCGCGCGCTGGTGCAGCCGCGCGTGCCCAGCCGGCGCGAAGCACTGGACCCGGACGCACTGGCCGCCTCGCTGCGATTCCTGCGCGAACCCGAACTGGCCCGCCAGGGCATCCGCCTGACGTGGCACAACGCCAGCCCCGGCGCGCGGCCGCTGGGTGACCGGGTCGCGCTGGAGCAGATCCTGCACAACCTGGTGCAGAACGCCGCCGATGCACTGGCCGGCGCAACGCTCGCCCCGCTTGCCCACCCCGCCGCCGGCGGGCCGACCAGCGCATCGCAGCCCCTGCGCGCCGACACGCCTGGCCAGCGCGCGATATCCCTGGAAGGCCACGTCGAGGGCGACACCTACGTGTTCAGCGTCAGCGACACCGGCCCCGGCATCCCCGCCGATGCGCTGCCGCGCCTGTTCACCCCGTTCTACACCACCCGCGAGCAAGGCATGGGCCTGGGGCTGGCGCTGTGCGAAACGCTGGCCGGCGCCATGGACGGCCGCCTGGCCGCGCGCAACCTGCAATCGTCCGGCGCCTGCTTCACCGTGACGCTGCCGCTGGCCAAAGGCCCCGCATGAACGTGCCCGATCATTCCCCGCTGGTCTACCTGGTCGACGACGACGACGCCGTGCGCGACGCGCTGGCGCTGCTGTTGCGCAGCGTCGGCCTGCGCAGCGAGGGCCATGCCGACCCGCAGGCCTTCCTGGACGGCCTGTCGCCGCACACCATCGGCTGCGTGGTGCTGGACATCCGCATGCCCGGCATCAGCGGGCTGGACGTGCTGGCACGCCTGGCCGACACCTCCGACCTGCCGGTGGTGATGCTGACCGGCCACGCCAACGTCGACCTGTGCCGCCGAGCCTTCAAGGGCGGCGCCATGGAGTTCCTGCAAAAGCCGGTGGACGACGACGTGTTCCTCGATGCCGTGCAGGCCGCCGTGCGCACCCACATCGCCAGCCGCGAACGGCAGGCCGTCACGCAAGCGGCCAGCGACCGCCTGGCACGCCTGTCCGCGCGCGAACGCGACGTGCTGGAACGCATCGTGCAGGGCCTGAGCAACAAGGAAATCGCGCGCGAGTTCGACCTGTCGCCGCGCACGGTCGAGACCTACCGCGCCAATGTCTTCGCCAAGCTCGAAGCCGACTCGCTGGCGCAGTTGATCCGCCAGTACGCGTCGCTGCTGGACTGATCCCCGCGCGGGCATGGCGGCCTGCGACACGGCGCCTCCGTAGCGCTACGGAGAAGCGTGCGTAATAGGGCGTATACCGCCGATCCGGCCTTTTGGCCACACTGACTGCTCCTGATCCCCATTCGAAAAAAGGACGCAGACATGACCCGCCACACCCTCGCCGCACTGGTTTCCACCCTGGCCTTCACGGGCGCCGCCCACGCCGCCGTGCTGAACGAAAGCAATATCTCGACCGCCGACGCGCAGAAGCTGGCCACCTCGGCAGTCGCCGCGTGCCAGGCCAAGGGCTACAACGTCAGCGCCTCGGTGGTTGACCGCGCCGGCCTGCTCAAGGCCTTCGTGCGCGGCGACAATGCCGGCCCGCACACCATCGAAGCCAGCCGCGCCAAGGCCTTCACCTCCGCCTCGGCCAAGGCGCCGACGCTGGCCATGATGGAAAACGCGCAGAAGAACCCCGGCGCCGCCAACCTGACCGACATCCCCGGCTTCCTGCTGCTGGGCGGCGGCGTGCCGATCAAGGCCGGCGCCAACGTCATCGGTGCCATCGGCGTGGCGGGCGCCCCGGGCGGCAACCTGGACGCGCAATGCGCCGATGCCGTGCTGGAAGAAAACGCCGCGCTGTTCAAGTAAGCCATGCCAGGCTGGCGCCACCCACGGCCCAAGGCACGCGTGCCGCCTGGTCCGGCCCGCGCCCGCCTGCTTTCAAAGATGGCGGTCCGGGCCTGAATAGATATAATAGGAACCATTCCCATTATTCTTTCAGGTCTGGAGTTTCCGTGCCGCCCGGCGATCTACCGGCTCCGCATGCCGTCGACACGCTCTACCGCTCGCATCACGCCTGGCTGACCTCCTGGTTGCGCCGCCGCCTGCGCGACGACCATGACGCCGCCGATCTGGCACAAGACACCTTCGTGCGTCTCATGGCGGCCCGCGACACGCCGGGCCTGCGCGAGCCGCGCGCCTTCCTGACCCGCATTGCCCATGGCCTGATGGTCAATCTGTGGCGCCGCCGCGAACTCGAACAGGCCTACCTCCAGGCGCTGGCCCAGCGTCCCGAAGCCACGGCGCCTTCACCCGAGCAGCGCGCGCTGGTGCTGCAAGCCCTGCTCCAGATCGACGCCATGCTCCACCGCCTGCCGGCCCGCGCCCGCCAGGCCTTTCTGTTGTCGCAACTCGGCGGGCACACCTATGCCGACATCGCGCTGCGGCTGGACGTCTCCGAACGCATGGTCAAGAAATACATGTCGCAGGTGATGCTGCAATGCCTGCTCATCGCGGAAGGGGTATGGTGATGGGCGCACCGTTGCCGGCGCTGCCCGACCGCCGCGTGCTGCAAGCCGCGGCCGACTGGTTCGCCCGCCTGGGCGACGAACGCGCCGGCCCGGACGACACCCGGCGATGGCAGGCCTGGCTGAACGCCACCCCGGAACACCGCCGCGCCTGGGACGCCGTCAGCGCCATCAGCGCCCGCTTCGAGGCCGTGGCGGGCCAACCCGCGCTGGACGCCCTGACCCAGGCCGGACAAGGCCGCCGCCGCGCGCTGCGCACGCTGGCGCTGCTGGCCGGTGCGGGCGGCGTCAGCGCCGTGGCCTGGAACCAGCCCGCCACCCGCCGCCTCCGGGCCGACCTGCGCACCGATGTCGGCCAGACGCGCGAGGCCACGCTGGAAGATGGCTCGCGCCTGTGGCTGAACACCGCCAGCGCCGCCAACCTGCGCTTTGACGCGGCCACACGCCGGGTCGTACTGATCGATGGCGAAACACTGATCGAGACCCATCCCGACGCCCGCCCTTTCCTGTTGGACGTGGGCTACGCGCAATTGCAGGCGTTGGGCACGCGCTTCGCCGTGCTGCGCGACGGCGGCCGCGCCTGGCTGGACGTCTACGCCGGCGCGGTGCGGATCCAGCCCGCCGACGCCGGCGGCCGCGTCGCGCAGGCCGGCACGCGCACCGCGTTTTCCGCCCGCGCCATCGGCCAGCCCGAACCCCTGGACCCGGCCCGCGATGCCTGGACCCGCGGCGAGCTGGTCGCCGACGGGATGCCGCTAGCCCGCTTTGCGGCTGAAGTGGCACGGTATCGCCGCGGCTTTGTCACCTGTACGCCCGAGATCGCGCAACTGCCGCTGGTGGGTGTGTTCCCGCTGGCCGACACCGACCGCATCCTGCGCGCGCTGGAAGCCACCCTGCCCGTGCGCGCCCGCCGCGTGCTACCCGGCTGGGTGCGGCTGGAAGCGGCGTAGACGCAGGCCGATCGATGACGAGCCGGGCCACCGCCTTGATAGCGGGCCTGCCCGTTCTTTTTTTGCTGGTGGCGCTGACGCGTGCACAACACACGGCGGTCTTTTTTGTAACAGCAGCAGATTCCCGGTTCCCCTTTTTCCCTCTCGCTTGGCATGCCAGATGTACGCCACGTTTTGCGCGTCTTGCCGCCAAGGAATCCCATGCACGTCCCCACCCTCCGTTCTCCGCTCCTGGTCCGCGCGCTGGCTCTCGCGCTGGCCGCACCGGCGCCTTTGCTGATCGCCGCGCCGGCCCATGCCCAGGTCCAGGCCGTCACCGCTTTCCAGATCGCGCCGGGGCCGTTGTCGCAGGCGCTCAGCCAGTTCGCCAGCCAGGCTGGCGTGACGCTGTCACTGGACGGCCGCCTGGTGGCCGGCAAACAGAGCCCGGGCCTGTCGGGCCCGTACGGCGTGGACCAGGGCTTTGGCCGCTTGCTCGCCGGCACGGGGCTGCGCGCCGAGCAGCGCTCGGACAACGTCTACACGGTGCGGCCACTGCCGGCCGCGGATGACGCCGCGCAGCTGGACGCAGTCACCGTGGTCGGCGCCACCCTTGCCAACCCCAGCTATCAGCCCGAGCCGGTCGCCAATGTCACCCGCTCGCCCCTGGCCGTGCTGGACCAACCCCAGGCGGTCAACGTCGTGCCGGCGCAGGTGCTGCGCGATCAGCGCCCGCGCAACCTGGACGACGCGCTGATCAACGTCAGCGGCATTACCCAGGGCAACACCCTGGCCGGCACCCAGGACACGCTGATGAAGCGCGGCTTCGGCGCCAACCGCGATGGCTCGATCATGCATAACGGCATGCCGCTGGTACAGGGCCGCGGCCTGAACGCAGCCGCCGATTCCGTCGAGGTGCTCAAGGGC
>NZ_JAELTJ010000183.1 GCF_016428805.1 Achromobacter sp. ASV32
AGGTCATGACCTCGACGGCCTACTGGATTTGAAGCAGCCCCGAGAAATGTTGCGATGCGCAATAATTGCCGCATATTGGTGCCGGATGCACCTTTTTGGTGCAAATCATAGGGCGGGATTACCCGGCAGCTGCTAGGGTAAGTCCGCAAGGGGTTAACCCCTTCGGCAAAAACCCGGCATTTTCCAAGGTCATTACTGGGCGCGGCTTTCCGGGCGGTTGTCGCCCGTGTTGCGGCAAAAATGCAACGCCTGGCAATCCGCCGCGCGCCGCTTAAAAAAATTCTTGCATCGCACAAAAAAACCCGATACTATGCATCTCATCGGATGTTGAAACGCAGTCGGCGCGGTAGCAAAGCAAAAACGCAAACCCCGACAGCGCAGCGAGCAAAAGCCCATGGGCAGCTCCCAACATGCCAAGGTTGTCTCCTCCACCCTCCTCCTTTGGTGGATTTAGCCCGAGATCTTACGATCTCGGGCTTTTTTTTAAGCAAAATTAATGCGTCCCTTTTTATTCAAAATGAGGCATGCGCAACCCCGCTGCAAGCCACTTTGCCTACCTCGTGTCTGCCTGTAATCGACTTGGCGTTTTCCCTTGGATATTTCGCATGCGCCGAGGCGGAAAGCTCTACAATTAATCCATGAATTCCGTATTTCCGCGCGCCCGACGCCGCGCCGCGATAGCCGCCGCCAACCGGGGCGGCCAATGTGCGCGCAGGCCCGGATGCCCGGTGTTACGTTCTGTCCCGGTGCATTGCACTTCCTTATTCCTCCCATATATGGGCGTTACACCTGCCGCTGATAATGGCGGGCCTGTCTCGATAGACCAACCAAAGGTGACCTTGTGACCTGGCTGTACATTTGCGTGGTCGCGTTCATGGTGGGCGGACTCATCGTGGCGTCGGAGCGGTGGCATGGCGCCTTCACCGGCGACAGCGACCTCAACAAACCGCAAGCGAACCATTCGCGCGCCACGCCGCGCGTGGGCGGTCTGGCCGTACTTGCCGGCACGCTCCTGGGCCTGCTGGTGCTCGGGCCCGACAACATGACCTTGACGTGGTTGTGGCCGGCCCTGTTCGTCTCGGCACTCCCTGTGTTCGTGGCGGGCCTGCTTGAAGACATCACCAAGGATATCGGCGCGAGCAAGCGCCTGCTGGCGGCCTTTCTGTCCGCCGCGATTGCCTGGTGGCTGCTGGGCGGCGTCAGCCGCGTCGGCATGGCGCCGGTGGACTACGTTCTGTCCTATTGGCCGGTGTCGCTGATTTTCACGATGTTTGCCGTGGGCGGCTGTACGCATGCCCTGAACATCGTCGACGGCATGAACGGCCTGGCCGGCATGGTCGCTACGTTGATGGCGATTTCCATCAGCCTGGTCGCGCTGCAGGTGGGCGACGTGCCGATCTTCCTGATCTCGGCGGCGCTGGCGTCGGCCACGCTCGGGTTCCTGGTCTGGAACTTCCCGTTCGGCCGCGTCTTCCTGGGCGACGGCGGCGCGTATTTCCTGGGCTTCATGCTGGCCGAACTGGCCGTGTTGCTGGTGGTGCGCAACCCCTCGGTGTCGCCGTTCTACGCGCTGGCCGTGCTGTTCTATCCCGTATTCGAAACCGGATTCTCCATCTGGCGCCGCCGCTTCAAGCGCGGCGTGCCGGTGGACCAGCCGGATGCCTTGCACCTGCATCAGTTGGTCTTCCGCCGCCTGGTGCGCGTGACTTTCAGCCGTGGCCGCCGCCATGCGGTGCCGGCGCTGTGCAATGCGCTGGCGTCGCCCTATATGTGGGTGCTGGCCCTGATCGGCCTGGTGCCGGCCACCATCTGGTGGGACAACGCCTGGGCGTTGAGCGCCAGTCTGGTGGTGTTCGCCAGCGTCTACATCTGGCTGTACGCGCGGCTGGTGTCCTGGCGTCGTCCGGGGTGGCTGTTGCTGCCTTCCGTGTTGCGGGCCGATTAGTTTTGAGTGCCCCGGCGGCAACCGCCGGGGGCTCGGTTATCCATCACCTAGATTTATCGTATTTACATTGCCGTTTCTTATTATGGCTAAGGGAGAGTTATGTTGCGTATTCAGGATGTGAAGCTTGCCATCGTTGGGCTGGGTTACGTTGGCCTGCCCCTGGCGGTTGAATTCGGAAAGAAGCGGTCCGTCATTGGTTTCGACATCAATACGCGCCGCATCGATGCCCTGAAGGCCGGACATGACCACACGCTGGAAGTCAGCGACGCCGAATTGGCGCAAGCCAAGCAGCTGACCTACACCGCCGATCGCGCCGAACTGGGTCAGGCCAACGTGTTCGTCGTCACGGTGCCCACGCCCATCGACGAATACAAGCAGCCCGACCTGACCCCGCTGGTCAAGGCCAGCGAAACCATCGGCGCGGTGCTCAAGCGCGGCGACATCGTCATCTACGAATCGACCGTCTACCCCGGCGCTACCGAAGAAGATTGCGTGCCGGTGCTGGAACGCGTGTCGGGCCTGAAGTTCAACGTCGACTTCTACGCCGGCTATAGCCCCGAGCGCATCAACCCGGGCGACAAGGCTCACCGCGTCAGCACGATCAAGAAGGTCACCTCCGGTTCCACGCCCGAAGTGGCCGAACTGGTGGACCAGCTGTACAAGGAAATCATCACGGCCGGCACGCACAAGGCGTCCAGCATCCGCGTGGCCGAAGCCGCCAAGGTGATCGAGAACACCCAGCGCGACGTCAACATCGCGCTGATCAACGAGCTGGCCCTGATCTTCAACAAGATGGGCATCGACACCGAGGCCGTGCTGCAAGCGGCCGGCACCAAGTGGAACTTCCTGCCGTTCCGTCCGGGCCTGGTGGGTGGTCACTGCATCGGCGTGGATCCGTACTACCTGACCCACAAGGCGCAGTCCATCGGCTACCACCCGGAGATCATCCTGGCGGGCCGTCGCCTGAACGACTCGATGGGCGGCTATGTGGTGTCGCAGCTGGTCAAGGCGATGACCAAGCGTCGCATCCACGTCCAGGGCGCGCGCGTGCTGGTCATGGGCCTGGCCTTCAAGGAAAACTGCCCCGATCTGCGCAACACGCGCATCGTGGACATCGTCAAGGAACTGGGCGACTACAACGTGGCCGTCGACGTGTACGACCCGTGGGTCGATCCCGAGGAAGCCGTGCACGAATACGGCATCACCCCGGTTGCCAAGCCCGAGGAAGGCAAGTACGACGCCGTGATCCTGGGCGTGGCGCACCACCAGTTCGCCGACATGGGCGCGGCCGGCATCCGCAAGCTGGGCAAGCCGGAACACATTCTTTATGACTTGAAGTACGTGTTGTCGCCTGCCGAATCCGATCTGCGTCTGTAAAGAAGGAGGAAGTGGCATGACGACACGCTTTGAGACCGTTACCCAGGAACTCTCCGCTGCCCCGCGCAAGTGGCTGGTGACCGGCTGCGCCGGCTTCATCGGCTCGAACTTGCTGGAAGCCCTGCTCAAGCTGAACCAGACCGTTACCGGCCTGGACAACTTCGCGACGGGCCACCAGCGGAATCTGGACGAAGTGAAGGCTTCGGTCACGCCCGAGCAATGGGCGCGCCTGACCTTCATCGAAGGCGATATCCGCGATCTGGATGCCTGCCGTCGCGCGGTTCAAGGCGTGGACTTCGTGCTGCATCAGGCGGCGCTGGGATCCGTGCCCCGCTCGCTGAAAGACCCGATCACCACCAACGAGGTGAACATCGGCGGCTTTCTGAACATGCTGGTGGCGGCGCGCGACGCCCAGGTGAAGTCGTTTGTGTATGCGGCGTCCAGCTCGACCTATGGCGACCATCCGGCGCTGCCCAAAGTCGAGGAGAACATCGGCAAGCCGCTGTCGCCCTATGCCGTGACCAAGTTCGTCAACGAGCTGTATGCCGACGTGTTCGCGCGGTCCTACGGTTTTGAGACCGTGGGCCTGCGTTATTTCAACGTGTTCGGCAAACGCCAGGATCCGGACGGCGCCTATGCGGCGGTGATCCCGAAATGGACGGCTGCCATGATCAAGGGCGAAGACGTCACCATCAATGGCGACGGCGAGACCAGCCGCGATTTCTGCTTCGTGGACAACGCGGTGCAGGCCAACATCCTGGCCGCCATGGCGTCGCCCGAGGCCCGCAACCAGGTCTACAACGTGGCCGTCAGCGGCCGCAGCACCCTGAACGACCTGTTCGGTTTCCTGGTGCAAGCCCTGGGCAAGCAGAACGTCACCTACGACAAGAAGCCGGTCTACGCCGACTTCCGCGCGGGCGACGTGCGCCATTCGCAGGCGGACGTCAGCAAGGGCGGCCGGTTGCTGGGCTACCAGCCCACGCACACCGTGCTGCAGGGCCTGGAAGTGGCGATGCCCTGGTACACGCAATTCCTGCGTTGATTTGAAAGCACTCATCCGAAAACTCGGCACCATCCACCCGGATCATCAGCGCATTTTCAAAGGCGCGTTCCGGGTGGCGGTGTTTCTGCTGTTGGGCAAGGCCGCCGGCGCCGTCAAGGAAATGGCGGTGGCCTACCGGTACGGCGTCAGCGACGCGGTGGACGCCTATCAGTTCACGATGACCATGGCCACCTGGCTGCCGGTCACCATCGTGGGCGTGTTGTCGGTGGTGCTGATTCCGGTGCTGGTGCGCCTGCGCCGCGCCGAAGATACCGAAAGAGAACAATTCATCCGCGAGCTGCAAGGCTGGGTCGCCGCGGCCGGCATTGCGCTGGCGCTGCTGACGTGGTTCGCCTGGCCGCATGTGCTGAGTGGACTGGGGCAGGGCTTGTCGGCCCGCGTCGGCGGTATGACCGGCGACCTGCTGATCGCCTTTGCGCCGGTGTCGGCCCTGCTGCTGGTGGCCGGCATCAGCGCCGCGCGGCTGCGCTCGCACGAACGTCACGTCAACACGTTGCTCGACAGTGTGCCGGCGGTGGCCACGCTGGCCTGGGTCATGCTGGCGGCCAGCGCCGACGGCGTCGGCCCGCTGCTGTGGGGCACCCTGGTGGGCTACGCGATCCAGACGGTGTGGCTGGCCTGGCTGGCCGCGCGCGCCGACGGCGGCTTCTGGGGTGCGCCGCGGCTGACGTTCCGTTCGCCGCACTGGCCCGAACTGATGAGCGCGGCGGGCGTGATGCTGATCGGCCAGGTGGCCATGAGCTTTGTCGGGCCGCTGGACCAATATGCGGCCGCCAATCTGGGGGCCAATGCCAACGCCACGCTGGGCTACGCCAGCCGGCTGCTGTCCCTGGTGCTGGGTATCGGCGCGGTGTCGGTGGGGCGTGCGGCCCTGCCGGTGCTGGCCGATGTGCAGGCGCGCGGCGATACGGCGCGCGCCCGGGCCATGGCCTTGAAATGGTCGATGCTGATGGTGGCGGCCGGCGCGGCGGCCGTGGCGGTGGGATGGTTGCTGGCGCCGTGGGGCGTCTCGGTGCTGTTCCAGCGCGGCGCGTTCACCGCCGAAAATACCGAGGCCGTGGCGCACGTGTTGCGCTGGGGCTTGCTGCAACTGCCGTTCTATTTCGGCGTGCTCATTCTGGTGCAGTTGCTGGCCAGCCAGAACCGCTATCGCATCATGTCCGCCATCGCGGTGGGCAATTTCGCGTTGAAGGCCGGTCTCAACATGGTGCTGGCCCCCAAGATGGGCGCGGCCGGCATCATGCTGGCGACCAGTCTGATGTACCTGCTGTCCTACGTCTGCTATCTGGTGGTGGCCCTGCGCCGCGCTGAACCTCCCAAGGCCGATTGAATGCCTGCTGCCGATTCCGCTCGCCCGCTACGCGTGCTGTTGTTCATCCATTCGCTGCACGGCGGGGGCGCCGAACGCGTTGCCGCCGATCTGAGCGCGCATTGGGCCGGCATGGGCCGCGAGGTGATGGTCGTGACGCAGGCCAGCGCCGACGGCGACGTCTACACCCTGCATCCCGCCGTGCGCCGCGAGGTGCTGCACACGGCAGGCGAGGGCGGCGGCTTGCGCGGTATCTGGAGCAACGTGCAGCGCGTGCGCGCCTTGCGCCGCGTGATCAAGGCGTTCCGGCCGGACATCGTGCTGGGCATGATGACCACCGCGTCGGTGCTGTCGGTGCTGGCCTCGACCGGCCTGTCGTGCCGGGTCATCGCCACCGAACACACGCATCCACCGTCGCAGACCCTGTCCGGATTGTGGCAGCGTCTGCGCCGCCTGACCTATCCGCGCGCGGCGCGGGTGGTGGCCCTGACCCGGGGCACGGCCGACTGGCTGGCGCAGCATGTCCCGGGGTCGCGGCTGGCGGTCATCCCCAATCCGGTGCATTGGCCCCTGCCCAAGGGCGAGCCGGTACTGGCGCCGCATTCGGGCGATGGCCGCAAGCGCCTGCTGGCCGTGGGGCGCTTGCACGCGGACAAGGGGTTTGACCTGCTGGTGCAGGCCTACGCGCGTCTGGCGCCGTCGCATCCGGACTGGGATCTGGTTATCCTGGGCGAAGGCGAAGAACGCCGTGCGCTCGAGGCGCAAGTGCGTGACGCGGGTTTGCAGTCGCGCGTCAGCCTGCCCGGCCGCGCAGGCAATGTGGGCGACTGGTATCAGAGCGCTGATCTCTACGTGCTGACCTCGCGCTTCGAGGGCTTGTCCAATACCTTGCTGGAATCCATGGCCAGCGGCCTGGCCGCGGTGGCGTTCGATTGCGATACCGGGCCGCGCGAGATCGTGCGCGAAGGCGTCGATGGCGTGCTGGTGCGGCCCAATGGCGATGTCGATGCGTTGTGCCAGGCGCTGGGCGCCGTGATGGCCGACGAAGCCGGCCGCGTACGCATGGGCCAGGCTGCCACGGCCGTGCGCGACCGCTTTTCCGCCGAGCGCGTGCTGGGCCAATGGGAAGAACTTTTCACGAGAACCTAGAACATGTGTGGAATTGTCGGAATTTGGGGCCCCCTGGGCGATAAGGCGCAAGTGCTGGCGGAAAGCTGCCGCCGCATCCGCCACCGCGGGCCGGACAGCAACGGCTTCTGGGAAGACACCGGCGCCGAACTGGCACTGGCGCACGTGCGTCTGGCCATCCAGGACTTGACCGAGGCCGGCCACCAGCCCATGGTGTCCGCCTGCGGACGCTATGTCATGGTGTTCAACGGCGAGATCTATAACCACATGGACATGCGTCAGCAACTGGAGCAATCCGGCCTGGCGCCGTCCTGGCGCGGCCATTCGGATACCGAAACGCTGCTGGCCGGTTTCACCGCGCTGGGCATCGAGGCCACGTTGCAGGCATCGGTCGGCATGTTCGCCATCGCGCTGTGGGACCGGGCATCGCGCAAGCTGGTGCTGGCCCGCGACCGCATGGGCGAAAAGCCGCTGTACTACGGTTATTCGGGCGCCGAGCTGGTGTTTGCCTCGGAGCTCAAGGGCCTGATGCCGATTCCGGGGTTCGGCCGCAACCTGAACCGCAATGCGTTGGCGTCGTTCATGCGGCACAACTACATTCCCGCGCCGCAATCCATCTACGAAGGCATCGCCAAGCTGCCGCCGGGCACCTGGATCGAGTTCACGGCCGACGATACCCGCAGCCGCCGCATGCCGCAGCCGCGCGTGTACTGGTCGGCGCGCGAGGCCGCCGACACCGCCGCGCAATCGCGGCTGTCGTTCGAGTCCGATGCGCAGGCGACCGATGCGCTGGAAGGCGTGCTGTCCAAAGCCGTGGGCGGCCAGATGCTGTCCGATGTGAGCCTGGGCGCTTTCCTGTCGGGCGGTATCGATTCGTCCACCATCGTGTCGTTGATGCAGGCCCAGAGTTCGCAGCCGGTGCGTACCTTCGCCATCGGCTTCCATGAAAAGGGCTACGACGAGGCCCAGCACGCCAAGGCGGTGGCGATGCATCTGGGCACCGACCATACCGAGCTGTATGTCACGGCCGACGACGCGCTGGCCGTGGTGCCGGGGCTGGCCGACATGTACGACGAACCGTTCGCCGATTCGTCGCAGATCCCGACCTCGCTGGTGACGCGCATGGCGCGTCAGCACGTCACCGTGGCCCTGTCCGGTGACGGCGGCGACGAACTGTTCGGCGGTTATTCGCGCTATTTCCGCGTCAACAACTGGTGGCAGAAGTTCGAGCGGATTCCGTCGCTGCTGCGCACCCCGGCCGGCGCGATGCTCAGCGCGTCCACCCATTTGCCGGGCCGTGGCGCCTGGCGCGGCAAGGTCGGCAAGCTGGGCGAGCTGCTGCGCGCCGACAACCGCGGCGATTTCTACCGCCTGTTCGTGTCGTACTGGTCCGATCCGGCGCGCGTGGTCAAGGGCGGGGTGGAACCGGTTTCCGAGTTCGCCCAGGCGATGCGCGGTTCGACCTTCGAGTCCATGATGAAGCTCGATACCGTGACCTACCTGCCGGACGATATCCTGGTCAAGGTGGACCGCGCGGCCATGGCGGTCAGCCTGGAAACCCGCGTACCGCTGATCGATCACCGCGTGTACGAATTCGCCTGGAGCCTGCCGCACCACTACAAGGTGCGTGGCGCCACCGGCAAGTGGCTGCTGCGCCAGGTGCTGTACCGCCATGTGCCCCAGGCGCTGGTCGATCGCCCCAAGCGCGGCTTTGCCGTGCCGCTGGCCGCGTGGTTGCGCGGGCCGTTGCGCGATTGGGCCGAGTCGCTGCTGGATCCGGCGCGTTTGCGCCAGGACGGCTGGTTCGAGCCCGAACCGATCCTGCGCAAATGGCGCGAGCACCTGTCCGGGCACCGCAATTGGGATAGCCATCTTTGGGGCGTGCTGATGATGCAGGCCTGGCTGGACCGCTACCACTCAGGTGGCGAGCAAGGAGGAACGGTTGGGAGTCGCTGACGAATGAAGATATTGATGCTGGTCAGTTCCATGCACGCCGGGGGCGCCGAACGCGTGGCCGCCACGCTGGTCAATGCATGGGCCGAACGCGGAGACGACGTCACCCTGACGCCGACTTATTCGTCCAAGGGTTCCTGCTTTTATCCGCTGTCGGACAAGGTCAGACTGGACTGGCTGGCAGACCTGGCGGGCACGCGCGTGTCCGGCCCGCTGGCCGCGTTGCGGCGCCTGCTGGCGCTGCGCCGGCATATCCGCGATACCGCCCCGGACGTGGTGGTGTCCTTCCTGACCAACGTCAATGTCGCCGCCATCCTGGCCACGCGCGGCCTGCGGGTGCCGCTGATCGTCTGCGAACGCACCAACCCGGTGGCGGAGACCACCACGGGCACGGTATGGCGCAAACTGCGCCGGCTGCTGTATCCGCGCGCCGACATGGTGACGGTGCAGGCGGCCGATACCGCCGGCCCGTTTTCGCGCCAGGTGCCGGGCATCAAGCGCCTGGCCGTGATTCCCAACCCCT
>NZ_JAELTJ010000184.1 GCF_016428805.1 Achromobacter sp. ASV32
CCCCCCCCCCCCCCCCCCCCCCCCCCCCCCCCCCCCCCCCCCCCCCCCCCCCCCCCCCCCCCCCCCCCCCCCCCCCCCCCCCCCCCCCCCCCCCTTTCTCAAGCAGAAGCCGGCATACGAGATCGGTTATTAGGTCTCGTGGGCTCGGAGATGTGTATAAGAGACAGGACAAGCGCCGCCGCCGCGCGGCCCGGCGCCCGCCGCCGGACCGTCCGCCCCCGCGGCGCTCGCCCCGCCAGCGCACCGGCGACGGCCACGAGGACATTGCACTGCGGCTGCTGCAGGCCGGCGGCCTGGTGCTGCTGGCTCGCAACCTGCACTGCCGCGCCGGCGAAATCGACCTGGCCATGCGCGACGGCGACGTGCTGGTGTTCGTCGAGGTCCGGTCGCGCCAGGCCGACGTCTTCGGCGGCGCGGCCGCCAGCATCGACCGCGCCAAGCAGGCTCGCCTGGCACGCGCCGCGGCCCATTGGCTGCCGGAACTGGCGCGGCGCCATTGGCCGGGCGCCGCGCCCGCCGCCCGCTTCGACGCCGTGGTCTTCGACGGCGGCCGGGTCCAATGGCTGCGCGCGGCGTTCGCGCTGGATTGATTTCCCTCGGCGCGTGAGATAATCGCGCCCATGGATATGACCTCTCGTATGACGTCGCATTTTCGCGACGCCATGGCTGCATGCGAACAAAGTATGAACGTCCTGGCCGAACCGCTGGCAGTGGCGGTGGACGTGCTGTTCGGCTCGCTGGCCAATAACGGCAAGATTCTGGCGTGCGGCAACGGCGGCTCGGCCGCCGACGCGCAGCATTTCATCGCCGAGCTGGTGGGCCGCTTCGAACGCGAACGCCTGCCCCTGGCCGGCATCGCCCTGAACACCGACACCTCCATCCTCACTGCCGTGGGCAACGACTACGGCTTTGACGAAGTCTACGAACGCCAGGTGAACGCGTTCGGCCAGGCGGGCGATGTGCTGGTCGCCATTTCCACCAGCGGCAACTCGCCCAACGTGGTCCGCGCGATGGAAGCCGCGGCCAGTCGCGAAATGCATGTGCTGGCCCTGACGGGCAAGGGCGGCGGCGTCATGGGGGAACTCATCACGCCGATGGACGTCCATCTATGTGTTCCCAGTGATCGCACGATGCGCATCCAGGAAGTCCATATACTGCTGCTGCACGCGCTTTGCGACGGCATTGACGCTCTTCTGCTTGGAGACACCGAATGATTCCTGACGCCAGAACCGCCGCCCGCCCCCTGCTGCTTGCCGCGGCCCTGTCCGCCGCCACGCTGTCGCTGTCCGCCTGCGCCCCCCTGATCGTGGGCGGCGCGGCCGCCACCACCGCGGTGGTCGTGACCGACCGGCGCACCTCGGGCATCCAGCTCGAAGACCAGAACATGGCGTTCAAGGCCCAGAGCCAGATCTCGCAAAAGCTGGGCGACACGGCGCGCGTCAACGCCATGGCGTACGGCGGCCATCTGCTGCTGACCGGCGACGTTCCCAGCGAAGAAGCCAAGTCCCAGGCCACCGCCATCGCGCAGGGCGTCGAAAACGTCAAGCAGGTGATCAACCAGCTCAACGTCGGCCCGATCGCCTCGTTCGGCGTGCGTTCCAACGACACCTGGCTGACCTCCAAGGTCAAGACCGCGCTGATCAACACCAAGTACGTGCCGTCCGGTACCATCGCCCTGACCACCGACCACAGCGTCGTGTACCTGATGGGCAAGGTGACGCAGGCCGAAGGCGACTATGCCGCCAATGCGGCGGCCGATGTCGGCGGCGTGGCAAAGGTGGTAAAACTGTTCGAAACCATCAGCCGCGAAGAAGCCATTCGCCTGTCCAACAGCAACAAGTCGAGTTCTTCTGAAACCAAGGCCCCCATCGAAAGCGGCGCGGGCGCAGCCAGCAGCACCGGCGGCAGCAGCGCACCCAGCGGTGGCAGCGCCGTAGAGGCCATGCCCATCAAATGAAAAAAGCCATCGTAGCCCTGGCCGTCCTCGTGGCGGTCGGCATCGGCGCCTGGTTCGTCGTGCGGCCGGCGCAAACCGCGCCCGACGTCACCTTCACCACGCTGGAAGGCAAAACCTTCTCGATGCAGGATCTGCGCGGCAAGGTGGTACTGGTGAAATTCTGGGCCACCAGCTGTGTCACTTGCGTCAAACAGATGCCGGAGACCATCTCGGCCTACAACGAGTACGCCGGCAAGGGCTACGAGGCCATCGCGGTCGCCATGAACTACGACCCGCCCAATTTCGTGCTGAATTTCGCCGACAGCCGCAAGCTGCCCTTCCCCGTGGCGCTGGACACCAAGGGCGATATCGCGCGCGCCTTCGGCGACATCCGCCTGACGCCGACCGCGTTCCTGATCGATAAAAAGGGACACATAATCAAACGGTACCTGGGGGAATACGACGTGGCAGAGTTCCACGCCACCGTCGAAAAGGCGCTGGCCGCCGGCTGACCCCGCCCGGGCGCTTCCCGCTACCGAATGCCGCCCGCTTGTCGGGCGGTTTTCTTTTCAGGCGGCCAAGCGGACCGGGTCGCGGGCCCCGGGACGCTTGCCCCCGGCCGCGATCCAAAAGAAAACCGCCCGACTGGCGGGCGGCTTGAACAACAGGGTCTGTCCGGCGTCGTATCAGAATGCCGGGACCACGGCACCCTTGTACTTGTCGAGGATGAACTTCTTCACCTCGGGCGAGTGCAGCGCGTTGACCAGCTTCTTGATGCCCGGCGCATCTTTGTTGTCGGTGCGCGTCACCAGGATGTTGGCGTAAGGCGAATCGGCGCCTTCGATGAACAGCGCGTCCTTGGTCGGCACCAGACCGGCTTCCAGGGCGTAGTTGGTATTGATCAGCGCCAGATCAACGTCGTCCAGCGAGCGCGGCAGCATGGCGGCCTCGAGTTCGCGGAACTTCAGCTTCTTGGGGTTCTCGACCACATCGGCGGCGGTCGCCAGGATGTTGGACGGATCCTTCAGCTTGATGACGCCCTGCTTTTGCAGCAGCACCAGCGCGCGGCCGCCGTTGGACGGGTCGTTCGGGATGGCGACGAGCGCACCGTCCTTCAGCTCGGACAGGTTCTTGATCTTCTTCGAGTAGCCGCCGAAGGGTTCCACGTGCACCAGGGCGACCGGCACCAGCGTGGCCTTGCGGTCCTTGTTGAAGCTGTCCAGGTAGGGCTTGTGCTGGAAGAAGTTGGCGTCCAGCTGCTTGTCCACCAGTTGCAGGTTGGGCTGCACATAGTCGTTGAAGACCTTGATGTCGAGCTCCACGCCTTCCTTGGCCAGTTGGGGTTTGACCACTTCCAGGATCTCCGCGTGCGGGACCTGGGTGGCGCCCACCACGATCTTTTCAGCGTGCGCGGCCGTGGCTGACACCAGGAGAGCCGACGCCACCAGGGCAGAGCGGACGAAATTCAAACGCATGAGTTGCCTCTTTTATTGGTAGAAATTGGGGGCATATGCCCAGCCGGTGTGGAGTTGCCCCCTCATGAGGGGTGCTCCGTTGCGAAAACGCCCCCAATTTACCCCAATGCCGGTTATTTGTCGGCCATATGAACATGGGTTTAAAGCATAAGGAACCTGTGCGGTCTACAATCCGTCGTATGCTTGCGCTACCGCGTTGCCAACGCGTTCCTGTGCAGGCATTTTTTACTGCGGGACCCCTATGCCCCCACGGGGGGCAACGCCATCGCGTCATCATTGGCGCGCAGGCTTCCAACCTCTAACTTTCATACTCTACTCATTGCCCACATCGCTGCCATGACCGACACCCCCGACCCTGCTGCCGTCTCGTCTCCCGCTGTCAAAGCCGCCGTGCTCTCCGAAGCGCTGCCTTATATCCGACGATTCCACGGCAAAACCATCGTGGTCAAGTACGGCGGCAACGCCATGACGGAAGAGCGCTTGCAGCGCAGCTTCGCGCATGACGTGGTGCTGCTCAAGCTGGTGGGTCTGAATCCGGTGGTGGTCCACGGCGGTGGTCCGCAGATCGATGACGCACTGCGCCGCATCGGCAAGCAAGGCACCTTCATCCAGGGCATGCGCGTCACCGACGCCGAGACCATGGAAGTCGTCGAATGGGTGCTGGGCGGCCAGGTCCAGCAAGACATCGTCATGATGATCAACGAGGTCGGCGGCAAGGCCGTGGGCCTGACCGGCAAGGACGGCGGACTGATCCAGGCCCAGAAGAAACTGATGGCCAACAAGGAAAATCCCTCCGAGCCGATCGACATCGGCTTCGTGGGCGACATCACCCTGGTCGAACCGGCGGTGGTCAAGGCCTTGCAGGACGACCAGTTCATCCCCGTCATCTCGCCCATCGGCTATGGCGAAGACGGCACGGCCTACAACATCAACGCCGACGTGGTTGCCGGCAAGATGGCTGAAGTGCTGGGCGCCGAGAAGCTGCTGATGCTGACCAACACCCCGGGCGTGCTGGACAAGGCGGGCAAGCTCTTGCGCAGCCTGTCGGCCCAGACCATCGACGAGCTGTTCGCCGACGGCACGATCTCGGGCGGCATGCTGCCCAAGATCTCGTCCGCGCTGGACGCCGCCAAGAACGGCGTCAACTCGGTGCACATCGTCGACGGCCGCGTGCCGCACTGCCTGCTGCTGGAAATCCTGACCGACCAAGGCGTTGGCACGATGATCAGCTCGCATTGATGCGGGCGCAGCGCACCCTGCTGCGGCCGGCGGTGCGCCAGCGCCGCTCGCGCCGCACGGCCACAGGCGCCCCCGGGCGCCTGTGGTTGTTCGATCTGGACAACACGCTCCACGACACCTCCCACGCCATCTTTCCGCGCATCGACCATGGCATGACCATGGCGGTGGTCGAGGCGCTGGGCGTCGACGTCGACACGGCCAATCAGGTGCGCAAGCAATACTGGAAACGCTACGGGGCCACCATGATCGGCATGGTGCGCAACCATGGCGTGGATCCCCACGCCTTCCTGCACCGCAGCCACGACTTCGACGTCAATCCGCTGGTGCGCGCCGAAAAGGGGCTGGCCTACAAGTTGCGCCAGCTGCCCGGCCGCAAGGTGCTGCTGACCAACGCGCCGCTGCACTACGCGCGCGCGGTGCTGCGGCGCCTGGGCATCCTGCGCCAGTTCGACAGCCTGTGGGCCATCGAGCACATGCGGCTGCACGGCGAATTCCGCCCCAAGCCGTCGCCCGCCCTGCTGCGGTATGTCCTGGCCCGCGAAGGCGTGCCGGCGCGCCAGGCCGTGCTGGTGGAGGACACGCTGGCCAACCTGCGCGGCGCCCGTCAGGCGGGGCTGCGCACCGTGCACGTATTTCACCCCGGCACCCCGTTTTCGCGCGGCCGTTCGCAACGGCCGGCCTATGTCGACTTGCGGGTAAACTCCGTCAGTGATTTGCTGTTGCGCCGGCGTCCCTTGCGGGGATAACAGCCAGCGCCTTCTTCTCATCCACCGTCAGCAGACCCGTCCATGGCGAGCAAACCCGGCGAGCGCAAGACCCAGATTCTGCAGACCCTGGCCGAGATGCTGGAGCAACCGCACGCCTCGCGCATCACCACCGCCGCGCTGGCGGCTCGCCTGGCCGTCTCGGAAGCCGCGCTCTACCGGCATTTCGCCAGCAAGGCGCAGATGTTCGAGGGTCTGATCGAATTCATCGAGACCAGCATCTTCACGCTGGTGAACCAGATCGCCCTGGCGGAACCCTACGGGCTGTCACAGGCACACAAGACCGTTTCCATGCTGCTGACCTTCTCGGAACGCAACAAGGGCATGACCCGGGTCCTGACCGGCGATGCATTGGTCACTGAAGACAACCGCCTGCAAGAGCGCATCAACCACATCAACGACCGCATCGAAGCCTCGCTGAAGCAATCGCTGCGCATCGCCGTCACCGATGGCGGCCTGCCCCCCGAAGCGAACGTGGCCGCCCATGCCAGCCTGCTGACGCATCTGGTGCTGGGCCGCTGGCTGCGCTATGCCCAGAGCGGCTGGCGCGTGGCGCCCACGCTGCACCTGGACGAGCAACTGCGCCTGGCCCTGGGCTGACCGCATTCGCGCCATAACACGTACGAATTAGCCGCTTATGACCGCCCGGTCATGGGTTATTTGTTTGCGTCCACGCAACAATCTAAAGTTGCGACCCATGCGGGGCGACGAGCATAATGCCCGGGATGGGTTTTTTACAAGCGCCAATCTCCACTGGCTTGACCCATATCAATACGGGTTTTCCTCAATGCCGTCACGATCATTCTGTAGCGTCGGCACTTCGCTTTGATCATGCCCCGGGCCTGGTTGCGACGTGCCGTCAGTTTGACCTCAACCGGAGATGGATATGACTGCGCCAGCCGCTGTCCCTGCCTCGCAAGCCCCAAAGAAAGCAAAAATTCCAATCGGACTCATCGCCGGCTTCATCGTGATGATCGGCGTGCTGATGCTGCCGCTGCCGGCCGATCTGCCGGTGGCCGGCCATCGGATGCTCGCCATTCTGGCGTTCGCCGTGGTGGTCTGGATTACCGAAGCCGTGTCCTACGAAGCCAGCGCGATCATGATCACGACGCTGATGGCCTTCCTGCTGGGCACGGCTCCGACAATCAAGGACCCGGGGGTGCTGTACGGCACCTCGGCCGCCATCAGCATGGCGCTGACCGGCTTTGCCAACTCGGCGCTGGCGCTGGTGACGGGCGCGCTGTTCATCGCGGCGGCCATGACGTTTACCGGGCTGGACCGGCGTATCGCGCTGGTGACCTTGTCCAGAGTCGGCACCAGCACCCGCCGCATCCTGATCGGATGTATCGCGGTGACGATCGTGCTGAGCCTGGTGGTGCCCAGCGCCACCGCCCGCAGCGCGGCCGTGGTGCCCATCATGATGGGCGTCATCGCGGCCTTCGGCGTGGACAAGCGCTCGAACATCGCCGCCGGCATCATGATCATCGTGGCCCAGGCCACCAGCATCTGGAACGTCGGCATCCAGACCGCCGCGGCGCAGAACCTGCTGACGGTCGGCTTCATGGAAAAGATGCTGGGCCAGCGCGTGGCGTGGTCGGACTGGCTGATCGCCGGCGCCCCCTGGTCGCTGATCATGTCGGCCGTGCTGATCATCATCGTGCTCAAGCTGCTGCCGCCGGAAAGCGACAGCATCGCGGGAGGCAAGGAAGCGGTCGAAAAATCGTTGCTTGAACTGGGCCCCATGACGGGCGCGCAAAAGCGCCTGATGGCGGTGTCGGTGATGCTGCTGCTGTTCTGGTCCACCGAAGGCAAGCTGCACAGCTTCGATACCACCTCGACCACCTACTTCGGCCTGGTGCTGCTGATGCTGCCGCGCTTTGGCGTGATGACCTGGAAAGACGTGCAATCGCGCATTCCATGGGGCACGGTGATCGTGTTCGGCGTGGGCATCAGCCTGGGCACCGCATTGCTGACCACGCAGGCCGGCCAATGGCTGGGCAACCAGGTCGTGCAGCACACGGGCCTGGACCATCTGGGGCCGCTGGCGATCTTCGCGATCCTGGCCGCGTTCCTGATCATCATCCACCTGGGTTTCGCCAGCGCCACCGCGCTGACCTCGGCGATGCTGCCGATCCTGATCTCGGTGCTGGCCACGCTGCCGGGCGACTTCAGCCGCCTGGGCATGACCATGCTGCTGGGCTTCGTGGTGAGCTATGGCTTCATCCTGCCGATCAATGCGCCGCAGAACATGGTGTGCCTGGGCACCGAAACCTTCAATGCCAAGCAGTTCGCCAAGGTCGGCATCCTGGTCACCATCATCGGCTATGCGCTGATGATCGTGATGGGCATGACGTACTGGCGCTGGCTGGGCTGGCTGTAAGGAGGCCGCATCATGAAAATTTCCATCGCCCAAGCCACTGAATTCGGACGCCGCGCGCTGGTGGCGCAAGGCGTGCCCGACGATATCGCACTCGCCGTGGCCGAGCATCTGGTGGAGTCCGACCGGGTCGGCTACACCAGCCATGGCCTGTCGATCCTGACGAACTACCGGCGCGTGCTGAGCGAAGGCCTGGCGCAAGCCGACGGCCGCCCGGAATTGCTCAATGACCGCGGTGCCATGCTGGCGTACGACGGCCACCATGGACTGGGCCAGTACGTGGGCAAGGTAGTGATCGAGAAGGCCATCGAGCGCACGCAGGAACACGGCCAGTGCATTCTGACGCTACGCCACAGCCACCACCTGGGGCGCATGGGTCATTACGGCGAAATGGTGGCGGCCAAGGGCCTGATCCTGCTGGCATTCACCAATGTGATCAACCGGGCGCCAACGGTAGCCCCGTTCGGCGGCGCGCGCGCTTGCCTGACGACCAACCCGCTATGCTTCGCCGGCCCGCTGCCGGGCGGCCGCCCGCCGTTCATCGTCGATATGGCAACAAGCTCGATCGCGGTGAACAAGGCGCGGGTGCTCGCCGCCAAAGGTGAGCAGGCCCCGCCGGGCTCGCTGATCGACGCGCAGGGCAATCCGACCACGGACCCGGGCGCGCTGTTCACGGACCCGCCGGGCGCCCTGCTGCCGTTCGGCGGCCACAAGGGTTACGCAATGGGACTGGTGGCCGAACTGCTCGCCGGGGTGCTGTCGGGCGGCGGCACGATCCAGCCCGAACACCCGCGCAATGGCGTGGCGACGAACAATATGTTCGCGCTGCTGCTGGACCCGCAGGTGGACTTCAATACGGACTGGCGCTCGATGGAAGTGGGCGCGTTCATCGACTACCTGCACGCCTGCCCGCCGCAACCAGGCGTGGAAGGCGTCCAATATCCAGGCGAATACGAAGCACGCAACCGTGCGCTGAACGCAGACTTCCTCGAATTCGACTCCCGCATCTGGGACGGGTTGAAGACGCTGGCGTCGGATCTGGGTGTGGGGGATGCGTTGCCGTAGGTTTTTTTGGTTTTATGGTTGTTGTGTACAGGCGGCTCAGGGGTTCTTGAGCCGCCTGTTGCGTTGGTGGGCGGTGAGGGCGGGGCTACGATTGCGGTCCGGAGCCTTCGCTCCGGACTCGCCTCGGCGGCCCCCCCTTCCTCATCCTTGTATGGTGTGGGTGCGCCCTCTGGAGTGGGGAGGGCGCCGGGGTAAGGGACGTCCTCATCCATCAGCCGGTAGCAGCCGGACTGCCACAACGAGAGCATCCCACCCCGCCTCATAG
>NZ_JAELTJ010000185.1 GCF_016428805.1 Achromobacter sp. ASV32
CCCCCCCCCCCCCCCCCCCCCCCCCCCCCCCCCCCCCCCCCCCCCCCCCCCCCCCCCCCCCCCCCCCCCCCCCCCCCCCCCCCCCCCCCCCCCCCCCCCCCCCCCCTTTTTTCCGCATCGTCGTCGGCAGCGTCAGATGTGTATAAGAGACAGCTCCCCCGTCGTCATCGTCGTCCGCCTTCGGCTCCCTTCCGATTCCCTCGGGCGCATCGAGGTTGCCCACTCCGCATGCCGCCGCCGCAAGGGGCTACGAGCGTCTGGGTTTGTGGCGCTGCTGGACCTGTGGTCAGGGAATGGAATCTACAGGGTCGCCAAGCCGCGGCCGCGCGGGCGGCCACGTTTGGCATTCATGTTGCTGACTATGTTGGGGGTGCGCTTCGCGCTGGTGGGGAGCGGTTTTCTAGTGGGTCCGCAGTCAGGGGGGAGGGGCGGTGATGGGCGGCGCGGCTGGCACCGGCTTGCGCATGCTGACCGTCTCGCGCGCCGCCCATCCGGCGCTGCGCGGTAGCGAGGAACGTCACGGTAACCGCGCCGCTATCAGGCCTATGTGGGGTGAGCGCCATTTCATCATTGCTCGCGTCGCCCATCCGGTGCTACGCAGTAGCATGGAACGTCACTCCCGCGTTGCACGATAGCGTGGAGCACACGGTAACCGCGCCGCTATAAGGCCTGTGTGGGTTGAGCGCCATTTCATCGTTGGGAACAGCGCCGACGATGAACCTGGGCACCATTTCGTCATTGAAAACAACGCCGACGATGAACCTCAGACTCACCCAACGTTGCCACCACAAACCAGCAGCGTCCGCCCCTGAAAACCCGCACTGCCACCCACACGCGACAGCGGCATCGCATTCCGCAAGACGACGCGTAAGCTTCGTAAGGCCGCCCGCGCGGCCGGCACGAAGCGGGCACCGCCCCCTCCTCCACCCCCACTCTGACCGGGGCTACCATGCCAAGCACACTGACCGCCCCAAAATCCGTCGCTAAACCTCATCAAGAGCGCGTGGCGGTGTCGGGGTGGGGTGGGCGGGGCGTTAGATGCGCCCGAGGGAATCCGAAGGGAGCCGAAGGCGGACGAGGAGGACAAAGGGGTAGTCCGGAGCGAAGGCTCCGGACCGCAATCGTAGCCCCGCCCACTCCACCCCGACACCGACACGCGCGGCTCAAGAACCCACACCTACGCACAAAAAAAACCGATCACCCCCGCGCCCGCAACCATTCTTCAAGATCATCCGCCGGCAACGGCGGCGAAAACAAGAACCCTTGTCCTGCCGCACACCCCTGCTCAATCAAGAACCGTCGCTGCTCCTCATTCTCGATCCCCTCGGCAACCACCGGCAAACTCAGACTCTCGCCAATCCGAATCACCGCGCTCGTCAACGCCCGCGCAGCGTCATCGCTCTCGAGTCCCTGAACGAAACTGCGGTCCAGCTTCAGTTCGTCGACGATCAGGCGCCGCAAGTGCCCCAGGCTGGAATAGCCGGTCCCGAAATCGTCCATCGACAGGCGCACGCCCAGGCGGTGCAGTTCCGCGATTGTGCGCAGCGTGCCTGCCGTGGCGTCCAGCACCACGCCTTCGGTGATTTCCAGCATCAGGTCCGATGCCGCCAGGCCGAATTCGGCTAGCGTTGCCGCGATCATGCGGGGCAGGTTCAGGTTGTGGAAGTTCGTGGCGGACAGGTTGACCGATACCGACGGCACGCGCAGGCCCTTGTGGCGCCAGATTGACAGCTGCGAGCAGGCTTCGCGTACGGCCCAGTCGCCCAGGTCGCCGATCAGGCCGCACTCTTCGGCCAGCGGCACGAAGCGGGCGGGAGAGATGTCGCCCAATGTCGGGTGGCGCCAGCGGGCCAGGGCTTCGACGCCGTACAGGCTGCCGTTTTTCAGGCCGACCTGCGGCTGGTAGTGCAGCCGCAGCGCGCGGCCTTCCAGGGCGTCGCGCAGGGCGGCTTCCAGCGCCAGGCGTTCCTGGGCCTGGCGGTTCATTTCGGCGCTGAAGAACGAAATGCGGTTGCGGCCCGCGGTCTTGGCCTGGTACATCGCCATGTCCGCGTGGCGCAGCAGCGTGTCCATGTCGCGGCCGTTTTCCGGGAACACACTGATGCCGATGCTGACCGACGGATTCAGCGTGATGCCGCCCACCACGAACGGTTGCGCCAGGGCCACCAGGATGTGTTCGGCGGCGGCGGTCAGGCGGCCGTGTTCGAAATCGGGCATCAGCATCACGAACTCGTCGCCCGACAGGCGGCCGACGATGTCGGTGGCGCGGGCCAGGCGGCGCAGGCGCTGGGCCACGTCGCGCAGCAGGGCGTCGCCGATGGGGTGGCCCAGGGTGTCGTTGACCTGCTTGAAGCGGTCCAGGTCCAGGAACAGCACGGCCACGCGCTTGCGCTCGGGTTCGGCGCGGGCGATGGCCTGCTCGGCCTGGGCCAGCAGCAGGTTGCGGTTGGGCAGGCCGGTCAGTTCGTCGTAGAACGCCAGCTGGCGGATGCGGGCGCGGGCCTCTTCGCGTTCCAGCGCCAGCGCGCACAGGTAGACGCAGACGTCGACCAGACGATGATGGAAATCATCGGGCAGGCGGCGTTCGCGGAAATAGAAGCCGAATGTGCCGATCACGCGGCCATCGCTGGATTTGATGGGCGAGGACCAGCAGGCCTTGATGTCGTCCGGCAGCGGCAGGTGGCGGTAGTTGTCCCACAGCGGGTCGGTGCCGATGTCGGGCACGATGACCGGACGGCCCAGGAAGGCGGCGGTGCCGCAGGCGCCGGACTGCGGGCCGATGGCTTCGCCGTCCAGGGCCTCGGCGTAGGCCGACGGCATGCTGGGCGCGGCCAGGGGCCGCAGCTTGCCGGCCTCGTCCACGCGCAGCACGGTAGCGACAACTTCGGGCGCCAGGCGTTCGACCTCGCGGCAGACCATGTTCATCACTTCCACCACCGAGGCCTCGTTGACCATGGCCTGCAGCACGCGGCGCTGCAGCACCTCGTGCACCTTGGTGGGGGTGATGTCGGTGAGCACGTCGACGATGTTGACCAGCGAGCCGCGCTCGTCGAACACGGAGTTGGCCATGACCGACACCCACAGCGGCTTGCCGCAGCGGTCGTAGACCAGCACGTCCTTGTGGTAGCCCTCGCGGCAGGCAATGCGGCGGTCCAGTTCCTCGCGGGTGCCGCCGTCGGGGCGCCCGCCGGCCAGCAGCTCGCCCAGTTCCTGGTCAAGCGCGTCGGCGCGGCCAAAGCCCAGCATGCGCTGGAAACCTTCATTGACGTAGACGATGCGGCCGTCGCGGCCGGATACGGCCACGGCGTTGCCGGTCTCGTTGATGCCGAGCAGCAGCAGGCGGATCTCTTCCTGGCGTTCGGCGTCGGCGATGGATTTGCGCGAAATGACCGCGATGCGGCGGACCTCGCCGGATTCGTCCCGCATGGGCAGGTAGGTGGCTTCAATCCAGATGGAGCCGCCGTCCTGCCTGCGGTAGCGGCAGGTGCCGGAGAAAAATTCGCCGCGGCGCAACCGCGCCCAGATGTTTTCGGCGCTGGCGATGCCTTTGCCATCGTCCATGCTGCCGCACAGCAGGTCGTGGCGCAGGGCGGCGATGTCGCCGCGGGCATAGCCCATGGCGGCCAGGAAGTTTTCATTCGCGTTCAGGAGGGAGCCTGCGGCGTCGAAATCGAACAGCAGCAGCGCCCGGTCCATCGACGCCAGGTAGTTGTCCACCTGCCACGCGGCACCCTCTGGGGCCGCGCCAGAACCGCCTGGATGAGAATCAAGCATAAGGGGCTCCATACCGGAAGACAGCGATTCCGGGTTCATCAGCGCCGGGGGAATCCAGGGGCGACGCGATCACGTCCATCCTGCTTGGCCAGGTACAGCGCCTGGTCCGCCCGGCTGAGCGTTTCTGAAAAGGACTCGCCGAGCTGGTGGTACGCCATGCCAATGCTGACGGTCAGGCGCAGCACGTCGGCGCCCACGTTGATCGTCAGGCCGCGTACCGCGCTCACCAGCCGGTCCATGACGCCTTGCGCCGTTTCCGGCGCGGTCGCGGGCAGCAACACCAGGAATTCCTCGCCGCCCCAGCGGCCGCACAGGTCGTATTCACGCAGGCTGCTGCGCATGGCGCCGGCCAGCTCGACCAGGGCGCGGTCGCCAGTTTCATGACCGTAGCGGTCGTTGACGGATTTGAAGTGGTCCACGTCGAGCATGGCGACCACGAAGGCCTGGCCCCCGCGGGCGGCGCGCTGGACCTCCTGCTTGATCATCTCCATCAGGGCGCGCCGGTTCAGCAGGCTCGTCAGGGGATCGCGGCGGGAGGTTTCTTCCAGCGCTGCGTTCAGGTCGCGCATCATGCTCTGGTAGTGGTCGGAAATGCGCGCGATGCGCGTCAGCCGCCGCAACTGCCGGTCGAATTGTTCACACAGCCCCATCTCGCGCTGGTGCGCCATGGATTGATAGGCGTCTGACAGATGGGTGACGCGTTCGATCCGCGCCATCTGTTCGGCCGTATGCCGCCACAGGTCCTGCAGCGCCTCGCGCAGGGGATGTCCGGCGTAGGCCGGGTCCGCCAGCAGGCGGCCGATGCGTTCGTCCAGCTCGGCGTTGCCGGCCTTCATTGGCGGCCGACGACCGAGAACGGGAAGGTGCAGTCTTCCTTGAATTCCTCGGCCAGCTCGCCCACGCGCTCGTTGCGCATGTCGTAGAACCAGGTGACGCTGACGCTGCGGCCCTTGCCGTGGGCGGCTTCCAGCAGGTCGAAGATGTCCATCACCGACTTGATGCTGCTGGTGTTCAGGTACAGCAGTTCAAGCTCCAGGTTCAGCGGCGCATCGCCCGCCTGCAGGTAGGTTTCGACCCACTCGATCACCGGGCCGAACAGCTCGAAGGAATTCTCGGGGTAGGAATCGCCGCGCATCGCCAGCACGCCGGCGGCAAAGTCGGCGGTGATGGCGGGCGTGGACTGGGTCCCGGGAATATTCAGGTCTTTCATCAATCACTCCGAAAAGGGTCTATGGCGCGCGGCAGGGGCGGCGGTCAGATCACGACGCTCAGGCTGAAGAACGCCTTGCCCTCGCCCGCCGCGGGTGTCAGGCTGGCTTCCAGCGGTGCGCCCGCCCGGCGCGCGATGTCGATCAGCCCCAGGCCGGCGCCCGACGCGACGCCGGGGGTGCGCGGCTTGTGCAGCTGGGCCTTGTATTCGGCTTTCAGGGCCGCCTTGTCCAGCGCGGCCAGCCGCTGAATACGGTCCACCAGGTGACGGCCGTCTTCGGCCTTGACCAGGTTGCCGGCCGAGACCACGTAGCGGCTTTCGTCGCGGCGGCCGATCACCACGGTGGCGGCGGCATCGGCGTCGCCGTTCTGCGCGGCGTACTGGCGGATGTTCTGGATCATCTCGATGTAGACCGAGAACACATCCATGGCTTCCGCCGGCCGGGCGTGCTCGGCATTCAGGTAGTTCTTCAGCGCATTGCCGATTTCCTCGATCAGGCTGCGGGAGATCGGCCCGTTGAAGCACAGCAGAGTGCGGTTCTGGTCGAACCGCTCGCCCAATGCATAGAGATCGGAGGCATTCATGGGAGTTACCGCCCTGATAACGATTATTCGAAACGGAAAGACAGCAAAGTAATGTCGTCGCGCTGCGGCTGCCCGCCTTGGTAACGGGCCAGGGCCTCGGAAAAAGCGGCCGCCTGGTCGGTTAACGGCTGCTGCGCGTGTCTCTTGAGCATTTCGGCGAAACGCGTGTTGCCAAAACCGAAACCGTGCTCGCCGCCCGCCTGGTCCAGGAACCCGTCGGTGGCCAGGTAATACGTCCAGCCGGGCTCCATGCGCAGCTCGATGTTCTGGTAAACCCCCATCCGCTTGTCGCCCAGCGCACGCTTGCCGCCGGGCACTTCGCGCAGGGTCTTGCCGTCGCTGGCAAACAGGCTGATCTTGGCGCCGGCATACCGCAACGTGCCGGATTCGCGGTCAATATATACCAGGCCCGCATCGGTATTGGTGGCCAGGGCGCGGGGCAGTTGCGCGTCCGCAAGCATCGCCCGGATGGCGCCGTCGGTGCGCGTCAGGATGCCGGCCGGGTCGGCCGGCCCCGCCTCGGTGATGGCCAGGTCGATGGCGGCGCGCGCCAGCATCGTCATCAGCGCGCCGGGCACGCCGTGGCCAGCGCAGTCCATGATGCCCAGCAGGCAATTGTTGCCATCGGAGCGGAACACGTAGAAGTCGCCGCCGACCACGTCGCGCGGCTTCCACAGCACGAAGTGGTGCGCGCCCAGCGACTGGGTCAGTTGGCGGTCGGGCAGGATGGCCCGCTGGATCAGGCTGGCGTAGTCGATGGAATCGCCGATCTTCTTGTGCGCGGCGGCCATGGCGCGGTTGGCGTCTTCCAGCGCGGACGTGCGTTCGCGCACCTTGCTTTCAAGTTCGGCGGTGTGCTGGCGCACCTTGTCGGCCATGACGCCGAAGGCGCGGCTCAGGTCGCCGATCTCGTCCTGCCCGCCCGGCGGCAGGCGCACGTCGTAGCTGCCGTTGGCGATGGCGCGCGCCGACTGCTGCAGCCGGCGCAGCGGGCGCAACATCAGGCGTTCGATGGCGTAGCCAAAGCACAGCAACAGCGCCGCGAACAGCAGCACCAGGCCGATGGCGGCGGGCCACAGCCAGTCGGTATCCAGGACACGGGCAGCGCCCAGGTCCACCACGGTCAGCACATGCCAGTGAAGTTCCGGCATATAGGCCACCGAGACCAGCTGGCGCACGCCGTCCATGGTGACCCAGGCCGACTGCACCGACTGCGGGTCAGCCTGGGCGGCATGCAGCGCCGAGCGCAGATCGTCGCGGCCATGGCCGGCGTCCACCAGGTTGAAGACCATGCCGCGGCCGTCCTTGCCGCCCGCCCCGCTCGCGCCCGAGTTGTAGGCGATCAGGGTGGGATCCATGTGCGCCTGGATGGCGCCGTCTTCGTCGACGATGATGGGCGTGACGCCCGGCTGTCCGCTATTGACGAAGTCGCGCAGGAAGCCACCGACGTCCAGGCCGGCGCCGGTCAGGCCGATGACCTTGTCGCCATCGCGCACCTGCACGTTGATCCAGACCCGTGTGGTCTTGAGCTTCAGGTCGGGATTGACGTTGATGTTGTAGCGGTTCGGCGACTTGAGCGTGCTGTAGAACCAGCCGTCGTCGGCCGCATCGCGGCTGAGCGTGTAGCGCGGCACCTCGGACAGCGGCTGCTCATCGTTGAAGTAGTAGTGCCCGGTAGCGGCGCTGGCGATGAAGTAGGCGCGGCCCAGCAGGTCGCGGCGGTAGCCGTCGGCCTCGCGGAAGAACAGCTCGCGCGCGGCCGGATCGCTCTCGTTGCGCAGCCAGCGGCGGGTGACTTCGCTGTCGGCCAGGCGCTGCGACAGCGCCAGTTCGCGCGACACCGGCGCCAGGATGCGCTGGCGGTTCAGTTGGGTGAAGTTGTCGGCGAAGGCGCGGCCGAAATGGTCGCGTACCCCGTCCAGGACCTGCCAGCCGATCAGCGCGGCCGGCGCCAGGGCGACCAGGCATGCCAGCAACAGCGCCATCAATGATTTTTTGCGCAAACCCCATTTCGCCATGCGAAGTCTTCCTGACAGTCCGGGCCTGCTGTAACGGTGGGCCCTGGTTGAGACGTGACGCATCCACGCGGGATCGCACGGCGCGCTAAGTGTAGAGAACAGCGGGATGAATTGAAACAGGCATAAACGCGCGAATTTGCCAAAGGTCAGCCTATTTCGTTCAGGCTGATCCTATCCGCGGCTTTATTGCGTTTTATATCGAAAGAAAGGCCGCTGCCCGCATCGAGGCCGCGGCTTTCGCACTACACGCCCAGGTAGCGTTCCCACAGGCCGCGGTCGGCATCCAGCGCGGCGGAATCGCCGTTCCAGACCACCTTGCCGCGCTCCAGGATGACGTGGCGGTCAGCCAGGCTGAGCAGGCGTTCGACGTATTTGTCGATCACCAGGATTGTCTGGCCAGCCTGTCGCAGGCGCGCCAGGCAGTGCCAGATTTCTTCGCGGATCTTGGGCGCCAGGCCCTCGGTGGCCTCGTCCAGGATCAGCAGGCGCGGATTGGTGACCAGCGCACGGCCGATGGCCAGCATCTGCTGTTCGCCGCCCGACAACTGGTTGCCCATGTTGCGGGCGCGTTCGCCCAGCCGCGGAAACAGCTCGAACACGCGCTCGGGCGTCCAGGGCTCGCCGATGGACGGGTTGCGCGCAGCCACGAAGGCCGTCAGGTGCTCGCGCACGGTCAGATTCGGAAAGCACTGGCGCCCTTCGGGCACGATCGCCATGCCGGTGCGCGCGATGCGGTCCGGGCTCCAGCCGCTGATGTCCTGGCCGGCAAAGCTGATCTTGCCGCCGCGCAGCGGCAGCTGGCCGAACAGCGTGCGCAGCAGCGTGGTCTTGCCCATACCGTTGCGGCCCAGCAGGGTCACCACCTGGCCGGCGCCGATCTGCAAGTCCACGCCGAACAGCACCTGGCTGGCGCCGTAGCCGCTCTGGGCCGATTCAATGCTGAGCATCAGGCTGTCTCCTGGCGCGCGGGCGCCGTCTCATCATCGCCCAGGTAGGCCTGGCGCACGTCCGGGTTGGCGCGGATCTCATCGGGCGTGCCGGTGGCGATCACGCGGCCATAGACCAGCACCGAGATGCGGTCGGCCAAGCGGAACACCGCCTGCATATCGTGCTCGACCAGCAGCATCGCGGCGCGGCCGCGCAGGGCTTCGATCAGTTCGGTCAGGCGCAGGGTCTCGTCGGGCCCCATGCCGGCCATGGGCTCGTCCAGCAGCAGCACGCTGGGGCGGGCCGCCAGGGCCAGCGCGAATTCCACCTTGCGCTGTTCGCCATGCGGCAGCGTACCGGCGGCGCGGTCCAGCAAGGCAGCGTCGATGGCGCATTCGCGCGCCAGTTCGCGGGCCTGTTCGTACAGGTCGGACTCGGCGGCGCGCGGCCGCCAGAAGCGGAAACTGCTGCCGGCGTGCGCCTGCACGGCCAGCACCAGGTTGTCCAGCACGCTGGACTGCTTGAAGATGTTGGTGATCTGGTATGACCGCGA
>NZ_JAELTJ010000186.1 GCF_016428805.1 Achromobacter sp. ASV32
GCATGTGGGCACCTTGACCGACGCCCTGCTGGAATCCGCGCGTGCCTGCACGGATGACGCAAGCCTGGGCCGCCCTACCCACGACGCACCCAGCTCGATGCAGTAGGCCTGCTCGGACGCCTCGGGGGATGCGGGCGGCTGTTGCCGATGGTGCTGGCGGCGCCGGTGCCGATCATTCTGCTGGTGCTGATCAAACCGTTCTGATCGGGGCCACCACCGATGGCCGCCCGCCGCCATTCCTGCGAAAATTCCCCCATGCTACGCATCGACAACCTCACCAAACACTACGGCGACTACGTCGTCTTCCAAGGCCTGACGCACACGTTCCCGCCGGGCTGCGTGGCGCTGTGCGAAGAAGACAGCACGGGCAAATCCAGCCTGCTGGGCATCATCGCGGGCGTGATCGCGCCGGATGCCGGCGACGTCTGGATCGACGGCCATTCGCTGACGCACGCGCCGCAAGCGGCCCGAGCCCGGCTGGCGTATGTGCCGGACAACTGCCTGACGGCGCCGATGCAGACGGGCCGCGGCTTGCTGGCGCAGGTGGCGTCCGAGAAAGGCGTGCCGCTGGACGACGCCACGCTCGACCTGGCGCGCCGCCTGGGCCTGGAGCCGCATTTGGACAAGCGCTTCGAGCAGATGTCGACGGGCACGCGCCGCAAGGTCTATCTGACGGCGGCCAACCTGGGGCATCCGGCGGTGGTGATTGCCGATGGCGCGAGCAACGGCTTGGATACGGCGGCGCGCAACGTGCTGGCCGAGGTGTTCAAGACCTGGGCGCAAGACCGCGTGGTGCTGTTCGCCAGCCATGATCCCGAACTGGTGCAGGCGTGTGGCGCGCGCTCGGTTGAAGTCGCGGCGCTGCGCTAGCGTCAGGCGTCTTCCAGAAACCCCAACGTACGCAGCTCGGCAATCGCGCCCAGCTCTTCGTCGCGCCGCTTCTTGGGCGCGGCCAGCGATGCGGCCATCAGCATGGCGGGGTGGTCGGACTCATCGAATCCCCTCAGCACGCTGTCGGCGATGGGGAAGGCCTGGGCAAAGCGTTTGTCCAGGGCCTGGTGGCCGGGATAGCGGCCGCGCTTGTCGAGGATGACCTGAGTCCGCGGATCGCGTTTGATCAGGTGCAGGGGCACGCCTTCGCAGCGCAGGCCCAGCAGCTTGGCTTCGCTGATGTCCAGGGCCCAGTCGGTGTTGGCGTAGAACGCGGCGCGGGCGGCGGCGAACTGGGCCAGGCGCGGGCCGTCTTGGCAGAAGGCTTCGGGGGCGAGGTTGAGGTTGATCTTGCCGATCTTGCCGACCAGTGTCACGCGGCGAAAGAACGAGGCCCACACGAGCAGGATGGGGTTGGTGGACAGGTCCTGGACCACCACGTCTTCGAACACGCAGGGCATGATCATCGCGTTGACGGCGCGGCAGCCGGACAGGCGGACGTGCTGCACGCGTGACATGCGCGCGGGAATCTTCACCATCGACAGGCTGCAGTTGTCGAACGTGCAGTCGTGCAGATGCAGGTTCTGAAAATGGGATTGGCCTTTGTCATGGGCCATCTGCAATGTCGCGCCTTCGATTTTCTGCATCGTGCGCTCGCGCCTGGGTTGGATGATGTCGCCGGGGGTGCCCATGCAATGGGTCTTGGCGATCGCAGGTTACTGCGGGCCCTACACGTCCCCGACGACACGGGGGGCATCGCAAGCCGCGGGTCCGGCCGCGGGCTTGCAATGCGATGGTCGCGGCTTGCCTTGCGGCTTACTTCTCGGCGTACTTCTTCTTGGCCGCGTCGTAGACGTAGGTGAGCGTGTCGGCCGCGCCCAGCTGGCGGGTCTTGCCCGGCCCGGTGATCATGGTGCCGCTGGGCGTGACGGTCAGGCGGGGCATGTCGCTGCCGGCCTGCGCGGCAAAGCCCAGTTTGCCGCTGCGGGTGGCGCAAGGCATGACTTCGCCGCCGTCGCAGGCGGCGGCGTTGTCATCGCCGGTGAGGAGGCTGCCGACGTAGGTCCAGACGTTGTCCTTGAGTTCGTCGCGCGGGCCGATGTTGAAGACGAACAGGGCGTAGCCTTCGAAGTTGACGCCGTTTTCGAAGCCTTCGGTGGGCACGGCCAGCAGCAGTTTGCCGGCGGGGGTGCGGTATTCAAGGGGCTTGCGGCGGGTGTCGACGTTTTCGGGGCGCTCGTAGGCGCCGAACTCGCCGATCGTGAATTCCAGGCCGCGGAATTTCCAGGGGCGTTCGGGCGACGAGCCGGTCAGGGTGAAGGTGACTTCGGACAGGTTGACCTGGGTGTCGGGGCCGGCTTCTTCGATGGGCTTGCCGTACGTGGCGCGGGTGTGCCAGACAAAGCCGGTGAAGTAGCGGATGCCGTCCAGGTCAAAGGCATGGCCGAACCAGTAGTTGACCACGCTGCCGTCGGGCATCTGATAGGTATCGGCGCCTTTGGTGTCGACTTCGTAGATGATGTTCAACACGGTGGGCGCGTCGGGCGGCGTCACGGCGGCGGCCTGGGCGACGTCCAGCTTGGTGGGGGTGGCCGGTTCGGCGGCGATGGCGGTGGGCACGAATACCGTGGCCAGGGTGGCGGCGCACAGGCCGGCCAGGACGGCGCGCAGGCGGCGGGGGGAGAAGCGAGCGTTCGGACGGGTTTGCATGTTGGATATCTTCTTGTCGGACTCGTGAAAAGCGCCTTGCGCTTGCCTGCCCTGGCAAGCGATTGCCGGGGGAAGCCCCTCCCGGGTGACGGCCTGGATCTTCAGTGCCGCCCGCGTCTGGGCGCAATGTGCGGCGCCATGTTAGTGGGCTGCCCGGCTACGCGTCGGACAGCAGTTTGCCAATTGTGTCGGACTGCAATTGGTGGGCGTGGCTGCCGGCCGCTGGCGTCCGCGTGCGTTGCCGTGCTGTCAGGCCAGCAACGACAAGGCGTGATCCAGCGACAGCACGTGGGTGCGCGAGGTGAAGGCCGTGGCGAACAGATGCTCGTGCACGACCGGGTCCGGATCAAAGCAACAGTCCTTGACGGTGTACAGCCGGAAGTCCGCATCGCTGGCATAGGCGATGGACGACAGCATGACGCCGGTGGACGCGATGCCGACCATGATGAGCGTATCGATGCCCTGGGCGGACAGGCGCAGTTCCAGGTCGGTGCCGAAGAACACGCTGGCGCGGTGGGCGATGATGACGGGTTCGCTGACCCGCCGGCCGAGCTCGGGCGAGATTTCGTCGTCGGTGAACAGGCCCATCTGCTTGATGCCCTGGCCGTTCTTGTTCAGCGGACTGACCTCGGGATAGTCGGGGCTGAAGTGGATCTTGGCGAAATAGACGGGGATGCCGGCGTGGCGCGCGGCGTCGCAGAGCTGGCGCGTGTTGGCGAGCAAGGTGGGGGCAACCGACGGGAACAGCGTGGTGATGTCGGTCTGGTAGTGCATGACCAGCAAGGCGGTTTTTGCCGGCACGAGGGTGTGGCCGGATTCAACGCGTGAGGACATGGCGGGTATCCGTTAGGAAGGTACTGGGAACGGGGATGACGTTCTGGCGGCCGGCCGCGGGTGGCAGGGCTGGCGCGTTGTTGATCATAAGGGGGAAACGGGGCGGTGGCACAGCAGGCCGCCTACGGGTTTTACCCGGGTGCTACCGGTCGGTCTGGTCCGCGATCACGCGCGCCACGGCTGTTAACGACCGCCGCAGTTCGTCCAGCCCAACCGACCCCAGCGCCAGGCGGATGGCATGTGGCACGTGCGAGACGGCGAAGGGATGCGCCGTGGAGACCGAGATCCGCTCACGCATCAAGGCCATCGCGATGGCGTCGGCGCGCACCTCTTGCGCCAGCGGCAGCCAGACGAAGTAGGACGTGGGGTGGCTGACCGGGCCAAGCCCGTCCAGGATGTCGGCGGCGATGTGCTGGCGTTGCGCGGCGTCGCGACGCTTTTCGGCTTCGAGCCGCGCCACGGTGCCGTCTTCGATCCAGCCGCAGACGATGGCCGTCATGGTGGCGGGCGTGTTCCAGGTGGTGGCGCGGATGGCGCGTTCCAGCTTCGGCACCCAGGCCGCCGGCGCGCTGATGGCGCCTACGCGCAGGCCCGTGGCCACGCTCTTGGACAGGCTGGAGACGTATAGCGTGGACTCGGGTATCAAGGCCGCCAGCGGAAGCGGCGCAGGTTCGGCCAGAAAGGCGTAGGCGCCGTCCTCGATCAGTATCAATCCCTGCCGGCGGATGATCGCCGCCAGCGCCTCGCGCCAAGCCAGGCTTGTCACCCAGCCCAGCGGATTGTGCAGCGTCGGCATGGTGTACACCGCCCGCACGCGCCGGCGGCGGCACAGGTCCGCCAAGGCATCCAGATCCATCCCGTCCGGCGTGGCGGGCACAGGGACCAGTTCCAATCGCGAGAATTCCGCCGCCAGCTTGAAGCCGGGGTACGTCAGCGCGTCGACGGCCACCACGTCGCCCGGCTCGAACAAGGCCATGGCGGCGGTGGTCAGGCCGTGCTGCGCGCCGCTGACGAGCAAGGCCGAGTCCGCGGTGGCCGGTACGCCTCGGGCCACCATGTGGGCCGCTGCAATCGCCCTTTCGGTCTCGCTGCCGCCGTGGGGCCGATAGCGCAGCAGCGCGTCGGCGTCGCCCTTGGCGGCCAGCCGGCGCAGCGCGGTGCGGTACAGGTCGGACTGGCCCGGCAGGGTCGGGGAATTGAAGGTGAGTTCGGTGGTGTCGTCGTTCCAGGCGCGCAGGTCGATGCCGTGGCCGCGCGGCAGCGCTTCCTTGACGAAGGTGCCGCGGCCGGACTCGCCGCTGACCAGTCCCATTCCCTGCAGTTCGGCATAGACGCGCGTGGCGGTGGCCAGCGCCAGCCCTTCGCGGGCGGCCAGGTCGCGGTGCGTGGGCAGGCGCGTGCCGGGGCGCAGGCGGCCGGCGCGGATGGCGGACGCCAGCCGGTCGACCACGTCTTTATAACGGGACAGGGGCATGGAAAAGCGTATCCATGACGATTATTTGGATGCGCCGATTATCGGGCCTAGGATGGCATCGCACAACGCACCGGGCGGTGCGTATCCGATAGCCAGGGTCAGCGGTTTTCAATCATGGATTTCAGTTTTCAGGTCATTGCGGTATCCGTCGTCGCCGTCGGTGTCATCGGCTTCATGAAGGGGGCGTTCGGGGGCGGCTTCGCCATCATCGGCATTCCGCTCCTGGCGCTGGTGATGGACCCCATCAAGGCGGGCAGCCTGCTGGCACCGATCTTCGTGGCGACCGATTTCTATGCGTTCCGCTACTGGCGTCCGCGCACCTGGTCGCGGCCCGATCTGACGTATCTGGTGCCGGGGCTGCTGGTGGGCGTGCTGGCGGGTTACTTCGTGCTGCGCCATGTGAACCGTCACTTCGTCGAAATATTGATGGCCGTCACCACGTTGCTCTTTGCCTGGCTGTGGTGGCGCGGCGGCGCGGCGGTGGGGGAACGTCCCAGGTCGAAGAACAAGGCCTTGCTGGCGGGCAGCGCATCCGGCATCACGACCATGGTGGCGCACTCGGGCGGGCCGCCGCTGGCCATGTACCTGTTGCCGCTGGGCCTGTCCAAGGAGATGTATGGCGGCACGACCAGCATGTTCTTCACCATCGGCAACCTGCTCAAGGCAGGGCCTTGGCTGGCGGTGGGGGAACTGACGGCGGGGTTCTGGGGGCTTGTCGCGATCTGCCTGCCCGCGGCGTTTTTTGGTGTGTGGGCGGGGTGGCGGCTGCACCATCGGCTGAATCAGGCGCAGATGGTGCGGGCGTGCTATGGCTTACTGGTGGTGACGGCGACGAAGCTGTTGTGGGATGGGGTGGCTGGGGCGCTGGGGTGGGGATGACGGGCCCTCACTTCCCGCCCGTCGCATCCAGGAACGTCCCCGTCACGAACGACGCTTCCGCACCCGCCAGCCACAGGATCGCGCGCGCCACTTCCTCGGGCTGACCGCCCCGCCCCATGGGGATCGTGTCCTTGACGCGGTCCACCCTGCCCGGTTCGCCGCCGCTGGCATGCATCTCGGTGTAGATGTGCCCGGGACGCACGCAGTTCACGCGGATGCCTTCGCGCGCGACTTCCTTGGCCAGGCCGATGGTGAAGGTTTCCAGCGCGCCTTTGGATGCGGCGTAGTCGACGTATTCATTGGGGCTGCCCAGCCGCGCCGAGCCCGACGAGACATTGACGATGGCGCCGCCGCGGCCGCCGTGGCGGTGGGACATGCGCTTGATGGCCTGTTGGGCGCACAGGATGGGGCCGATGGCGTTGACGGCGAAGATGCGTCGCATGCGTTCGTAGCCCAGGTCTTCCAGCCGTGACTGCTGCGCGATGATGCCGGCGTTGTTGACCAGCACGTCGATGCGGCCGAATTCGCGGTCGATGGCGGCGAACAATTGGGTGACCTGTTCGGGGTCGGCGCTGTCGGCGCGCACGGCCAGCGCGCGGCGGCCATGGGCTTCGATGTGGGCGGCGACGTCATGCGCGGCGGACTCGTTCGAGACGTAGCTGATCGCGACGTCGTAGCCCTGTTCGGCGGCCAGGCGCGCGGTGGCCGCGCCCACGCCGCGGCTGCCGCCTGTGATCAGGATCAACGGGGTTTGGGAAGAAGCTGTCATGGCAGGAACCTCTACGTGATGATGAGATGAAGCGGGGGCCAGCGCGCGAACCCGCGTGGTCACGGAACGATGCGTGGCGATAGGATAATGCGTCTGATGCGATGAGGCGGCCTGCGCCGTCCGCCACGCCGCGCTACGCGGGCGCCGATTCCCCATGCAGGCTCTTGAGTTTTCTCAGTTCGGGAAACCACCGCATCCACAGCCCCGCCACCGCGATGGTGCCGACGCCGCCGATCACCACCGCAGGCACCGCACCGAACAGCGCGGCCATGACGCCGGATTCAAATTCTCCCAGCTGGTTCGAGGCGCCGACGAACAGCGTGTTCACGGCGCTGACGCGGCCCAGCATGTGGTCGGGGGTGTTCAGCTGTACCAGGGATGAGCGCACCACCACGCTGATGGCGTCGGCCGCGCCCAGTACGACCAGCGCGCCGATCGACAGCGGGATGGACGTGGACAGGCCGAACACGGTGGTGGCCAGGCCGAACAGGATCAGCGCGCCGAACAGCAGGCGGCCGACGTGTTCGCCCAGGCTCAGGCGGGCCAGGGTCAGCGACATCAGCATGGCGCCGCAGGCCGGCGCGCCGCGCAGCGCGCCCAGCGCCCAGGGGCCGGCGTTCAGGATGTCTTTGGCAAAGATCGGCAGCAAGGCGGTGGCGCCGCCCAGCAGCACGGCGAACAGGTCCAGCGACAACGTGCCCAGCAGCAGACGCCGCTGGAAGATAAAGGTAATGCCGGCAAACAGGGTGCGCCAGGTGGTGGGTTCCTTGCGCGGGGGCGCGCGGTCGATGGACATGCTGGCGATGGAGGCGAAGCCGCACAGGTACAGCGCGGCGGCCACGCAGTAGATCCAGCCGGCGCCCAGGCCATAGCCGATGCCGCCCAGCGCCGGGCCGGCGATCTGCGCGATCTGGCCGGCGGACGAGGACAGCGCGGTGGCGCGCGGCAGCCATTCGCGCGGCACCACGGCCGGGATCAGGGTGGACAGGGTGGGCGATTCAAAGGCGCGTGCCGAGCTCATGATGATGAGCGTGGCGTAGATCAGGGGCTTGCCGCCAAAGCCATGCAGCGCGGCGATGGCCAGCACCAGGGTGGCCAGGGTCTCGACCGCCATGCAGAGGGCGACGATCTTGCGGCGGTCATAGCGGTCGGCCACGTGGCCCACCACCAGGGTCAGGGCCGCCATGGGCAGGAACTGCGCCAGGCCGATCAGGCCCAGGTCGAGCGCGCTGCCGGACAGGGCGTAGATCTGCCAGCCCACGGCCACCGAGACGATCTGGAAGGCCAGCGACGCGCCGATGCGCGCGGATAGAAAATGCAGGAATGCGGGACGGTACAGCGGACTGGGGGAGTCTGGGGCGGGCATTGGCAAAGAACGCGCGGCAGGCGCGCGGGCGGCGCCGGAATCTGCATTCTATAAACAGCCGGCTGACGCGAAACTAAAGCGCCAGCCGCCCGCAGGGTCTTGCGCAGACCGATCAGGCGCCGATGGCCACCAGCTCGGCGCCTTCGGTCACCTGGTCGCCCACGGCATAGAACAGTTCCTCGACCTTGCCGTCGGCGGGCGCCGAGATGGTGTGCTCCATTTTCATGGCCTCCATCACCAGCAGCGGCTGGCCCTTGGTGACGCTGTCGCCGGCCTTGACGGCGATGGAGATGATCTTGCCCGGCATGGGGGCGGTCAGGCCGCCGCCGTGCTCGCCCTGGGTGTCCTGGGCGTGCGCCAGCGGGTCGTACAGGTCCAGCACGTGGGCGCCGCCGGCGTCCCCGGTGCCGAAGACGTGGGCCTTGTCGGCGTGCAGCACCACCGTGCCGGCGCTTTCCAAGCCGCCCAGGGTGATGCGCAGGTCATGGACGAAACCCGGCGTGCCGGCCGCGTTGCCGCCCAGCGCGCGCCAGGTGAACGGCTGCGGGCCGGCGCCGCTGTCCAGGGTCCAGTCGCCGCCCTGGCGTGCGACCACGACGTGGCGGGTCTCGCCGTTGTCGATCCATTGCAGTGTGCGCTGGTAGCGGTTGCCCAGGCGCCAGCCGTCGCGGGCGTCCCACGGGTCGGCGGGGCGCGGGGCCGTGGCCGGGGGATGGGGCTGCGCCAGGCCCTGGCGCACCAGCACCGCGGCCGAGGCCAGGGCCAGCGCCAAGGGGGCGGCGGGTGCGGGTTCGGGCAGCAGCGTGGCGCGTTGGCGTTCGATCAGGCCAGTGTCCAGGTCGGCCGCGGCGAAGGCGCTGTCGCGCATCAGGCGCGACAGGAAGGCGACGTTGGTCTGCACGCCTACCGCCTGGGTCTGCGCCAGCGCCTGCAGCATGCGGGCGCGGGCCTGGTCGCGGTCGGCGCCGCGCACGATCAGCTTGGCGATCATGGGGTCGTAGAACGGCGTGATGGTGTCGCCGGTGCGCACCCCGCCATCGACGCGGATATCGCCGTTGGCGAACGCCGTGTGGGCCGGCAGGCCCAGGTAGGCC